>NZ_CP087715.1:0-318333 GCF_020991125.1 Microbulbifer celer
ATGAGTGAACCGCAAGTGGATCGGGAGAGCCTGCCAGAGGGCGTGGCGCGCCGTAGCCGCGGCCTGTCCCTGGTGTGGTTGTTGCCCCTGATCGCCGCGCTGATCGCCGCCTGGCTGCTGTATCGCGATTTTACCCAGGGGGATATCCACGCCACGATTCTGTTCTCTACCGGGGATGGCCTGGTAAAAGGGAAGACTGCGGTTAAATACAACGGCGTGGAAATCGGCGCCGTAGAGGACTTTCAGCTCAAGCCTGACGCCGTGGAACTCGGCGGTGCTGATGGTGTTCTGGCGGAAGTGAGTTTCAACCGCAGTGCATCCTATCTGCTGACCGAAGGCAGCAAGTTCTGGCTGGTGAAGCCTGAAGTGTCCCTCACCGGTGTGCGCGGGCTCGAAACGCTGGTGTCGGGCAACTACATCGCAGTGGAGCCTGGCAGTGGCGAACACAAGAAGCATTTTATCGCCGTTCCCGAGCCACCAACCCACGTGCGTGGTGACGGGCTGCGGGTGACATTGGAGTCGCCCCGATTGGCATCGGTCAGCCGCGGTTCACCGGTGTATTACCGGCAGCTGGAAGTGGGGCAGGTGGTGAATTACCGCCTCGCGGAGGATGCCAGTAAGGTAGAGATCGACCTGTTTATCCAGGATGAACACGCGCATCTGGTACACCGCGGCAGCCGTTTCTGGAACACCTCCGGGATCTCTATTCAGGGCAGTATCAGCGGCGTCAAAGTAGAGCTGGAATCCCTCGCCTCACTGATCGCAGGTGGCGTCAGTTTCTATACGCCCAAGGCGCAGGCCCATTCGCCCCTGGCGAAAGACGGAGCGGAATTCAAACTCTATGAAAGCTTTGCCGAAGCGGACGCCGGCATCCCCATCACCCTGCATTTTGACCGTGGTGTGAACCTGACGCCCGGTTCCACCCAGGTGATCTACCAGGGGATTCAGGTAGGTGAGGTGAGTAAGGTCAAAGCCAACAGTAATATCGATGGCATGGAAGTCGAAGTGCTGATGGATCCGATCACCGACGACCTGTTGAGCGAAAACACCCGCTTCTGGCTGGCGCCGCCCACGCTGGATTTCACCTCCGGAGTCAATGATCTGCTCAAGGGGAATCGGATCGAAGTGGACCTGCGATCTGGCAAGCGGTCCGTGCGCAGCTTCAGCGCCGAATCCCGCGCGCCACCCAAGGATCCCCGTGTGCCGGGCTTGCATTTACGGTTGACCGCGAAAACCAGTGGTTCCCTGCAGCGTGGCGCCTCGGTGTATTTCCGCCATCTGGAAGTGGGCCGGGTCCAGGGGCTGGAACTGAAGCCGGATGGTTCAGGGGTTGAAGTCTACGTAGTGATTCAGCCGGCCTACGCGCATCTGGTGAGCAGCAGCACCCGTTTCTGGAACGTCAGTGGTGTGCGCGCCAGCGCCAGCCTGCGGGGCATCGAAGTGGAGGCGGATTCGCTACTGTCGATCCTGCGCGGTGGTATCGCCTTCGATGAAGGTCCTTACATGGTCAAGAATTCCACGCGAGCCTCCAACGGCGACAGTTTTCCGCTCTACAATTCTCGCGACGAGGCGCTGGAAGAGGGGATCAATATCTATATCAATCTGAGTGGCGACGAAGGGCTCAAAGTGGGCAGCGCCCTGCGCTATCGCGGCCTGCAGGTGGGCGAAATCGATCGTATGTGGTTGAACCGCAATCTGGATGGTGTGCGTGCCCGCGCCCGCCTGTACCATCGCGAGAGCCACTTCGCCCGTGCCGGTACGCGCTTGTGGGTGGTGGGGCCCAAGGTCGGACTCGATGGCGTGGCACATCTGGATACCCTGGTCACCGGGCCTTTCCTGGAGCTCGAGCCCGGCGAGGGCGATGCGCAGACGGAATTCACCGCACTGCCGTCCAAGCCCGAACCGGATCTGGCCGACACCATGATGCGCCCCGGGCTGACAGTGATTCTGAACGCGCCCCGGCGCGGTTCGCTGAAACGCGGCAGCCCTGTGTACTACCGCCAGGTACAGGTGGGGGAGGTCACGGGTTACCAGCTGGGGGAACTGGCGGACCGGGTTTATATCTATGTCTATATTGAAGCAAAATTCCGCACCCTGGTGCGGGAGCGCTCGGTGTTCTGGAATGCCAGCGGCGTAGATGTGAACTTCGGACTGAAAACCGGGCTCGATGTACATACGGAATCTACCGAAGCGCTGCTGGCGGGCGGTATCGCCTTTGCCACGCCCAACAATCCGGAGATGGGGCTTGAGGTGGAATCGGGCAGCCATTATCCACTCTACGGTGAGCCGAAACCCGAGTGGCTGCTGTGGAGTCCTAAAATAGAGTTATACCCGGCGCTTGAAGACAACTTCAAATAACGCCGGACCAAGCCGCCAGGCGTGGGCGTCACCGCAACACACACATTGCAATCCATACACAGCAATACACCAGAAGGATGAACGGATGCGTATTCACTTGGCCGGTCTGATGGCCCTACTACTGATGTTGGTCGGCCTTGCCGCCTGTACCCCTACCCAGGTCAGCACCATCGAACCCGCCGCCGGACCGGTGCAGTTTTCCACCTATGCCTGGGGAACCGAGGCACTGACGGATGTCAGCGGCGCCTCGTCTGCGCAGATGGTCGAGCTGGACACGGAATTGCGGGATATTGTCGGTGGGTTACTCAATAACCGTGGCTATGTGCAGGTGGATAACCCGGCAAATGCCGATATGGTAGTGGATTATCAGGTCGCGGTGATCGAAGAACAGTTTGCCAGTGAGAGTGCAGAGGAAAGCTGGAATGCCCAGTTTGACAGCAACGCTACCCGCGGCGTCGTAGAATTGCCCTCAAACACTGGTGCGCCGCGGGTTACACTCTCGGTGGGCATTGGCCCCCTGAACGGATCTCCAATGTGGGGAGGCAGCGCCACCAAACTGATTGCACACCCCGAGAGTGCGAACGCACGGCAGCGGCTACTCTCAAAAACCGTCGGCGATCTGCTCGAAGACCTGCCGCCGGCGCGCTGATCTACAGGTAAAATCGCACACTCATCGAATCATCTGGCAGGGAAGCCGGTACTCTCACCACATTGAAGGGAGCACTTATGGCTTCACTGTTTCACATACTCCGACTTAACTCGCTCCGATTCCGCGGAGCCTGTATCGCCGCCCTGGGGCTCTGGCTTGCCGGCTGTGCAGCCTCTAATCCGGTGGCGGTGGATTACGATCCCGCGTTCAAATTCGCCAATCTACGCAGCTACTACATGCTCGACCCGCTCGCCAGTGGGCCGGTATCGCCATTCGAGATCAAACGTGCCCGTCAGGCGATCGACAACCAGTTGCGCGGCCGCTACACCCCTGCAGAAAGCCGTGATCAGGCCGACTTTCTGGTACGGGTCCAGCTGATGAGCAGCGACAAGGTGGCGGTCTACGAAGATCCTTTCAGTCTGTACGGCGGTTATGGTTATTTCGGGCTTGGTTGGCGCGCTCCCCTGCGGGTACGCGAGTACACCCAGTCCACTCTGGTGGTGGATGTTTCGTCGGCGGATGATGCCCCCCTGTGGCGCGGCAGTCTACCCTCCAAGGCGGCCGGTTTCGACGATCCGCGACGTCAGCTACAACGCTTCAATGAAGAGGCGGCACTGATCATTGGACGCTTCCCGCCTTATAACGATGTTGGTTACGACTGATTTGGGCGACATTTTCCAATAAAGGACCGAGCAACACATGAGTATGGATGACAAGGATCTCAATCCCCGTTTTACCCGTGGGGCGGTGGATATCGTCGAGCGCAAAGTCGCCTATGACGGCTTCTTCAAAATGCACAAGCTGCGACTGCGCCATCGCCTGTATCGCGGCGGTTGGAGCGGCGAAATGGAGCGCGAGCTGTTTGTACGCGGCAATGCGGTAGGGGTCTTGCTGTACGATCCGACCCACCAGCTGATCGCGATGACCGAGCAGTTTCGTGTGGGGGCACTGGAGCGTGATCCGGGCCCATGGTGCCTGGAAATTGTCGCCGGCATGGTGGAAGCCGGTGAGAGCCTCGAGGAAGTTGCGCGTCGCGAATTGCAGGAAGAGGCCGGCCTCGAGGTTGCCGAACTGCACTATATCCGCAGTTATCTTCCCAGCCCCGGGGGTAGCAGCGAGCGAATGTTCCTGTATTGCGCACTGGCAGATCTGCGTGGTATCGAAGGGTTCTTCGGGCTTGCCGCGGAGCATGAAGATATCCGCTTGCGGGTACTGCCCGCAGGGGAGGTGTTTGCGGCACTGGAGAGCGGTCATGCCGCGATCGACAACGCTGCGTCTATCATCAGCCTGCAGTGGCTGCAGCTGAACCGCGAGCGGCTCGGTCAGCAAGTCGCACAGGTTTCGGCTTCCGACTGAGGTTATTGGTGCTTTGGCGAGAGTCGACTGGAACAGGCAACTGGCAATTCGCGTCGGGCCTGGTAACTTGCCGCTCCCCGGCAGGAGGCCGGTTTGCGACGAAAGTGTGCGGTGATCCCGGCAATTTGAGAGCTGAATCACGGCGCGAACTCAACTGGAGTGTCGATAATGTCGCTAACGGCAGATTCGGGGCGTAACCGCCCGCAAACAGAACAAAAGAAGCAGGGAACCACCCAGTCGAGCGGCCGCTCTGGTGTTCAATCCATTCGCGGCCGGCGGGAGCGCTACCGGGTGGACCTGCCCAACTATCATGCGGATTGCGATGCCAACTATCTACGCCTGTGCAAGTTGATGCCGCGGCTGGCAGAAAAGGAAAGCTGGTGCTATCGGATGCCCGACGGCACGCTCGAGGTCGCGGTGGTAGAGCGCAGTCGCTACACCACCGAAGTCAGCCTGCAGGCATCCCGTGGTAGTGAGAGATTTGACGAACGCAAGAGCTGGCTGGCGCCGCCGCCGATCACGGTACGCATGTATCATGATGCGCGTATGGCCGAGGTGGTAGCCGTGGATGGCCAGGGGCCGGTGGGTGGTGATGGGCTCAATTTCCGTTACCCCAATCCGGCGATGCATAATGAAGATGAGCGCCAGCAGGTGAATCGATACCTGAGTGAATGGTTGGCGCACTGTCTGGCGAATGGACGCGCCGAATTGGATTTTAAATTGGGCGACCGGTAGCCGGACCTACATGGAAGTATCGGCAAGGTGGAAGAGTGAGCACACAGGCAGCGACAGCGGCACAGCGATTGATTCAGATCACCGACCCCCATATTGGCGGTCGGCCTGATTACCAGTTGCTGGGCCTGGACACCGGCCACACCCTGAATGAGGTGCTGGCAGCGATCACCGCGGAGCCCCGTGCGGCGGAGCTGATGGTCGTCACCGGCGATGTTTCTGCCAACGGCAGCGAAGACTCCTATCGCCGATTCCTGAATAAAATGCAGCCGGTGCATCCACCCTGGTATTGGCTGCCGGGCAATCATGACAAGCCCCAGCGCATGGATGAACTTGCCCCGCGCCGTCGCCCGGAAGTCATCCCAGTGGGCAACTGGCGCTTGCTGATGCTGGATACCAGTGTTGCCGGACATATCTGCGGCGGCCTGGATGAGCGCGAGCTGGCGCGTTTACGGCAATTGATCGAGGACAACGCCGATCATCCGCTGATGTTGCTGATGCACCACCAACCGGTGCCAGTGGGCAGTCACTGGATCGATGGGCATATGCTGCGCACCGGGCGCGAGGCGTTTATCGATCTGGTACAGGGGGCGGATAACGTGCGGGCGCTCACCTGGGGGCATGTGCATCAGCAGTTCGATAGTCACCTCGGCCATATTGGTCTGCATGCAACACCCTCCACCTCGGTTCAGTTCACCCCCGGCAGTGGCCCCTTCTCGGTTGACAGTGAAATGCCCGGATACCGGTGGTTTGAGCTCTACGATGACGGTCGTTACGAAACCGGCGTCGAGCGGGTGCAGATGGCCGAATACAGCGTGGATCTCGCCTCGTCCGGATACTGACACCTGCCTTCGGTGTTACTGTTGAACCGCCAATTAACAGGAAGTGAGGTCAATGATGAACATGCGATTCCTGAAAGTACTGTTTGCCGCACCGCTGGTGCTGACACTAATGGCCGGTTGCGCCCAGCAGCCGTCGGCGGAAGATCAGGCGGCCATTGAAGACGGGCTGGTGCCCAAGGCATCCGGGTTGGACAGTGTCAGCGCCGCCTTTGCCTTCGACCTGAGCGGCGCCAAGGTGTACATGGAGCCGCTCTCTATTGACTACAACAAGCGCTTTGCCCGCGCCAGCTCGCCCTTTCGAGAGGCGGATTACAGGCTGGATGAAAAGGATCGGGCCAAACTGCAGGCGCTCATTGGGGAGACCCTGGGAGAGCGTTTTCTCGCCCCGCGCAACAGTGAGCTGGTGACGGACAGGTCCGAGGCCGATTACGTGATGCAGCTGGACCTGCGCCGTTTCTCCATCGCTGCCCCCCTGGAACCCTCAGCCGGCGTTTGGCGGGTTTATGCGGACCAGAGCGCCTGGGGCGTACTCTCCGGCGAGCTGCTGGACAGTCAGGGCAATCCGGTGATGCGCTTCAGTGACCGCCGGGAGATGGGGGACAACTTCGGCTCCCTCGGTCCCAACCGCTTTGACCGCTTCAACCGGGTCACCTTCTGGGCGGACATGCGCACCGACCTTCGCCGCGCGTTCCGCAGTCTGGATAAAACGCTTCAATAATATTCTCGGCGGGATACCGGTTCCGTTCGCTCTAACTGACGCTCTGCCGGGCGAAGGTGGCGATGTCGGGTGCGGCCTTGCAAGACCTTCTGCGAGAGGGACCTCGCAGAAGAGCCCCCATGGATGGGTTTACGGCGTGTCTTGCAAGGCCGCACCCGGCAGCACCACCGCCTATGCGTGATTCGTGAGGCTGCCTGTTTGATCGCATTTGCCCACCAGGTTGAGACCCCGGCAGCGCTCGACGCTATAATCCCGCCCCATGCCAATATCGAATACCGAATCCGGGCGGCCGCTGCTGATCTATCTGCACGGCTTCCTGTCCTCACCGCAATCCTACAAGTGCCAGCTGCTGAAACAATGGCTGCAGCAGGAGCGGCCCGACGTCATCTTCTATACACCGCTGATCTCTCCCTATCCCGGTGAAGCGGCCGAGTCTCTGGGACACCTGCTGGAAGAGCTTGTGCGTACCCATAACGGCCCCGTGGGCCTGGCGGGCAGCTCCATGGGTGGGTTCTGGAGTACCTGGCTGGCGGAGCAGCACGGATTGCCGGCGGTGTTGATCAATCCCGCGGTGCATCCCGCGCGCCTGATGCCCAAGCATCTGGAGCAGGATCTGCAGCCCTACAGCGGCGAGCTGCAGACTTACCGCCTCCGGCAACGGGATGTGGACACATTGCTCGAACTCGAGCAGTCTTTACCCACCCCGCTTGAAGGGCGCTACTGGTTGTTGGCGCAACGCGGCGATGAAACCCTAGACTGTCGCGAAGCGGAACAGTTTTACCGGGGGCAGCGCCATACCATCGAGGAGGGTGGCGATCACAGCTTTCAGGGATTTGCCCGCCATATGAGCGCACTGGTAGATTTCCTGTTTCCGAATCATTGAACGATCACAACAAGTAACTCAACGACAAGTCATTCAACGAGTAGTAGGCGCCGGCTACGGCGAACAGAGATTCTATGGCCAAATATTCCGCAGAAGATATTGAGGTATTGACGGGGCTGGACCCGGTGAAAAAGCGCCCGGGCATGTACACCGATACCACCCGGCCCAACCACTTGGCCCAGGAAGTGATCGACAACAGTGTCGACGAAGCCCTCGCCGGCCACGCGAAGAAAATCGAGGTGGTTCTGCACAAAGATCACTCGATCTCCGTCAGTGATGACGGTCGCGGCATGCCGGTGGATATTCACCCGGAACAGGGGCGCCCGGGGGTGGAAGTCATCCTCTCGACCTTGCATGCCGGGGGTAAGTTTTCCAACAAGAACTATCAGTTCTCTGGCGGGCTGCACGGCGTGGGGGTGTCCGTGGTCAACGCGCTGTCGCAGATGCTGGAAGTGACCATTCAACGGGATGGCCAGGTGCATCGCATCGGCTTCCAGAATGGCGACAAGGCATCGGATCTGGAAGTCATCGGCGATTGCGGCAAACGCACCACCGGTACCAGTATCCGTTTTATGCCGAATCCCCAGTACTTTGATTCGCCCAAATTTTCCGTGCCGCGCCTGCGTCACCTGCTGCGGGCCAAAGCGGTACTGTGTCCCGGCCTCACAGTGACGTTTATCAATGAGCAGGATGGCGAATCGGATCAGTGGTACTACGAAGACGGCCTCAAGGACTACCTCGCCGCTGCCAACCAGGGGTGGGAAGTACTGCCTGCAGAACCGTTTGTGGGCACTTTCAGTGCCGAAACCGAAGCCGCGGATTGGGCGGTACAGTGGCTGCCGGAAGGTGGTGAGGTCACTGCAGAATCCTACGTCAACCTGATTCCCACTGCCCAGGGCGGGACCCATGTGAATGGCTTGCGCTCCGGCCTGCTGGATGCCATGCGCGAGTACTGCGAGATTCGCAACCTGTTACCGCGTGGAGTAAAACTCGGGCCGGAAGATATCTGGGCCCAGTGCAGTTACGTGCTCTCCGCCAAGCTGGCCGACCCTCAGTTTTCCGGGCAGACCAAGGAACGGCTCAGCTCCCGTGAGGCCACCGCCTTTGTCTCCGGTGTGGCGAAAGATGCTTTCGCGCTGTGGCTGAATCAGCACACGGAGGATGGAGACAAGCTCGCCGAACTCTGTATCAGCAATGCGCAGAAAAGATTGCGCTCGGCGAAAAAAGTCGCGCGCAAGAAAGTCACCCAGGGACCCGCACTGCCGGGCAAACTCGCCGACTGTTCCAGTGGCGATGCCTCCCGCTCGGAGCTGTTCCTGGTAGAGGGTGACTCTGCCGGCGGTTCCGCCAAACAGGCCCGCGACCGCGAATATCAGGCGATCATGCCCCTGCGCGGCAAAATCCTGAACACCTGGGAAGTGGACTCCAGTGAGATTTTTTCCAACCAGGAAGTACACGATATCGCCGTTGCCCTGGGGGTGGACCCGGCCAGCGACAACCTGGAAGGTCTGCGCTACAACAAGATCTGTATTCTTGCGGATGCGGACTCCGACGGCCTGCATATTGCCACCTTGTTGTGTGCCCTGTTCCTGCGCCACTTCCGTCCGCTGGTCACCAATGGCCACGTGTTTGTCGCCATGCCGCCGCTGTACCGGATCGATATCGGCAAGGAAACCTACTACGCGCTGGATGATGCAGAGCGCCAGGGGATTCTGGACCGTATCGCGGCGGAGAAAAAGAAAGGCAAGATCCAGGTCACCCGATTCAAGGGGCTGGGGGAAATGAACCCCTTGCAGCTGCGGGAAACCACCATGGATCCGAATACCCGCAGGCTGGTACAGCTCTATGTGGACGCCGGTGATGACTGCAATCAATTGCTCGACATGTTGCTGGCCAAGAAGCGCGCTGGTGATCGCAAGCAGTGGCTTGAGAACAAAGGCAATCTTGCCGAAGTGAGTTGAGTAACTCTCCCTCAAAAAAATAGAACCTCGCCTGTGCGCGAGGTTTTTTTTGTTGGAACTGTGCAATGACTTTAGAGGTGCCCTTCAAAAAACGGGCATATTTTCGGGCGATACATCCCTGTATCGCCTTTGATTTTTTAGCTATTCCTGCCGGAGCCAGTGTTGATTGGTGCCGCCCGTGTAGCTCCAGGTGCCCACATCGTCGCCGGCATTGATGCCGAAGCCATCGATAACCTGGGTGGGTTCGGCGGTCACGCTGATGGAGCCGTTACTGTTTAGAGTAAAGCGCTGGGAACTGCCGCCGTTGCAGGTCCAGATCATGATGTTTGCGTTGCTGGCATAGACGCCGCCGTTGTCCAGGCAGTAGCGGGGGTCGTGCCTGCTGCGGATCAGTCCGGTACTCTCCTCGTAATACCACTTCTGCCAGTTGCCGTCGTTGCAATTCCACTGCAATACATTGGTGCCGTTCTCCATATTGGCGGCGTCGATATCCAGACACAGGCCTGAGGCGTTGTTGACATACTCCAGGTACCGGCCTTCTACTCCGGGATTGGATGCAGTGAGGCTGGTTTCGGTAAAGTCCGGGTAACCGTCGGGCTTGTAAGTGTTGAGTTTGTTCAAGAAGTTATTGTGGTTGACCGGCAGGTTGGCGTCGCCATAGTCGAAGTTGTCCAGCAGGGTGCGCATCACTTCGTTGTTCCAGCCGTCGCCGTACAATTCATACCAGCTGGTAATTGTCGGGGTAACGAATACACCGTAGGGGTTTTCCGCCACTTCGTTGTGCTTGGCCAAACGCAGGGCGTGGGTCGATATTCCGTCCTTGTGATAGACGAACTTCATATGGCCGTTGTCATCCGTCGGAATTTTCGCGGCGTCCAGGGTAACCACGGTGCGGTGGTAGCTGTAGCTGCCGTGAGTGACGTTGCCATTTTTTGTCCATACCGCAGCGAACTCCCAGTCGTGGCGATGGCCGCTTTCAATACCTTCGAACAGCTGATCCTTTTCGAAATAGAGTGCGTAGAAGTGCCCACAATAGCTGGCACCGCCGTAGTCGATACAGGCATAGCGGTGCACGGTGTTGGAGATATCCATAAAGTTGGTGGAACTGCAGGAGCCGTCGAGGCTGCCGCTGGGCTTGAGGCCTCCGTTGATGTCGCCGTTGCGGCTGATACCGGCGCTGGGATAGCAGCCGTCGCCGTCAAAATCGAACACCGGGGCAATGGATACGGCGTCCACGGAGTCAGGCAGCGCCTGGTCCAGTTTGGCAAAATCGCTCGCCAGTGCTGGTATCGACGCCAGTAGCGCCAATCCGAAAGATAAGCCAAAGGTCTTCAGTTTCATGAAGGGGTTCCTGTCTTTGAGAAAATTGAAGCAAAAGAAGCTGATAGATGTTGCGGTGCGTCTGTTGCTGACCGAGAGTGACGGTGGTTATCGCTGTCACCACACTAGGAGACTCTCTGGAGGGAGAGAAGGGGACAGGGTTTAATGCGATTTAATAAATATGTCATGGCCGGACCGTTGTAGCGCAAAAATAATAAGTGGTGGTAGTGTCCCCTTTTTGTAGGGTGCAACGTTTATATGTCAGGGGCTGGGGGGGAGGAGTCGGCTGGTATTGATGGATGATGTGCCGTTATAAACCTGACACATTTGCACTGTAGTGTAAGTCGGATTTTTCGTCCTCGAAGTAAGGCTGCCGGATTACCACGAGCTACAGTTCTATGCCGATCCTGAATCCTCAGAAGACAATGTCCGAAAGGTTTGAGAAAAACCTCGTTCACAACCGGGATGCATTGCGCCGCTTTATTTCTTCCAAGGTAAGAGATCGTCAGGAAGTGGACGACCTGGTACAGGAAACGCTGGCGAGAACGCTGAGCAGTGCTGACCGCAATCGTGTGAAGGAACCTTTCGCTTACGCTATGCAGGTGGCGAAAACCGTTGTGATTGACTACTGGCGCAAGGAGCGTGGAGAGCCCATTGGCGAAGACGTCGTGGAAATTGCTGATGAATACTGTCCCATGGAAAAGCAGTCGCAGCACCAGCGTCTCAGGGATCTGGTCGGTATTGTCGAAGCCATGCCGGAGTTACGGCGCGAAGTGTTTATACGCCGCCGGCTCGACGGGCAGACGAGGGAAGAAATTGCCAGCGCCCTGGGGATGAGTGTCGAGGCAGTGAAGAAACATATTACACGTGCGATGGCCGACCTGGCTGTGGGCATGGAAGCAAAAGGTTGGGTCGACTAAGGAGAATTAACCTGGCAACGCTTGATAGGTCCGGTTAATAGAAACAGATAGTTTTATATGAATTCAAAAATAGGGCCCCTTATTTGGGCACAGGCCGCCGATTGGTGTGAGCGGCGAGATGAGCTGGACGCGGAGAGCCGGGCGGCCCTTGGGGACTGGTTGGCAGCGGATGCCCGGCATCGTCGGGCCTATGAATTCCTGTGTGCTGAAATGGATGGAGAGATTCTTCAATATAGCCTGGAGAAGGTTAGGGAGCGGGCGGGGAGCCCGGCTGCGCCTGGACTTCGCTCCGTCACCGGTGGTGGTGCAGGTCGGGCTGCGCACTGGCTTATGGGGGTGGCTGCCTGCTTATTGATCGCGGCCCTGTGGCTGCCGCAACTGCCGGCTTGGAGGCAGGAATCGCAAGCGCCCGTTGTGGCCTTTCAGGAGAGCATGACTGCCAGAGGGGAAACGGGAGAGCTGCACACGGCTGACGGCTCGCATTTACGGCTCAATGGCGATACGCAGCTGGCATACAGTATGGCGGGAAGTGAACGGAGGGTGGAGCTGCGCCAGGGCGAGGTATTCTTTGAGGTGGCACCCGATCCGGACAGGCCCTTTGTCATTACGGTGGGTGCTTCGCGCATCGAGGTTGTGGGTACCGTTTTCAACGTGAATCGCCTCGGTCACCAGGTGCAGGTGAATGTCTATGAGGGGCGGGTGCGGGTTGCCGCCGCCGGTCAGCGGGAACTCACAGCGGGTGACGCCATCCTGGTAGACGGGCGCCGCCTGGAGCCTGTGACGCACTTCGATCAGTCTGCGGGCAAGGCGGACTGGATGCAGAACTGGCTGGATGTAACCGAGCAACCGCTGAAGGACGTATTGCTGCAACTCCAGCGCCATTCCCGGCGGGATATTGTCCTGGCCGATATCCTTTCCGCCCAGGAGAAGGTCTCCGGCCGTTTCCGGCTCGATCAGCCCCGGCGAAGTCTGGAATTGTTGGCCGATCTGCAGGGGCTCGAGTTGAGAGAGGAGGACGGGCGGTATCTCCTGTCTCGTTAGCCGGGGATTTCTTCAAGCGCTTGTCACAAATGGGCGCTAGGCTGGACTCGCTATGCGGTTTCAACCTCCCTTTCGCTTTCCTCAAGGTCGTAGTTTCAACGGCCTGGCTGTCGCTGTGCTCGCAGGGTGGAGCGCGGCTGCCCCCTTAATGGCCTCGCAACCTTCGGAGATTGGCCTGGAGGATCTCGGCGCCTGTGCTTCCGATGGCAGTGAAGGCGGAGCTGGCATACCGCTGTCCGATATTGTGCGGTTGCTTTCCGACCGCTTTGACACGGCGATAGTGACACTCGCCGGCGGCTATTGCCTGTCGCTTACCCCAACCGATCTTTCGCGCTCTCTGCAGCAGGTTTCTCTTCTGCCGGCATTGAACGAGGTATTGCCCGCGGACAGCCTGCGCGCGAGGCAGACGCCGTCCGGTGTCATTATCTTTCTGCATAAGGGCGCGGAAGAAGAAGCGGGGCCGGACGGGCAGCAACAGGTAATCATGGAGCTGGTTGTGGAGGGTCGGCGAAACCAGTTGTCGGCTAAGCCGCTGGCCAGGTACCAGAGCCAGGGCATTGTGGAAACGCTGGTACCGGCGGACTTCAGCGCCTTTGCCGACCGCAATCCGGCGGAAACACTCAACCGCCTGCCCGGGGTCGCCATTACCCGGGAGGGCAGCGAGGGCCGCCAGGTTTCCATTCGCGGGATGAGTGCGGATGCCACACGAATACAGCTGAATGGTATGGAGATTCTGGCCACCGGGACTTCGATAGACGCCCGCGGTGCGCTGAACCGCAGTCGCAGTTTTGACTTCAATGTGTTTGCCGTGGACGGCTTGCAGCGGGCCAGCCTGTACAAAACCATGAGTGCGGATCAGGCCGAGGGCGGCATCGCCGGCACCATTGATCTGCAGACGCCAAGGCCACTCGATATGGCCGGGCAGCGGGAGTTCAGCTTGCAGGCCGGGTACAACACCAATGTGGCACATTCGGCCCCGGGTGGGCGGGGACTGTGGGCTGAAAGCTGGGCCGATGGCTCCCAGGCGATACTGGTTTCATTGATGTACGGCGAACACCGGACGCAGGAGGTCGGCTTTTCCACTGTGCGCTGGAATACGGGAGGTTGGGACCTGGAAAAGGTGAACCCGGATATTCCCGAGGATTGGGTGTCGCGTTTGAACAGTGAGGGCGACAACGCCCTGTTCCGTTCACGCTACAACCGCTACGACATCCTCAGTCGTGAATCTGAAAGATCCTCTATGCTCGCCGCGTGGCAGTTTGAACCCAACGACGGATTGAGCCTGTCGCTTACCGGGATCACGGCGAAGCATCGCCTGGATATAACCGAACGGCACCTGGACAGTGCGGGCCTGGGAGCGGGCGATGTCAGCGGTATCGTCATCAACGACCTTGCTGTCGATGGCAACGATATTCTGTACGGGGATTTCTCCCATGTGGACATCCACTCGGAATTGAACATTGAAAAAAACCATACGGAATTTCAGCAGCTGACGGCTTTGTTGGAGTATCGGCTTCAACCCCACTGGCAGATTCGCGGCGCCTTCGGTTATTCCCATTCGGCCTTCGGCAGTCCGGTACATGACAAGGTCTGGTTTGAAGCCAATGACCAGGATTTCTCCTATGACTACCGGAATAATGATCGCGTTGCACTGAACCGTTATGGTTTTGATGTTAACGATCCCGACCAGTGGCAGGTCTACCGGGTGGCTGCCAGGGGAGAGCGGGTCGATAATCGGTTTCGCCAGGCAAAGATTGACAATGTGTTCGACCTCGCCAGTGGCGAAACCACTGACCGGGTTAGTGCGGGTTTCAGCTATCGTCAATACAGCCATTCCGGTGAAACGCTGCGCAGCCATTTTTACGACCTGCGCGGTGCCAGTGTGGGCGGCCTGTTTACCCACACGGATTTTGCCGGACTGGGTGTGAATGGGACGCCAGCCCGGTGGCTTACACCATCCCTGGCGGCGCTGGAGCGGCTGTCTGTGGGCGAACGCAGTCCGGCCGTCGATCCGGGTAGTCTTTTCGAGGTGTACGAGACTACCTGGGCCGGGTACCTGGAATGGGCGCGGGAGTGGAATTGGCGAGCGAGCCGGCTCCGCTTTGACACCGGGTTGCGATACAGTGCCACGGCGTTACACAGCAAAGGCCTGTTGGCCAGCGATACGTTGACAGCACTGCGCGAGAGCCGGTCGGGTTATGGGAACTGGCTGCCGTCTTTGAACTTATCTTCCACCTTGGGTGAAAACGGGTTGGTGCGATTTTCGACAGCAAAGAACATCACCCGTCCTGCCGCCGCGGATTTGCGGGCCAGTATCCAGATTGACACCAGTGAGGGCACCATTACCCAGGGCAATCCCGGGCTAAAGCCATTGGCGGCGACGTCTGTCGACCTGTCCTTCGAGCGCTATGCGAGCGATTTTGAATCCATGGCGGCGCTGGGATTTTTCTACAAGAAAATTGAAGATTATATCGTCAGGCAGTCGAATCATTTTTCGTCAGAAAACCTTTCCGAAATACTGCCAGGGGATGTTTTTTTCGAGCAACAACTGAAGCCCGACGACGATATTCTGGCTGGGGATTATGCCGTAACCCGACCGGTCAATGGAGACAGTGTTTACTTGCACGGGCTAGAGCTTTCTCTGGTTCAGGGGATGAATCTGTTTCCCGGCTTGTTGGAAAGTAGCTCCCTCGCATTTAACTACACCTATAGTAATGCGGATGCCGATTACTGGGACGAAGGGAGAAAAATAAGCAAGCCGCTGGCCGGCTTGTCGAAATCTTCTGGAAACCTGGTCTTCGGTGGCGCGAGAGGGCGGTGGAAATTCCAGCTGTCGGCGAACTACCGGGACCGGTATTTGGTGGAGGCGCCCAGCGCGGACGGCAACGATGAGTCCGGTGTGAATGCATCGCTCTATGGAGACCTGGCGATACACTATCAGATGGATGGAAACCTGGCGTTGAAGGTTTCAGCGTTGAATTTTACCAATGAGCCGCTCGATCAATATGTGGATACGTCCAACAGGGTGTACAGCTATTCCAAAAGTGGGCGAGACTACTTCCTGGAGGTGGTATGGAAGAACTAGTGCTAGACGCTCTTTCATAACTGCTATGTAGGCGTCTGCCAGCGTTATGAGGCAGATTCCGGGGGGTAATTTTCAGGGTTTCATTTTTAGGGTTTCCAAAGTGGTTGTCACAAAAACAACCAAAAAGCTTCATAAAAACCCTTGTCCCCTTTCTCTTCTGACCCCTGTCTTCCTAAGAAAACTAATCGGTTAACTCCCTGTTTTTATCTTAGGAAACTTTTGAAATGTCGATCAGAAATATATCCGGCGGAAATGCCTTGCTCTTGAAGAAAAACAGCCTTCTGGCGGTTGCCATCGCGGCTGTCATCGGCGGGTCGGGAGCCAGCGCCGAAGAAATGCTGGAAGAGGTCGTGGTGGAAGGATTCCGCGGCACTCTGGTAAAAAGCCGCGACCTGAAGCGCGATGCGGTGGGCACCCAGGACAGTATCGTTGCTGAGGATATCGCCGAATTTCCCGACCTGAACCTGGCGGAATCCCTGCAGCGTATCCCCGGCGTCACCATCACCCGCGATGGCGGGGAGGGTCGGCGGATTGCTGTGCGCGGCCTGGATTCCAATTTCGCGCTGGTGCAATTGAACGGCATGGATGTACTGGGCAATACCGACACCGCCATGGACAGCCGCTCCCAGGGCAGCCGTGACCGGGCGTTTGATTTCAACCTGTTCGCATCGGAACTTTTCAGCCAGGTTGATGTGAAGAAGTCCTACTCCGCCAGCCAGGACGAAGGCGGCCTGGCGGGCAATGTCGGTCTGCGTACCGCCAAGCCATTTGATTACGAGGGCTTTAACCTGGCCGTGTCCGGGCAACTGGGCAGTAACGAGCTGACGGAAGACGCCTCCCCGCGAACCGCCATGCTGATCTCCAACACCTGGGAAAACTTTGGTGCCCTGGCGTCGGCGGCCTACAGCTCCCGCGACACCCTGGAGCAGGGGGTTAATACCTATCGCTGGCGGCGCCGCGCCGATGACAACGGCGCGGCTTCCATCTACGGTCCCGCTGTGACCGCGGAAGAGGAAGCGGCGATGCGCAACGGCGAAGTGCTGGCGCCCCGCGCTGTCGGCCGTCTTTCCGCCTGGTTCAACGACCAGGAGCGTCTGGGGCTTACCACCGCGTTCCAGTTTCGGGCCGATACCTTCGACCTGACTCTGGACATGCTCTACGGTGAGCTGAACAGTGTCCGCGACGAGTATCACCTGAACCCCCGTGGCAACGAGGGCTCCATGGCCTACGGTGCCGGTGTGACCACCAACGACGTGACCATTGTGGATGGTGTACTGCTGGCCGGCGACTATACCGATACCGGTATCAATGTGGAGAGCCGGGATCACCAGGTCGATACGGAATTTTCCCAGGTCGTCCTCAGTGGCAACTGGTACCTGAGCGACAGGCTGACCCTGCGCGGTCTGGTCGGCAACGAAACCTCCGATCTGGATGTAGACAGCCTGAAGGTGTTCACCGAAACACGCGGTGACTTCAGCTTCGATTACACCCGCGACATCATGGAACCTGTGATCGCCTATGGCCAGGATATGACCGATGCCAGCCAGTACTGGCTCGAGGAACTCGATATCTTCGGCAGCGTGAACGAAACGGAAAACAGCACCGTCAAGTTCGACCTGGACTACACACCCAACGATACCGACCTGGTGAGAGCCGGCGTTTCCTTCAAGGCGTTGGAGAACCGTACAATTCGGGAAGACCGTAACGATATCCTCAATGACTACGACAATGGCCGGGACTATGCTGACCTGCTGGACGACAGCTTTTTCCGTACCATGTCCGGCAATGAGGCCGGCACCTGGGCGGTGGTGGATGCCTATGCCGTATTGAACAGTGATCTTGTTTCCCGCCTGAATAGCGAAGGTGACAACGATCCGCTGGCTGTCAGCGTCGATATCGGTGACTCCACCGACCGGGTCCGGGAGGAAACCTCCAGCCTGTATGTGGAGTATGAGTGGGACCGCCAACTGGGTGCACTTCCGTTCCGCGGCAATATAGGGCTGCGCTACTACGAGACCGATACGGCCTCCGACTACTCCCAAAACGACCAGCTGTTGACCCTGGAGCGCACCTACGACGGCCTGCTGCCGGCGGTGAACCTGGTGGTCCAGCCAAGTGATGACACCTATGTGCGTTTCGGCTGGAGCCGGAATGTCACCCGCCCTTCCTACGGTGATCTCTCCGGGGCGCCCCAGGTGAATACGGACAGCGGCAGCCTGGAAGTGTCCGGCACCAACCCGACACTGGAACCCTACGAGTCCGATAACCTGGATGTCAGTTACGAGTGGTACTTTACCGACGCCGGTTATATGGCGATTGGTTACTACCGCAAGGACCTGGACGGCTATATCGTGCAGCAGACAGAAATGATGCCGTTCGCTGAAACAGGCGTGTCCACTTCCCTGCTGCCCGAGGACTATACGCTGGATTCACAAGCCAGGGTGACCCGGGCGGTGAATTCGGAGTCGGCAACCCTGCAGGGCATTGAGTTCACCCTGCAGCGGGATTTTGATTTCCTGCCGGCTCCCTTCAACCAGATGGGTATCGTCGGCAGTTATACCCGTGCCGACGGCGAGGTGAATAACTACGCGGGCGGTGAGCAGTTGAGCACCACCGACTTCCCCAACCTGTCGAAGAACGCGGGCAATATCACCCTGTATTACGAAACCGACGTCTGGGGCACCCGTCTGTCGCAGTCCTATCGCAGCGATTACATACAGAACGCCAGCGATGGCAATGACGAGGACTACCGCGGCTTCCTGGCCTCGACTTTCTGGGACCTGAGTGCTTTCTACAACGTAAACGACCGCCTGAAACTGACACTGGAAGGCTCCAACCTGACCGATGAGCAGGATCGCCAGTATTCCAGCAAAGACGCGGTGAAGCGGCTCTACAATGTCACCAACAGTGGCAGGACCGTTTACCTGGGTGTTTCTTACCAATTCTAAGGCGGGGAAATAGAGGTAGTGAGCATGAAAACCATTGGCGGAGTGTTCATTGCCTTGTTCCTTTTCACGGTGCCCGCGTTGGCGGGCAATCCGGTGCTCTTGCCGGAGAGCCGTTTGCTTTATTCCCACAACAGTTATCTGGCGACAGACAAGCGCTGGCAGGGAATGCACCTTGCGCAGCAACTAAGCGCCGGAATCCGTATTCTGGAGTTGGATATCTGGGACCGGGCCGGGCGGATTGCCCACGATGAAAAAGGGGAGAGGCAACACTGTTATTGGATAGCGGAGTGCCTGGCACAAGTCGACCGGTGGTCGCAAGCGCATCCGGATCACAGCCCCATCATATTATTGTTTGAACTGACCCATACCGATGGAAAAGCAGGTGGCGAACCGTCAATGGCCAAGGCGGCGGAAGTTGTGCGGGGGAAAATCGATGCGTTGTTTGAGGCCATCAATCCCTTGTCCGGGTCACAGCGAATCGTCACTTATACACAGAGTACGCAGCCCCTGGCGTCACTGCGGGGAAAGCTGCTTATCGGGGTTTACCGGAAATTCAATACGCAGCTGTTCCGCGCGGACTACCCGGGCGCTTCACCGCGCCAGTCGCTGGCGATCAGCGATGCCTTGGATTTATTGCCAGAAACAGGTAGCGATACGGATTATGCTGCAGAAATGATTCGACATTCGGTGTTACTCGCACCGCGCTGGCTGGGCAAGGATAGCCATGGTATTACTGACCGGGATTGGCTGGGCGAGCAGGCCCTGCGCCGGCGGTTTGCCTCCCTGTGGGGTAATGGCGATATTCTGCGGCTGGTCAAGCAGGACGACTGGTCCTACCGCTCGCCACACAGCCAGCCGGGCGATCTCCTGATTGCCCACTTTCTCCCTCAGCCACAGGGGGTCAATATCGATCAGATACTGGAGGAAACCCAGGCCAGTGGCCTGGGGATTGATTCAGCGACGACTCTGGGCAGCGAGCCGGCCACTGCGTTGCAGGCAGTGTCGGAACTCCCCGCTTACCGGGATTAAAGCGCCACCTCTCATATCGCATACACTGCGCCGGATTCTCGTTGGATCGGCGCAGCTCGTAGTTGATACAGTCCCGTCATTCATCAGCCCGCCTGGCGAACCGGGGCTGCGCCTTCCTGTACCTCTTCATTCTTACCGACTACCCGCCGACCATACGTCACCAGCAAAAAACCGATCGGGAACATGACCACGCCATACACGGCGGATGGCACCGACATTTCGCTGGAGTGCAACAGGGTCAGGGTTACCATCAGGCCCAGGGTGCCGTTCTTGATCCCCAGCTCGGTGGCCACCGCGAGTGCTTCCCGCTTGCCGAGCCCGACCATGCGGGTAGTTAGCAGCCCGACAGCGATGCCCAGCAGGTTCAGGGCAATGGCGGCGGGGCCTGCCTGGATCAGCAGTTCGAGAAACCGGTCGCGAATACCGTAAACAATACCGATCACCAGGGCTGCCAGTACGATGCCGCCGAAAATACTCACAACACCCTCCGCGCGACTCGCCAGCTTCGGCTTTACTGCCCTCAGCGCCATACCGATTGCGACCGGCAGCAGCACGATCACCGAGAGCATCAACACCGTCTTGCCAAACGGCAGCACGATACTCTGCTGGGTGCCGTAATAGAGCTTGAGGGCGTAATTGGTGAATACCGGTAAGGTCATGATGGTGATCAGGCTGGCAGTGACCGTAAGCACAATGGAGAGGGCGACATTCCCCCGCGCGAGCAATGTGAACAGATTGGAGGTGGTGCCGCCGGGGCAGGCGGCAATGATGACCAATCCCACGGCCATCGCCGGAGACAGGCTGAGCCCCCAGGCGAGGGCGAAGGCCGCCGCGGGCATCAGGACAATCTGTGCCAGGGTTCCGATGATCAACCCGGTGGGCTTGACCGTGATCTGGTGAAAGTCGCGGGCGGTCAGGGTCAGGCCGATGCCGATCATGATGATAAACAGGGAAATTGGCAGGCCAATCGAGATCAGGGGACCGGATTCCATGGGAACCTCCGATTTATTATTAGAAGTGTTGTATATAGCCCAAATCCGCCAGGGGCGGCGTTGAGGGCATTCTCGCTCCGTTATTCTAGAGCCTCTGCAGCGGGATGGAACGTCAAAGTTCTGGCCGTTGCCACGAGAGTGATGGGGATGCGGGGGGGGTAAAATAAAACTGGGCAGTCTGTAGCCTTGTGTTATAGTGCCGCGGCTGGCCATCACGCCAGCTGCGTCATCTGTAGGCCGGACTGGCATATGCCCAGAAACCGGAACGCTTTCCCAAACTTTGCTTGCAAAGTCTCTCTACTGAATGCCGCAACGTGCCGAGTTGGAATATTCGGCTAATGCCATGCGGCCCCTCAATTTTTTCAGGTATGTTCCCCGCCCGTGACTGGTGGTTTGCGTGCCGATTTATCAAGTTAGAAATACTATGTTGTTTGAAGATCTCGGCCTGGTGCCGGAAATCGCCCGCGCCGTGGCGGAGCAGGGCTATACCCAGCCCACCCCCATTCAGGAACAAGCCATCCCCGTGGTAATGCGCGGTGGCGATGTAATGGCGGCAGCGCAGACCGGTACCGGTAAAACCGCCGGCTTTACCCTGCCTTTGTTGCACCGCCTCAGCGGCGGCGAGCGCGCGCGCAACAATCAGGTGCGCGCGCTGGTACTCACCCCGACCCGCGAGCTGGCCGCGCAGGTATTCGATAATGTGCAGAGTTACAGTCAGTACCTGCCCCTGCGCCACTCGGTGGTATTCGGTGGAGTAAAGATCAACCCGCAGATGATGCGTCTGCGCGGCGGTGCCGATATTCTCGTCGCCACGCCTGGCCGCCTGCTCGACCTGTACAACCAGCGCGCGATCAAATTTGATCAGCTGGAAGTGCTGGTGCTGGATGAAGCCGACCGCATGCTGGACATGGGCTTTATCCACGATATCAAAAAGATCCTGCGGGCACTGCCGGCCAAGCGTCAAAACCTGCTGTTCTCAGCCACCTTCTCTCCCGAAATTCGCGCACTGGCCAAAGGGCTGGTGAACGACCCGGTAGAGATTGACGTGAGCCCGCGTAACACTACTACCGAGACTGTGCGCCAGAAGCTGCACCCGGTGGATAAAGCGCGCAAGTCAGCGCTGCTCTGTCACCTGATCAAGGAAAACAACTGGCATCAGGCGCTGGTGTTCAGCCGCACCAAGCACGGTGCCAACCGGTTGGCGAAGCAGCTGGAGCAGAGCCGGATTCCGGCCGCTGCCATTCACGGCAATAAGAGCCAGAATGCGCGCACCAAAGCGTTGGCGGAATTCAAAAGCGGCAAGGTTCAGGTTCTGGTTGCCACGGATATCGCCGCGCGCGGTATTGATATCGACCAGTTGCCACAGGTGGTGAATTTCGATCTGCCGAATGTGCCGGAAGACTATGTACACCGTATTGGCCGTACCGGCCGTGCCGGTGCCCGTGGTGAGGCCGTGTCGCTGGTTGCCGCGGATGAAATCAAACAACTGAAAGATATCGAGCGCCTGATCCAGAAGCCGATTCCCCGCGAGGAAATTGAAGGCTTTGAACCGGATCACGTGGTGCCGGAATCCGGCAATATCAAAAAGCCCGGTGGTCAGCGCCGCCGCAGCGGCGGTAAAAGTGGCGGCGGTGCAGACGGTGCCAGGCGCAGCAACGGCGGCGGCGGTGAAAATGCCCGTGGACGCGGTCGTGGCGGAAACGGCCGCGGTGCGAATGCCAGCGGTGCACGCAACGGCAACCGGCGCAGTGACGGTGGCAATGGCGGTGGAAATGGTGGAGAGGGAAGATCCCGTCGCCGTCGCAACAATCGCAGTAGCGAAACCGCCTGATTGTTAGTGGAATCCCCGGTGAAGAAATTCTCCGGGGATTTTTCTATTCAAGGGTCTAGTCAAGGGTTCCCGCTTTTCACGGCAGAATCAACCGATCAGGGTGCGGTAGAGAATCTTCAACGCATCGTCCGCCACGGATTGCTGAACGCCGATATGGAAACAGATCTGCGATGGACTCTGGTCGATCATGGCAATGGGAATATGCGCTTTCCCCAGCGCACTGAGCGCATCCACAATCGGGTAGGAATTACCCTGTAGCCCCAGACCCACCGGAGTCAGAATCGACAGGTTGTATACCACGTCCATCTCGTCCGGTTTTAGTTTCGCTTCAATTTGTCTACGCAAGTCATTGATGGCGCCGGTCAGGTCATCCTGATTGACCAGTACCGCGATGTCATCCTTATCTGTGGGGAAGTGGAACGTCTGGATATTGAAGTCCCGCAAGATACCTAACAGCTCTGCGGTAAACCCGATTTCCTCACCGAGCATGTCCTTTTCCAGATAGATATAGGCTACATTGTCGAGCCGCGCAACGCCCACAATTGCTTCTTCTTCGGGCACCCGCTCTGAAAGAATCACCGTTCCCGGGTCCTGCGGGCTATTGGTGTTGCGGATATTGATGGGGATTTTGCGCTCCTTGCAGGGCAGCATGGCGTTCAGGTGAAACACGTTGAACCCCTTGCTGGAGAGCAGACGTATTTCCTTGAACGTGAGCCGCGGGATGGCGCGTGCCTCGCTGACGATACGCGGGTCCGCCTCGAAAACGCCGCTGACATCGGTCCAGTTTTCGTAGCTGGCAGCATCCACGCCCTTGGCAATTTCCCCACCGGTGAGATCGGAACCGCCGCGGGAAAACACCGCCACTTCTCCCGCCGGAGTAATCCCATAAAATCCGGGAATCACAGCGATGCACTCGCTACAGGTGGTTTCCGCCAGCCGTTGCACATTGCCGTAGGCGTCGTTTAGCAGTTTGGCATCCAGGAACTGTTCGCTGACCACAAAGCCGAAATCTTCCGGCAGGCAGGCCTCGGCGGCCATCCCCGATTGCGAAAAATGGGCAGCGATGACCCGGGCATTATAGTGTTCGCCGCGGGAGGCGAGAAAGGCGATGCGGCGCTCTCCGGTGAGCTTGCACTCCAGGTCTGCCCGCAGGGAATCCAGCAGGGTATCGTCGGAGAGTTCCAGGTCCGCCAGAATCTGGCGAAAACGTTCCACCACTGCGCGCTTGCTGTCCACTACGGGAATATTGATACGCTGCTCGTGAAAGTGCGCGCCGTCGGTGGCGATATTGAACAAGTGATCGGTAATCTTCTGTTCGCTGGCCTGGCTGCGACCCGGCGCCGACACCACCACGATACGTCGGTTGGGGTTATCCGCAACAATTTCACGCACCTTCTTGATCTGCGTGGCTGTGGCCACCGAGCTGCCGCCGAATTTGCTGACAATTAACTCACTCATGCAATGCACTCACGGTGGCCTATCCGGTAAAGTTATGGCGTCTTTCCAGTAATGCACCGAGAGACGCATCGACGATCGCCAGACCTTCGTGCAACAGCTCCTCCTCGATCAGAAGCGACGGCAGAAACTTCAGAACCTGATCGCGATCCCCTGCGGTTTCAATCAATAAGCCGCGTTCAAACGCTTCTTTTGAGGCTTCGCCGGCAACCCCGGTCTGGGGAAGCTCCAGCCCCCACACCATACCGAGACCGCGCAGCCGTGGGTCCAGCTGCGGATATTTATCGGCAATTTTCTGCAGTTCACTTTGCAGCAACTCACCTTTGCGTTTCACCGCCTGTGCCAGGTCGTCATTATCCCAGTAACTGAGTGCCTCGGTGGCGGCAACAAACGCGAGATTGTTGCCGCGGAATGTACCGGTGTGTTCCCCCGGCTGCCACTGGTCGAGCTCCGGGCGCATCAACAACAGTGCCATGGGCAGGCCACCACCAATAGATTTAGACAGGGTCACCATATCCGGGTAGATCCCCGCGCGCTCGAAGCTGAAAAAGCTGCCGGTGCGCCCGTTCCCCACTTGGATATCGTCAATGATCAGCAGAATATCGAATTCCCGGCACAGGGCTTCCAGTTTCTGTAGCCATTCGATACTGGCTACGTTGATGCCGCCTTCCCCCTGGACTGTTTCCAGGATTACGGCTGCAGGCAGGTCGACGCCGCTGCTGCCATCTTCGAGAAAGCGGCGCATGTAGTCGATGGTGTCTACGTCTTTACCGAGGAAACCGTCAAACGGCATGAACGCCGTATTGCTGCGGGAGCCGTAAGATTCGTCCTTGTAGTCGTAATTCCCGGTCACCGCGAGCGCCCCCAGAGTCAGGCCGTGGTAACCATTGGTAAAGGCAATAATGTTGGAGCGCTTCTTTACCATTCGCGCCAGCTTCATGGCTGTTTCTACCGCATTGGTACCGGTGGGGCCGGTGAACTGTACTTTGTATTGCAGGTTGCGTGGCGCGAGGATGGTATCGCGCAATTTGGTGAGGAAGGCCCGCTTGGCCATGGTGGCCTTGTCGAGGCCATGCACAATCCCGCCATGCTGCAGGTACTTGATCAGCGCCTCGGCAATCAGTGGATTGTTATGACCGTAGTTCAGCGTTCCGGCACCGGCAAAGAAGTCGATATAGCGGGTACCCTGTTCATCGATCATTTCCGATCCGCGTGCGGTATCAAAAATGGTCGGAAAGGAGCGTACATAGCCCCGGACTTCGGACTCCATTTCTTCAAAAATTCGCATGGGGTCTCCCCTGTGATTCACATTCGAGACACGGGCTGTCTCAACAGTACCTGAACGGATACCGTATGCAGGGTAGTGAGGAGAGGTGGGAGTAACCAGTTTGGATGTTGACGGAGGGCTGCGTTGATACCGTTGTCATCCGGGCGGAGACGTGGGTGCTCGCGTAGCAAAGGGTGGGGCGGCCCCACCCTCACAGATAGCGATGTTATTGGGGCTGCTGGCTGGCGAAATAATCCAGCGTCAACTGGGTGAGAGCTCTGGTGCCGACTTTGAGGGCACTCTCTTCCACATAAAAGCGCGGTGAGTGATTGCTGGCAGCGGTGGCCGGATTCTTGCCCTCGGGTGTCACACCGAGAAAGTAATAAAAACCCGGTACTTCATTGGCGAAGAAGGAAAAATCCTCGGCCCCGGTGACCTTGGGGACTACCACCACCTTGCCTTCCCCTGCGGCGGCCTTCAGTGCCGGTAGCGCGGCTTCGGTCAGCGTCGGATCATTGCTGGTAACCGGATAGCCTTCCAGGATTTCCACTTCCGCTTTCGCGCCGCTGCTTTCGGCGATCTTCTCTGCGGTGACTTTCAGGCGTTTGAAGATTTCCTGGCGGTTGTCCATATCGAAATTGCGGATGGTGCCGTTCAGGTAGACGCTGTCCGGAATGATGTTGTTGCGCACACCACCGTCGATCACACCGAAGGAAACCACCGCCGGCTCCTTGGTGATATCAATCTGGCGGCTGACAATGGCCTGGGTGCCCATCACGATCTGTGCAGCGGCGGTGATCGGATCCACGCCGCCCCAGGGGCGCGAGCCGTGGGTCTGTCGACCTTCGACATTGATACGGAATTCATCCGAGCTCGCCATCAGCGGCCCGGAGCGGTAGCCGATCATGCCGCTGGGCAGGCCGGACGTCACATGCTGGCCGAAGGCCACGGCGGGCTTGTATTTCTTGAACAGCCCTTCCTTCAGCATCAACTCCGCACCGCCTTCCTCGCCATCCGGTGCCCCTTCCTCGGCGGGCTGGAAGATAAATAGTACATTGCCGGCCAGTTCATCGCGCATTCCGGCAAGCACCTGGGCGGCGCCCATCAGCATGGCCACGTGGGTATCGTGGCCGCAGGCGTGCATCACACCCACTTCCTCACCGTTGTACTCGGTGGTGACCTTGGAGGCGAAGGGCAGGTCCACCTCTTCGGCGACCGGCAGGGCATCCATATCCGCACGCAGGGCGACCGTCGGCCCGGGCTTGCCGCCTTTCAGCAGCGCCACCACGCCGGTGTGGGCAATGCCGGTTTCCACTTCCATGTCGAGTGCTTGCAGGTGCTCGGTGATGTACTTGGCGGTCTCGAATTCCCGGTTACCTAGTTCAGGGTTCTGGTGAATATGACGGCGCCACTCGATCACGTCGTCTTCGGTTTGCGCCAGTAGCTTATCAATGTCGTCTGCCTGGGCGAGGGGTGTCGCGGTGACAGCGGAAAGAGAGAGCGCGAGGGACAGCAGTGTTTTTTTCACGGCGGATTCCTGTTTTTCCGGGTTGGTGTTGTTATGGTCTCGATTCGAGTCTAACGCGATTATGAAGGATTACCCCATGACCAATCCGATCATCGAGCGATTGCAGGCGCAGCTGGACGCCGGCAAGGATTCTCCCCTGCTGCGGTTCGGCCTCGGCAGCGCTCTGTTCAACGCTAAAAACTATGCGGAAGCGGCAGTGCACCTGCGGGAATGTGTCAAGCAAATGCCGGACCACTCCGCGGCCTGGAAGCTGCTGGGTCGCAGTGAAATGTCCCTCGACAATCGCGATGCCGCCGAGGAGGCCTTTACCCGGGGACTGAGGGTAGCGGAAGACAAGGGCGATGTGCAGGTGGCGCGGGAGATCGGGGTATTTCTGAAAAAGCTGGCGCGCAGCGGGAAATGAAAACACGGGCTCCACCGGTCTGGTGGAGCCCGTTTTTGCGATCTGTCAGTCTTCTTTTTGTGCAGCTTTCTGCGCGAGGGTGCTGGCCTTGGCCGCTTTCACGCGATCGGCAAAATCTGCCACGCCCTGCTCGGTGCGCTCGACTTTCTGGATGGTGCCGTCTGCATTGAAGTGCAGGTATTCCGCGGTGGAGTAGCGCTGGCGCTTTTCGCAGCTGGATACCGGGGACTTCAGCCAGCGATGGTAGAACAGCAGCCACTCGTCCTTGTACTCGACAATGGAGTGGTGGTTATTGCTTTCGTTCTCCTGTTCCATGAACACGCCCTTGTATTCCCAGGGACCCTTGGGAGAATCGGACATGTAGTAGGCCAGCTCGCGGTTGTTTTCCGGCATGGTGAAGTAATACTTGTCATCGCGTTTGAATACCCACGGGCCTTCCATCTTGGGCTCGTAGCCCCCCATATCCATCTTGTGGAAATCGCCCTTGATGCTCAGCATGTCGTCGGCCATTTCCGCCACGTAGTAGTCGAAATTGGTGCCGTGGAAGTAGAGGTAGGCCTTGCCGTCGTCGTCCATGAACAGCGCCGGATCATTGGCGTAGGGTTCGCGCCACAGGGGCTTGCCGATGGCGTCCTTGAACGGGCCGGTAGGGGAGTCGCTGACGGCAATACCGATGCCCATCCACTTGGTACTGTTCTCGGGGTTGATCCGGTCCTTGTGGCCGGTTCCGGCGGGGAACACCAGATAGTACTTGCCGTTCTTGTAGGCTGCGTCCGGCGCCCAGGCGTAGTTGTCGGCCCAGGACAGGTCGTCCACGGACAGTACTGCACCGTGGTCAGTCCAGTTCACCAGGTCCTTGGACGAGAATACGTGCCAGTTCTTCATCCAGAAGTCTTCCTGGCACTCTTCATCGTGGGAGGTGTAGAGGTACATCTTGCCGTCTTCCCACACGTGGGCCGAGGGGTCGGCGGTTTTGATGTCGCTGCCGAAATCCAGTGGATTCTGGGCCTGGGCGGCGGTGGCCCCCAGGATCAGGGCGAGCAGAGACGCCTTCAGTTTATTCTTGTACATGGTTGCTCCTTCATCGCGGAAGGGGAGTCCTTCCTGTCAGACCGTTATTTTATTTGGTCATACCGATTGTACCGGTTGGCAGACAAAAAGAAACCGCGCCAGTTGGCGCGGTTTCGGTAGCGACGAGAGCAGGCGGGTGGTTTACATGCTGAAGTAGGTCGCCGCACCCGGGCCTACCGGCAGTCCGGCCACAAACACCCACAGGAAGAACAGTACGGTCCAGCCGATAAAGAAGAAAATGGAGTAGGGGATCATGGTTGCGATCAGCGTGCCGATCCCCAGGTCTTTCTTGTAACGGGTGGCAAAGGAGACGATCAGGCCGAAGTAGCTCATCATCGGCGTGATGATATTGGTCACCGAATCGCCGATCCGATAGGCCGCCTGGATCACCTCCGGTGCGTAGCCCAGCAGCATCAGCATCGGTACAAAGATCGGTGCGGTCACCGCCCACTGCGCCGAGGCACTGCCCAGGCTCAGGTTTACCAGGCCGCACATCATGATGAAGAACACGAACAGGATCGGACCGGTGAGGCCGATACTCTGCAGGGTCTCCGCCCCCAGTACCGCGAAGATAGTGCCCAGGTTGGTCATCTTGAAAAAGGCCACGAACTGCGCGGCAAAAAATACCAGCACGATATACATGCCCATGGTGCCCATGCTCCGGGACATGGCATCGATCACGTCGCGATCGTTGTTCATGGTGCCCACCACCTTGCCGTAGACAAAGCCCGGTACCGCAAAGAACACCACGATCAGCGCCACAATGCCCTTCAGGAACGGCGAGCCGGCCACTTCACCGGTCTCCTGATTCCGCAGCACGCCCCACTCTGGGACGATGGTCAGTGCCAGCAGCGCACACACACCCAGCACCGCGAGGCCGGCAAATTTGAGGCCGCGCTTTTCGGTGTCCGTGAGCGCGGTCATCTTGTCCTGGGACAGATCCACCGACGCTTCGCTGCTATCGTATTTGCCCAGCTTCGGCTCGACGATGGCGATGGTGACCCAGCTGCCGACAATGGTGATCAGGAAGGTACTGACGATCATGAAGAACCAGTTCACTTCCGGTCCCACCACATAGCCGGGGTCGATCATGTGTGCGGCGGACTCGGTGATCCCGGACAGTAGCGGATCCACGGTACCCAGCAACAGGTTGGCACTGTAACCGCCGGAGACCCCGGCAAACGCCGCCGCCAGGCCCGCCAACGGGTGGCGCCCCAGGGAGTGGAAGATCATTGCCGCTAGCGGGATCAGAACCACGTATCCCAGCTCTGAAGCCGTGTTGGAGATGATACCGGCGAACACCACCACCACGGTTACCGTGCGCTTGGAAGCGCCCATCACCAGTCCGCGGACCGCGGCAGACAGCAGCCCGGAGTGCTCGGCGATGCCCACACCCAGCAGGGCCACCAGCACCGTGCCGAGCGGCGCAAAGCCGGTGAAATTGGTCACCAGGGTGGTGACGATGGTCCTGAGTCCCTCGCCGGAGAACAGATTGACCACTTGGATCACGCCATCTGCGGCGCGGCCGCTGGCACCTTCCGGCCGGGGATCTACTACCGACAGGCCAAAGTAAGAGGCGATACCACTCAGTACCACCACGCCCAGGGCGAACATGGCGAACAGGGTGATCGGGTGGGGGAGCAGGTTGCCGAGCCACTCGACGGTGTCGAGGAAGCGGGTGAAGGCAGTCTTTTTACCGTTGGGCGAGTTAGTCAGCTCGCTGGAGGGCGCGGATGTGGTCATTCGTCTTCCCGGTTATTATCAGAATGGCTAAAAAATGATCATTGGCGCGAAATAATACATGAAACGACAAGAGATTGTCCCCTGGGGAGACGAACGGCGGGTAAAAAACTGCAATTCCCGACCCAATAGATAGTCGTATGCTGGGATGTCCGCCAGATTCAGGGAAATTTATTGTGGAAATAGGTGAGGGGGGGAGAAAAAAGGCGGCGTTACGACGCCCCGCAAGTGGCGGGGACGCCCCATGGGAGAATGGCAGGGGAGCATGGCAGGGGGGAATAGCGAGCATTCAGAATTTATAACCGATGCCGAGAGAGTAGACCCAGGGATCGATATCCACGTCTGTGCTGATACGGGTGCGGTAACCTTCGAAGGTGCGGAAGCTGATGTTCGCCTCGGCGTCGATATCCAGGTACCAGACCGCGGCGTTCACCAGCCAGTTGCTGTCGGGGCCGAAGGCGATATCGATCCCCAGTTCGCCGGCCAGGCCCCAGGAGTCGTCCAGGTGCAGGCTGGCAGAAGAAGAGGCGTCGAGAACATCGTGGAAGTATTCATTGGCCACGTCGCTGATTTTTTCATCCCTGAAGGTGGTGAAGTTCACCCCTAACCCGACATAGGGCTGTACCCAGGACTCCTGACATACCGGGAACCATTGGATGGTGACGGTGGGGGGGAGGTGCTCGATACTGCCCAGGTCCACCCTGCCCAGCTGGCCACCGTCTAGGTCTGGCAGGCCGGCTACTTCCAGGTCGTGCTCAAACGGCAGTGCAGCGAGAATGCCGAGGCCGAAGTGGTCGGCGAACAGCCAGGTACCGGTGAAAGTAGCGCTGTCGCCGGTGTCTACGTAGAGGCGAGTGTCCGGGAGCTCGCTGGTGCGGTCGATCTGCAGCCAGTCGGAGTCGTCATCGGGGTCCACATAGCCCCAGCCGACGCGGACAATGATGTCTCCCTGTTCGTAATCTGCCAGGCACTGGCTGCTACACAATGAGGCCGCGAGCAACAGGGCGGCGGGGCCGAGGAGTTTGGCGGTGATTGTCATCATGTTCACTCCCTGAACGGATAAGCGGTGATTCCCAAGGGGCGCAATCCCTTCAGTCTAGTGGGAATCGGCAATACCTTGGTGTATATCCAGATGACAAGTCCGTGGGGAGTTGCCGTAAAAGGGTGTCTGGATTAATGTGATCACAAATGTGGCCAGAATTGGCTGCCTGCAATTGATTGACTGTTGAGAGGCTGTAACGGCATGAAAATAGGTGTGCTGAAGACGGATGATGTGCGCGAGGAGCTGGTAGGGGAATTTGGCGAGTATCCGGAGATGTTTGCGGATCTGTTATTGCGCGAGGACCCTGCCCTGGAGTTTGTGACCTATGAAGTGCAGCACGGTCACTATCCGGATGACATCGATGAGGTGGATGCGTATCTGATTACTGGCAGCAAGAGCGGGGTGTACGAGGACAAGCCGTGGATTCCGCCGCTGATGGATTTTGTGCGCGAGTTGCATCGCCGTCAGAAGCCGACGTTGGGGATCTGTTTTGGCCATCAGCTGATTGCCCATGCGTTGGGTGGTAAGACGCGCAAGTCGGAGAAGGGCTGGGGTGTGGGTGTCCACAGTTATGAGGTCCAGGAGACGCCGGTGTGGATGGGGGAGCCGCAGGAGAAGTTCAGTCTGCTGGTGAGTCATCAGGATCAGGTGGAGACTTTGCCGCCGGAGACGAAGGTGATCGCGGGGAGTGATTTCTGCCCTTATGCGATGCTGCAGGTTGGTGAGCACATGCTAACCATGCAGGCCCACCCGGAGTTCACCAAGCCTTATTCCAAGGGGTTGATGGAGCTGCGCCAGGAGGTGTTCGGGGAAGAGATGGTGGAGAAGGGCAAAGCGTCTCTACAGAATGATATCCACACCCGTGCGGTGGCGCAGTGGATGCTTTCTTTCCTGAAAAATGCTTCGTAGCAAGAGCGAAAGCCTTACCGCCCTGACAGTGGCGGTGCCGCTACCGGGTACAGGTTTGTGAAACACGCCGTAAACCCATCCATGGGGGCTCTTCTGCGAGGTCCCTCTCGCAGAAGGTTTCACAAACCTGTACCCGGTATCGCCCCCTTCACATTGACCTGCGTACTTTGTTAGCAGGCTATTTCCACTTGATATTACAGCCAACAGAAGGCGTCTGGTCTTCTGACGGCTGCTTTCCCGCCAGCACCGCATCCGCTGCTGCACGCAGATCCTTGCCATTCACCGGTTCGTCATTGCCCGGCCGGCTGTCATCAAACTGGCCGCGGTAAGCGAGCTTCCCTTTGCCATCAAAGATAAAGAAATCCGGTGTGCACGCCGCGTCAAACGCCTTGGCGACGGACTGATCCTCATCCACCAGGTAGGCAAAGGGATATCCCCGTGCGGCCACTTCTTCCTGCATTTTTTCCGGACTGTCTTCTGGGTAATTGGCGAAGTCGTTGCTGTTGATGGCGACGATGCCGAGGCCGGCGGCCATGTACTGTTCGCTAAATTCGGCCAGTGCCGCGGCGATATGTTTGACGAATGGGCAGTGGTTGCAGATGAACATCACCAGTAGGGGCTTGCCGCTGTAGTGGCTGCTGCTGACGAGGGTGCCGGTGGGGGCGGGCAGGGAGAATGCGGGTATGGGGGTGCCGAGTGGAATCATGGATGAGGGGGTAAGCGCCATGCTGTGCTCCTTGTCCTGTTTGCCGGTAGTAAGCGATGTTGTTTGAGTGTACGGTGTTTGGGTTTCATTTCCAGCGTGGTAGCGGGCCCTGCCCGGTTTATAAAAATAGTTTCTACGTTAATTGACGCATTCCCCCGCTGGCGGATTCTTGGTTCCATTGATCTCGAATCGCACTTGTCGTCTGTTTGGTCCCGCTGCCGGATACAACGGGCGGACTGGTGATGAAAATTCTCTGAAGTGTCCGGTGTATGAATCAGCTCGCTGTTGCCGAAAGTCCCCTTGAGGAAAGCGCCGCTGCGGGTCGCTGGCACGCGGATCTGGATCTGCGATTTGAGTGCGGTGAGCGCGGCTGCCGGTTGGCGCGCAATCATCATCGCGGACCACTATATGTGCAGAAGCCGTTTTTTCCGGAGGGGCGCGATCTCGCGCATGTCTATCTACTGCATCCGCCGGGTGGCCTGGTTTCCGGTGATCGTCTGGATATCCGTGCGGTGGCGGAGAAAGGCGCGCGCGCACTGGTGACTACTACTGGCGCGGGGCGGGTTTATCGCGCGCGGCCGGATGGGCTTTTGCAAAGTCAGAATACGGCGTTGCGGGTGGCGCCGGGGGCGAGCCTTGAGTGGCTGCCGCTGGAAAATATTGCCTACCCCGGTGCCAACGGGGCGATGAACACGAGAGTGGATCTTTCTGTGGACAGTCATTTTGCCGGCTGGGAAATCACGTCCCTGGGGCTCCCTGCCTGTGATGCGCCGTTTGCCAGCGGCAGGCTGCTGCAGCGGTTGGAAATTTTTCGCGAGGGTGTGCCGTTGTTGATCGAGGCGCTGCGGCTTGGGGGAGGGCGTAATAACCCGCTCGCAGCGCGTGCCGGCTTGCGCGGGTTCCCGGTGAACGGGTTGATGGTGATGGGACCATTCAAATCGTCGCCTTCAGAGTCGCTACTCGGGCATTGTCGGGAAATGATCGAAGTCCGAGACGGGGAGATTCTGGGTGGCATTTCGTTCACGGCTGAAATGCTGGTGGTGCGGGCACTGGGATTCTGCGGATTCGAGATGCGCGCCCTTTTTACCGGCTTGTGGGAAATCCTGCGCCCGGAACTGCTGCATCGCCCCGCTTGCGCGCCGCGTATCTGGCGTACCTGAATCAATAAAAACGTTGAAAATTTAAGTGCAGGAAAGCGCATGGAATTACTGCCGAGAGAAAAAGACAAACTGCTTGTTTTTACCGCCGCGCTGTTGGCGGAACGCAGGTTGTCGCGCGGGTTGAAATTGAATTACCCGGAGGCGGTGGCTCTGATTTCCATGGAAATCATCGAGGGTGCGCGGGATGGCAAGAGTGTGGCGGAGCTGATGGGGTATGGCCGCGAAATTCTGCGTGCGGAGCAGGTGATGGACGGGGTGGCAGACATGATTCACGAGGTGCAGGTGGAGGCCACCTTTCCCGACGGCACCAAGCTGGTCACGGTGCACAATCCGATTTCCTGAATACGCCAGCGGAGAAAAATGATGATTCCCGGAGAAATTCAGGTCGCGTCAGATAAAGGGGATATCGAACTGAATCCCGGTCGCGAGACGCGCACCCTGCGTATAGAAAATACCGGTGATCGGCCGGTACAGGTGGGCTCGCACTACCATTTTTACGAAGTGAATCCGGCGCTGCGGTTTGAGCGCGATCGGGCGTGGGGGTTTCATTTGAATATTGCCTCCGGCACCGCGGTGCGCTTTGAGCCCGGCCAGGGGCGGCAAGTGGAACTGGTGGCCTATGCGGGGTTGCGCCGGGTGTTCGGTTTTCGTGGTGAAGTGATGGGTCCGCTGGACGGCGCGGGCCGCGAGCGTAAACAGGAGCCATCATCGTGAGCAGGATGGATCGGGAAAGTTATGCACAGATGTTCGGCCCCACCACCGGCGACCGGGTGCGCCTCGGGGATACCGAACTCTGGCTACAGGTGGAAAAAGACTTCACCCGCTACGGCGACGAGGTGAAGTTCGGGGGTGGTAAGGTGATCCGCGATGGTATGGGACAGAGCCAGCAGCCCTCGCTGGAAACGCCGGATCTGGTGATCACCAATGCGCTGATCCTGGACTACTGGGGCGTGGTCAAAGCAGATGTGGCGGTCAACGATGGCCGCATTGTCGGCATCGGCAAGGCGGGCAATCCGGATATACAGGATGCGGTGGATATCGTGATCGGCCCGGGCACCGAGGTTATTGCCGGGGAGGGTTCTATTCTCACTGCCGGTGCCATCGATGCGCATATCCATTTTATCTGTCCACAACAGGTGGAAGAGGCGCTGATGTCCGGAGTCACCACCATGATCGGCGGCGGTACCGGACCGGCTACCGGCACCAACGCCACTACCTGCACGCCGGGGCCGTGGAATATCGGCAAGATGCTACAGGCCACCGACAGCCTGCCAATGAATTTCGGATTTCTCGGCAAGGGCAATGCGAGCCTGCCGGAAGCTTTGGCAGAGCAGCTGGAAGCCGGCGCCTGCGGACTCAAACTGCACGAGGACTGGGGCACCACACCTGCGGCCATCGACTGTTGCCTGGCGGTAGCGGACAAGTACGACGTACAGGTGGCGATCCACACCGATACCCTGAACGAGTCGGGGTTTGTGGATGACACCCTGGACGCCTTCAAGGGACGCGCGATTCATACCTATCACACCGAAGGTGCCGGCGGTGGCCACGCGCCGGATATCATCAAAGCCTGTGCGTCGGAAAATGTGTTGCCGTCTTCTACCAATCCCACGCGGCCTTTTACCGTCAATACGGTAGACGAACACCTGGACATGTTGATGGTGTGTCATCATCTGGACACCAGTATTCCAGAAGACATCGCTTTCGCGGACTCCCGGATTCGCAAGGAAACCATTGCCGCGGAAGATATCTTTCACGACCTGGGCGCCTTCAGCATGATCGCGTCGGATTCCCAGGCCATGGGGCGGGTCGGGGAAGTGATCACCCGCACCTGGCAGACTGCGCACAAAATGAAAGTGCAGCGGGGCAACCTGCCGGAAGACCGCGAGGGCGAAACCGCCGGTGCCGATAACTTCCGCGCGCGCCGCTATATTGCCAAGTACACCATCAATCCGGCGATCACCCACGGCGTCGGTCACGAAGTGGGTTCCATCGAGGTGGGCAAGTTTGCCGACCTGGTGCTGTGGAAGCCGGCATTTTTTGGCATCAAGCCCTCGCTGATTTTAAAAGGCGGCATGATCGCCGCCGCTCCCATGGGTGATCCCAACGCCTCTATTCCCACTCCGCAACCGGTGCACTACCGTCCCATGTTTGGCGCCCACGGGCTGGCCGCTGTCAAAACGTCGCTGACGTTTGTTTCCCGCGCAGCACTGGAGAACGGCGTGGCGGAACAGCTCGGTCTGCAGCGGACTCTTGCTGCGTGTATCAATACCCGCAGTGTACGTAAAAAAGACATGCTGCTGAACGACTGGCAACCGGACGTCACTGTGGATGCGCAAACCTACGAAGTGCATGCCGACGGCGAACTGTTGACCTGCGAGCCCGCTACGGTATTGCCCCTGGCACAGCGTTACTGTTTATTCTAAGTCGTGCGTTCAGGACTGTTTACTTTAAGTCGTGCGTTCAGGACTGTTTATTTCGGGTAGTTGTTCAAGACTGTCTGCTCTGATTACGTGAGGAGTACTTGTGACCTTGGAAGTTTATCAACGCCTCGGGCGCGATGCGCAGATCAATACGGAATTCCGGCTGGTGCTGAATCACCTGCAACGGGACAAGGGCAGATTGCGCGCACGCGCCTGCGATGGCAGTGAGGTGCGTATTTTTCTCGAGCGCGGTAAGCCGCTTCAGGTGGGAGAAATACTGCGCAGCCAGTGTGGAAAAAATATCGAGGTATGTGGTGCAGAAGAACCGGTCACTACCGCGCGTTGCGCAGACTGGGAAACGTTCAGCCGCGCCTGTTATCACCTCGGCAATCGCCATGTGAAACTGCAGGTTGGTGAGCGCTGGCTGCGTATCGTGCCCGATCATGTACTGGAAGAGATGCTCGAACTGCTGGGCCTACAGCTACAGCACGAGAATGCAGTATTTATTCCGGAATCCGGTGCTTACAGCGCCGGTCACGCTCATGCGCATGATGATACTCATGAGCATCACCATCACTGACCGCGCCCTGCTGCGATTGTTGCAGCTCTCCAGTGCCAGCCTGCCGGTGGGCGGATATGCCTTTTCCCAGGGGCTGGAGTTTGCCATTGAAGCCGGTTGGGTGCGCAACCTCAAAGAGACCCGCGAGTGGCTGTCGCTACAACTGCACGACGCCCTCGCCCAGGTGGACTGCGCCATTTTATTGCGTTGTCTGCATGCGCTGGAAAAGGCGGGCATTGCACAACTGCATTACTGGAATCAGTACGCGCTCGCCTGTCGGGAAACCCGCGAACTGCGCCTGACCGATACTGCCACCGGCAGCGCATTGATCCGCCTGTTGCGACAGCTGGGGATTGATCCACAAATACAGACCGAGGAAGTCAGCTTCGTCGCCGCCTTTGCCGTCGCTGCACACCACTGGCAGATACCGGAAGAGGCTGCCGCGCTGGGTCTGGTGTGGTCCTGGCTGGAAAACCAGGTCGCCGCCGCCACCAAGCTGGTACCCCTGGGGCAGACCCTGGCGCAGCAGTTGATTGGCGAGATCCAGCATGAAGTACCTGCTGCCATCGCCCGTGCCCGTCAGTTGCAAGACTGGGAACTGGGTGCCGGTCTCCCGGCCCTGGCCATCGCCAGCGCCCGTCACGAAACCCAGTACACACGCCTTTTCAGGTCCTGACAAAAAATCCACGGGAGTTATTTATGCCTGCATCCCACAAACAGACACTGCGCGTCGGTATTGGCGGTCCGGTCGGCTCCGGAAAAACCGCGCTGCTGCGGGAACTCTGCGCCGCCATGCGCGCGTACTATGAGATCGCCGTTGTTACCAATGACATCTACACCCAGGAAGACGCCCAGTTTCTAACCCGCCACGAAGCGCTCGAAGGCGACCGCATTCTCGGCGTAGAAACCGGTGGCTGCCCCCACACCGCCATCCGTGAAGACGCCTCCATGAACCTCGCCGCCATTGATCAACTGATCGCCCGTCATGGCGACCTGGACGTAGTGTTCGTCGAAAGCGGCGGTGACAACCTCAGCGCCACCTTCAGCCCGGAACTCTCCGACCTCACCATCTACGTCATCGACGTCTCTGCCGGAGACAAAATTCCCAGAAAAGGCGGCCCCGGTATTACCCGCTCCGACCTGTTGATCATCAATAAAATCGACCTGGCCCCCCTGGTCGGCGCATCCCTGGACGTTATGGACCGGGATGCCAGAAAAATGCGCGGCGAGCGCCCGTTTGTATTCAGCAACCTGAAAGCACAGCAAGGTTTGAAAGAGATTATCCAGTTCATCGTGCGTGAAGGCATGCTGGAAGAAAAGCAGATCCCGGCTATCGTTTGATCCAGCACTATCCATCAAAGCCCGCAAATAGTAATAGAGGAAACAATGAAGTTAAAAAAACTCGCGACACATTTTTCCACAATGGCACTTGCGACCGTGAGCCTGTTCACCCAGGCCCACGAAGGCCACGCTCCTCCGGGTGTAGTGCACGAGTTACACCACATACTGTGGGTAGCGATGGCACTGGCAGTCAGCGCCATCGCCGTATTCCTGATCCGGAAAAGCAGCAAGTCAAAGAATAAAACACCGGACTAAAGGCGACGAAGGTCCAGAGTTGAAGTGAAGGCAAGGTACCGGGTTCGATCCTGAAAACCGTTACCCGGCGCTTTGCCGCCAGCAAGGCAACTTAACTTTGAGCCCGAGCCGGAATATCACCAAAAGCTATTCTGGTGATCCAGCCCGCTGTTTGAGCTTGTGCCCAACCTGGACAATCGCGGCAATCGCCGGTTTCAATTCTGCGCCCAGTTCACTCAAGCGATACTCCACACTGGGCGGTGACGTCGGCATCACCTCCCGGATCACCACACCCCGTTGCTCCAGCTGCTTGAGTCGCGTTGTGAGCATTTTCGCCGAAATCCCAGGAATATCACTCTTCAACTCGGTGAACCGCCGAGCCCGCTCGCTCAGAAACCAGATGATGTTCGGTGTCCAGGCGCCACCAATCACTTCCAGACAAGTACTCAGCGGACAACTTTCCGGCGGCGCTTCCACCGGGTTTTTTCGTCGTGGCAGCACGGCTATTTCCCTCACTGTTCCTATTGGATGAGCTCCGGAAAACACCCGGTTACCACCAGGTAACCAGGTTTCCGGTTCGTAACCACATATTCTAGTTACAAAGCTTCCATTAGTATATTTTGGTAACTTGCGGCGCTAGACTGCCTGCCGAACACATCCGCCAGGGAGAGCATTTATGCCGCGAGAAGATTTCCGTGATACCTCAGATAATCAGGTTTTACAGACATTGGGGCTGACCTATCCGATATTGCAGGGACCGTTCGGTAGCGGTCACTCCAGCGCCGAACTGGCGGCCGCGGTGTCGAATGCTGGCGGCCTCGGTGCCTACGGCGCCCAACACCTTTCCGGTGAGGAAATCCTGCAGCTCGCTGCGGATATACGCGGCCGTACGGACCGACCGTTCAATCTCAATCTGTGGGTTCCGCGCGCAAAAGAATGGGGAGAACCCAGTAGCGAAGCGCGCGAACAGGCCTACCTGCAACAGCTCGCCCCCTTCTATCGAGAATCGTCCCTGCCGTTGCCGACGCAGGCAGAAAATACACTGCACAGCTACCGTGAACAGATCGAGGCGGTGCTTGACGCGCGGCCAGCGGTATTCAGTTTTGTCTTCGGCATTCCCGAGGCTGAAATACTGAAGCGTTGCGCCGAGCGCGGTATTAAAACCCTGGGTGCCGCAACCACCGTGGCGGAAGCAGTGGCTCTGGAGAGGGCCGGGGTGGATATGGTCATTGCCTCGGGACTGGAAGCCGGCGGGCATCGGCCAGCTTTTTTGACGGAGCCGGAGCCGCGCTCACTACTGACCACATTCGCCCTGTTACCCCAGGTGCGCGATGCGGTATCCATACCGGTGATTGCTGCCGGCGGTATTGCAGACAATCGCGGCGTGCGAGCGGCCTTGGCCCTGGGGGCGGATGCGGTACAGGTGGGCACCGCGTTTCTCGCCTGTGAAGAATCCGGTGCCAGTGGGTTGCACAAGCAACTGCTGCGAAAAAAGGACGGTGTGGATACGGTCATGACCCGGGTGGTTTCCGGGCGTATGGCCCGCTATATCCGCAACCGTTTGACCGAGGCCAGCGCCGGCTGGGCCGATCCGGCACTGCCTTACCCACTGCAGATGTCTGTGATGCGTCCGCTGTCACGCGCGTCCATAGCCAGCAACAACCCCGATTTTGCCACCCTGGCGGCCGGCCAGGTAACCGGTCTCAGCCAACATATTCATGCGGCGGAACTGATGGCCGCGCTCGTCGGCGAACCGGTTGCAGGCCCGGGCACCTGATCACTCAACCCCCGATTGCAGTAATTAAACGCAGCCCTTAATGATAACCCTGCGTTGTAACCCTCAAGAAAGGATGAAACCATGTACAAACTGTATTACATGCCCGGAGCCTGCTCGCGTGCGATTCACGCCCTGCTGTTGGATCTCGGTCAGCCAGTGGAGCTGATTGCACGGGATTCGGTAGCGGATTTCCAGGAGATCAATCCGACCAACCAGGTCCCGGTGCTGGTCGACGGTGATCTGGTACTGCGGGAAGGTGCAGCTATCGTCCTGCATCTGCTGAACAAGCACGGCGACGCGGAGCAGCAAGGCGCTATCGAGCAGCAGGCAGAATTCAATCAGTGGTTGATGTTTGCCAATGCTACATTGCATCCAGCCTACAGCTTGCTGTTTTTTGCCAGCCGCGGCCTCGAAACGGAGGCGGCGAAAGAAGAGGTGTTGCAGAAAGCCGCGGCGCGGGTTTCAGGTCTGTGGAATATTGTCGAGCAGCGCCTGACGGAGAGATCCGTTGTCTGCGGTGATAAAGTTTCTGCCGTTGATATGATGCTGGCGGTCTACGCCAACTGGGGAAATTATTTTCCGCTGGATATCCAGCTCGGAGAGAATACCCACCGGCTCCTGCAGCGGGTTGCGGAATATCCCGCATTTGCGCAGGCTGTGGAGGCGGAGGAAGCCGTCGCAGCCTGATCGTCTATCGGCGTGATTTGCCGGTATGATTATTGGTGCAGGGGAGGCGTCTCGCCTCCTCTGTACATGCACGTTATTGCATAATCGCGTTTATCAATTTTGCGGCCGCATTGTGCAGCATCAGCTGTCCGGGTTCAGCGCCCGAATCGCAATCCCCGCCGCTGCGGTCCGGTTTTCCACCCCGAGTTTGGAGAAAATTCCCTCGAGGTGCTTGTTGACGGTGCGCGGACTGACCGCCAGGATCTCTCCGATTTCCCGGTTCGTCTTGCCATTGGCAATCCAGAACAGCACTTCCGATTCCCGTTTTGTCAGTGACAGTTTCCCGCGTAAAACCTCCTCCCCCGCAGGCCCGCCATCATCCAGCAGCTTCAGCAGAAACGTATTGCCATCCCGCCGCTCGATATACACCACCGCCAGTGGTTTGTTCAGTCCCGTCAGCTTCAGTTTCTTACCCGCCCCGGGATTACGGGAAAGCCACACCCCGAGGTCCGCAATCATCTGTCGTTGCAAATCGCTTTCAATCGCCCCCGCGCTACTCAACAGGGCGTAAGTCTGTGGCGTCGCCCAGTGCATGCGGCCGTCGATATCCACCGTAAACAGAAATTGTCCAGTTGAGTCCAGGGCCTGATGGGCACTGGATGTCAGGCGCGCATTGTTGAGGTGTACCTTCATGCGCGCCAGCAACTCATTCGGCTGGATGGGCTTGGTCAGGTAATCCACGCCACCGCTTTCCAGTCCGCGCACGATATCCTCCGAATCCGTCAGTCCGGTCATGAACATCACCGGGATGGAAGCCAGTGCCGGATCCGCTTTCAGCAGCCGGCAGGTTTCAAACCCATCCAGCCCCGGCATCACCGCATCCAGTAGAATCATGTCCGGTCGCAGGCGACGGGCAATATTCAGTGCCTGGCTGCCATCCAGCGCCACCAGCACATCGATACCTGCCTGTTCCAGGGTGTCATTGATCAGGCTCAGGGTATCTGGGGAATCATCCACCACCAGCACAATATCGCCAGCGCGGGTATCTGTGCCTCCCACGGTAGATTCGGTTTCTTCGGCGGTAGTTGGAGGAGGGGTGCTGTGAGTACTCATTGGGATTCCTCGGATTCCAGAGCTTCGCTCAACTGTTCAAAGCGCATGGTGTCGGCCAGTTGGCGGAAGTGTTCGATGCGGACGCTGTCGGTGATGTGTTCGCTGGCCAAGCGGTCCAGGGTTTTGTGTACGCCGCTGCGGTAGCCGATACGGGCATAGGCCAGCAGATCTGCCAGTAGTGGATGCTGCGGCAGCGGTGTGGCCGCCTGTCCGCTGCGCGCATCGGCGGCACTGGGCATCGGTACTGCGCTGTAGCGCCAGGTCAGTGACAGCAAGCGCGCCAGGGTGTCGAACAGTTTCTGGTTTACCAGGGGCTTTACCAGGTAGTCATCGTGGGCGGCGACGTGCTCGCCGGGTTTGAGGTGGCGTTCCTGGGCATCGGCCGACAACATCACTATGGGCACTTTGATCTGCTGTCGACGCAGCTGCTCTGCCAGTGCCAGTCCATCCTGGCCGGGCATGGTGACATCCAGCAAAAAGAGATCCGGTTGCTGGCGCTGGATCTGGGCCAGGCAGTCCTCCGCACTTTGCGCTTCCATCAGGGAGAAACCCAGCGGTGCGAGCAGGTCCGCGATCAGTCCGCGGTGCAGGGGTTCGTCGTCCACTACCATCACGCTGCGTCGCGGACCTTCGTAGCCGGTGATACAGCGCGCGGGTGTATCGTGATGGCGATTCGGCTCCACCCAGGACAGCAGCAGGGAAACCGTGAAGCGGCTGCCTTCCCCCGGTGTGCTTTCCAGGCGCAATTCCCCGCCCATGATTTCCGTGAGCAGATAGGCGATGGTGAGCCCCAGGCCGGTGCCGGCAATACTCGGAGTCTGTCCGTTACGCACCCGTTCGAAGGGTTTGAGGATGCGCGCCTGATCTTCCGGATGGATACCCACCCCGGTATCGGCAATAGTGAACTCGGCTACCTGATTGCGATAGCGGATGTGGAAGTCCACCTGCCCCTGGCGGGTATATTTTATTGCATTGGAGAGCAGGTTGATCAGTATCTGCCGCAGGCGCTTTTCATCGGCGATCACCGTCGATGGCAGCGGACTGTGGATATGGCAGTGCATTTGGATGCCCTTTGCCTGGGCTTGGGGCCGGAACATCTCCACCATCTGCTCCAGCAGCTCCGGCAGGCGCACATGGTTGCGATAGATATCCAGTCGTCCCGCCTCGATCTTGGAAATATCCAGCAGCCCCTCAATCAGGTCGGTCAGGTATTCTCCGCTGCGCTTGATGATACGCAAACCATTGCGGTGTTTTTCCGCAATGTCCTGCTGCTGGTTCAGCAGTTGTGCATAACCGAGAATCGATTGTAGCGGCGTGCGCAGCTCGTGGCTGATACCGGAGAGGTAGCGGCTCTTGGCACTGTTGGCGCGGTCCGCCTGCTCCTTGGCTTGCTGCAGCGCGCGATCGGTCTCTTTGTGTGCCTCAATTTCATTGAGCAGCAGGCGGGTCTGACGGTTGGACTCCATCTGTGCCACCACGCGGCTGTCGTGGGTGAGCAGAAACAGCCACGCCAGCACCCCGGCAATCAGCAGCAGTAACACGAACAGCGTCCACAGGGCCTGTTGCAGCAGCGCCGCTTCGTCCGCGGTAGCCGGCTGCATCTGGCCGTAGACCAGTGACAACACTCCGGCGATACAGACGCTGGCACCCAGTAGCAGCAGGGCAAACCGCCCCAGGCGCGACGCCACCCCGCGCACCACCTGCTCGGGTACCAGCATTCTCAGCAGCGCCATAAACTGGTGAGAGAAATGCGCATCCGGTTTGCACGCATCCATACAGCGGGAGTCCAGCGAGCAGCACAGGGAGCAGATGGGGCCCTGGTAGGCGGGGCAGTGGCTCATATCCGCCGGTTCGAAACGGTTCTCGCAGATACAGCAGGTCTGGGCACTGTGGATGATCGCCGCGGTGTGCGGCGGATCTTCATCCAGAAAATCCCGATGGCGGGCGAGATAGAACTGTCCGCGGGTAATGACACCCAATAGCGGCACCATCACAAAGCAGATACCGAGACTGATAAAGCTGGCGAAGTGCTTTGGCCCGTCTCCCAGGTGGCCGAGATAACACACAACACCAATTGCGGATGCCAGCAGCATCGAGCCCACACCCACCGGATTGACGTCATACAGGTGAGAGCGTTTGAACTCCACATAGGACGGACTGATCCCCAGGGGCTTGTTGATCATCAGGTCCGCCGCCAGGCAGCCCAGCCAGCTGATGGCCAACAGGGAGAATATCCCCAGGACACCCTCCAGCGCGCGGTAGATTCCCAGCTCCATCAGGATCAGCGCAATGCTCACATTGAATACCAGCCACACTACCCGTCCCGGGTGACTGCGGGTGAGACGGGAGAAAAAGTTCGACCAGGCAATAGAACCGGCATAGGCGTTGGTGACATTGATCTTCATCTGCGAGATCACCACCATCACCCCGGCCAGAATCAGTGCCATGGTGGGAGACTGGGTGAGATAGTTGAACACCATCTGGTACATGTACACCGGATCCGCTGCCTCAAGGCTCGATGCCCCCCCGGTAATCGCCAGGTAGGCGAGAAAGGACCCGAACAGCATCTTGATTATCCCGATCATAACCCAGCCCGGCCCCGCGAGGGTCAGCCAGAACCACCAGCGCGCGCGGTTCTCCCGGGTTTTTTCCGGCATAAAGCGCAGGTAATCCACCTGCTCCCCAATCTGCGCCACCATGGCAAAAAATACCGCGCTGGCAGCGCCGAACAGCATCCAGTTGAAGTGGCCACTGTCAGGGTTGTGCTGCGGCGCAAAGCGGGTCCAGTCCTCCACCCGCGCGATCTCAAACCAGGCTGCAATACCCAATGCCAGACATTGCAGCAACAACCACAGGGGCTGGGTGCCGATCTGAAACTTGCTCACCGTGCGGATGCCGTGGGTCACGACGGGAATCACCGCCACCGCACACAGGATATAGCCGATGGCCGGGGGAATCCCCAGCAATGCGTGCAGGGCGGAGGTTAGGATCGCGGCTTCGATGGCGAAGAAAATGAAGGTGAAACTGGCGTAAATCAGCGAGGTGATGGTGGAGCCCAGGTAACCGAAGCCGGCGCCGCGGGTGAGCAGGTCGATATCCAGGCCGTGTTTGGCGGCGTAGTAGCTGATGGGAAAGCCGGTGATAAAGATCACCGCGGCTACGGCGAGCATGGCGGTGACGGTGTTGATAAAACCGTAATTGAGGGTGACGGCCGCGGCGATGGCTTCGAGGGCGAGGAAGGCGGTGGCGCCGAGGGCGGTTTTGGCCACCTGTTCGATGCTAAAGCGCCGCCCGCGCACGGCGGTGAATCGCAGTGCGAAGTCTTCGAGGGTCTCGTCTCCCACCCACTTGTTGTAGGTCCGCCGTACGCGGAATACCTGTTGTGCGGGTCGCATGGCCTGTTGTTCGTTGTCGTTATTGTTGCCCGTAAAAAGTCCAACCACCGGGTGCTGCCTTACTGCTGATTGCTTGTCTTCTCTTTTCCTTGCAACAAGAATACCGAATAACACCGGCCTGAAGCGCATTCAGTGACCAAAAGCTGGGTGTGAAGGTGCCGATGCCGGGGGAAGCCTTGCGAGACCTTCTAAAACAGGGATGTTTTAGGAGAGCCCCCATGGATGGGTTGAGGGGGGGGGGGGCGCCTAGCTCGTGTCTTGCAAGGCTTCCCCCGGTAGCGGCACCGCCACTGAGCCTGTTTCGTGCCACCCCGGGGGCTTATAGAGCAGCCCCTTCAGCCCGCCTCCTGAGCTTTGACTCCCCTGAGCTGTTTCACCCCGATTTTCTCGCGCAATTCCTCGATCCTTAGTGTACGTCTGCCCCCGGTGTTGGAAACCGTCAAATGACGTAGTGACCGGCCCCAATACGCGTATGGCCCCTCTGGGCTTCTCTCCGAATAATCGATAGCAACAAAAATAACCAATCGAGATCAGCCATTCCCGGAGGGGGTACACATGAAGACGTTAACAGGAGGTGCGCGACTGCAAGCGGGGCCGCAGTTGAAAAAAACAACCTGGCAGAGTGCCTGTGCCGCAGGAGTGCTGGCCGTCTGCGCCGCGCCGCTGCCGGCGCTGGCGAAACAGTACGAATCCGAAAGTGGCCAGACCTTCAGTATCGGCGCCGGCTTCCGTTCACAGTTCGAATCCGTGGAAGGCGACAGCGAATTCACCCTGCCGGATATCCGCGTCTACACCAGTGGACAGCTGAACGACACCGTGAAATTCACCTTCAACCTGCAGCAGCGCAACAATGACACCGTCGATGTGCTGGACGCGATTGCCCAGTTTGAATTCAGCCCGCAATTCAATATCTGGGCGGGGCGAATGCTCACACCGGCAGACCGGATCGAAATGAGCGGGCCGTTTTACGGACTGAGCTGGAACCAGTACCGCCAGCCACTGTACCCCTCCGATCAGGGCGGACAGGCCGGCCTGATCGGGCGCGATGAGGGAATCACCTTCTGGGGAGCGGCCGGCAAGTTTCAGTACGCGGCCGGTACCTTCTACGGGCTGAATGAGTACAGCAACCGGGATGAAAACCCGCTGTACGCCACGCGCTTTGCCTACAACTTCCTGAATATGGAATCCAATCCGGGCTACTACACCAGCTCCACCTACTACGGTGGTCTCGGCAATATCTTTACCCTCGCACTTTCCATGCAGAGCCAGGAAGACGGCGTGGGCAGTGAGGCATCTGCCGGTGATTTCTCTGGCTGGACCATCGACATGCTGTCGGAAACCGTACTGGATGCCGGTGGCGTGGTCACGCTGGAAGCGGAATACAAAAGTCTCGATGCGGATTACACCCTCGCCTCTCAGCCGATGGCTGGAGACTGTTTCTGCCTTTTTGACGGCGAGTCTGCCTTCGCCACCGCTGCCTATCTGTTCCCCGGCAATGTGGGCCCGGGCAAATTCCAGCCCTACTTGCGCCTGGTGGAAAACCGTCCCTCCGATGCCGATAGCAGCAGCGCCACCGAGCTCGGCCTCAACTACGTGGTCAACGGCCACAACACCCGCGTCAATCTCAGTTATGTCAGTGGCGATGCCAATGCATCGGGTTATACCGGGGCGGATGTGGACGCGTTGAGCCTCGGCATGCAGGTTCAGCTGTAAATCTAGCGACGATTTTCCAAAGCATACACAGGAGCCATTCCATGAAACTGAAAAAATTTGTCGCCAGCCTCGCGCTGGCCGCCGGTACCAGTGTGGTGAGTGTCGCGACGCTGGCGGCGGAAACCATCAAAGTGGGGGTGCTGCACTCCCTGTCCGGCACCATGGCCATTAGTGAAACCACCCTCAAAGACACGGTGCTGATGATGGTGGATGCGCAGAACCGCAAGGGCGGTCTGCTGGGCAAGAAACTTGAAGCGGTCGTCGTGGACCCCGCCTCCGACTGGCCGCTGTTTGCCGAGAAAGCCCGCGAACTGCTGACCAAGGAAAAAGTGGATGTCATTTTCGGTTGCTGGACCTCCGTATCCCGCAAATCGGTATTGCCTGTGGTGGAAGAGCTGAACGGTCTGATGTTCTACCCGGTGCAGTATGAAGGAGAAGAATCCTCGAAAAATGTGTTCTACACCGGTGCCGCGCCCAACCAACAGGCAATTCCCGCCGTGGACTACCTGATGTCAGATCTGGAAGTGGAACGCTGGGTGCTGGCCGGCACCGATTATGTATATCCGCGCACCACCAACAAAATTCTGGAAGCCTATCTGGAATCCAGGGGGGTGGATAAAAAAGACATCATGATCAACTACACCCCGTTCGGGCATTCCGACTGGCAGAGCATCGTGTCCGACATCAAAAAATTCGGCAGCGCGGGCAAGAATACCGCGGTGGTTTCCACCATCAATGGCGATGCCAATGTGCCCTTCTATAAAGAGCTGGCCAATCAGGGCATCAGCTCCGAAGACATTCCGGTAGTCGCATTCTCCGTGGGCGAAGAAGAGCTGTCCGGTATCGACACCGGTCCGCTGGTGGGCCACATGGCGGCCTGGAACTACTTCCAGGGTATCGACAGCGAAGCCAACGAATACTTTGTGGAGCAGTGGAAAACATTTATCGGCGACGAAAAGCGTGTGACCAACGACCCCATGGAAGCAACTTATATCGGCTTCAATATGTGGGCCAAGGCGGTGGAAAAAGCGGGTACTACGGAAGTGGACGCGGTGGAACAGGCGATGATCGGTATCGAGTTCCCGAATCTGTCCGGCGGTGTTGCCAGGATGAACAAGAACCACCACCTGTCAAAACCGGTATTTATCGGTGAGATCCAGGATGACGGTCAGTTCGAAGTGGTGTGGGAAACCGACGGTGTGGTCGCCGGTGATGCCTGGTCCGATTTCCTGCCGGGCTCCAGAGACCTGATCGCCGACTGGACCGCGCCGATCAAGTGCGGCAATTACAACACCGAGGCCCAGGCCTGCGGCGGTCAGGCGGAGTGATCTGTGAAGCAATTGCTATTGAGTGGCTGCCTGTTGTTTTGCCTGTTGCTGGTGAGTACGACATGGGCACAGTCTGAGTCCGCCCCAGCCGCGGTGGATGGTCTTTTACAACAACTGACCGAAGCCAGCCTACGCGAAGTGGGCAGTGTGGTGGAACAATTGGAAAGAACCGGCGGCGAGTCCATGCGTCCGCTATTCGAAACCATGTTGGCAGGGGATCTGTACTACCACAGGCAGACCGGCGCACTGATGGCAGTAGATAAAAACGCTGAAGGCGATCGCATCGGGCGCGATGTATTCAGTGGTGCTGATCTGGGCGTTCAGTCGCGCCGGGATATCAAGAAAATCCGGGTAAATAATCGCCTGCGCGGCCAGTTGCGCGACACCCTGGCACGCCTGGATTTACGCCACGGCAGCACTGCGGAGCAGCGCGCGGCGGTGCTGGCCATTCTCGACGAGCTGACTGAGCAGAATATGCGCCTGTTGCAGCGCGTGGCAGACACTGACGTCAATGGTGAGCTGCGCGAGTTGATCGGGCTGGCCGAAGCAATGGTGCAACTGCGGGACAGCAGTGATCGCGTGGTACGCATTGCCGCCATCGAAACCATGAGCGGCCGACTGGAGAATCCGGTTAGAAATCAATTGCGCCGAGTGGTCAATGATGAGCGGGAGAGCGACGCTGCGGTGAAAGCGGCAGCGCAGAAGGCGCTGGATCGTATTGACGGGCGCATGGCGTTTTTCGGCAGTATGGAGCAGCTGTTCTTCGGCCTGAGTCTGGGATCGGTGCTACTGCTCGCCGGCATCGGTCTTGCGATCACCTTTGGCGTCATGGGTGTGATCAATATGGCCCACGGCGAAATGATCATGCTCGGGGCCTACACCACTTACGTCATCCAGCAGCTGATGCCGAATGCCATTGAATATTCACTGCTGGTGGCGGTGCCCGCCGCGTTTCTGGTTTCCGGCAGTGTCGGTGTAGCCATTGAGCGCGGCGTTATCCGGCATCTACAGGGGCGCCCGCTGGAAACGTTATTAGCCACCTTCGGTATCAGTCTGATTCTGCAGCAGGCGGTGCGCAGTATTTTCTCACCGTTGAATATGCAGGTGGTGACACCGGCATGGATGAGCGGATCCCTGCAGATCAACCCGGTATTTTCCATTACCTTCAACCGTTTTTATATCCTGCTGTTTGCACTGGCGGTCTTCATCAGTCTGGTGATGATTCTGAAAAAATCCTCCCTCGGCCTGAACGTGCGCGCGGTATCCCAGAACAGGAATATGGCGAAAGCCATGGGCGTGCGCACGGAACTGGTGGATGCGATGACCTTTGGTCTCGGTTCCGGTATCGCCGGTGTGGCCGGTGTGGCGCTGAGCCAGTTGACCAATGTGGGACCGAACCTGGGGCAGTCCTACATTATCGATTCCTTCATGGTGGTGGTCTTCGGTGGTGTGGGCAATCTGCTGGGCACGTTGGTTGGCGGTTTCTCTCTCGGTGTGGCGAATAAATTTCTCGAGCCCGCCACAGGCGCAGTGCTTGCCAATATTATTGTGCTGTTGTGCCTGATCCTGTTTATCCAGAAGCGGCCCAAGGGGCTGTTTCCGCAACGTGGGAGGGCAGCGGAATGAGCGCAGCGCGTAAATTCTGGACCTCACTGTTCAATCTTCTCACTGAACTGCGCCAGCCCGGGCGGGGCTCTTCCTGGCTGGTGGGGATTCTTTTAATCACCACCATCGCCATGTCCGCGGCCAACCTGTTACTGCCCGCGGATTCTCCGTTGTATGTCAGCACCTACACCATCACCCTGATGGGCAAGTACCTGTGTTTCGCCATGCTGGCGATGGCGGTGGATATCATCTGGGGTTATTGCGGCATTCTAAGCCTGGGCCACGGGGCTTTTTTTGCCCTCGGTGGTTACGGTATGGGGATGTACCTGATGCGTCAGATCGGTGATCGCGGGGTATACGGCAACCCGGATCTGCCGGACTTTATGGTGTTTCTCAACTGGCAGGAATTGCCCTGGTACTGGTTCGGCATGGATCAGTTCTGGTTCGCGGTGTTGATGGCGCTGGCGGTACCGGGATTGCTGGCATTTGTGTTCGGCTGGCTGGCGTTCCGCTCGCGGGTGACCGGTGTTTATCTGTCGATCATGACCCAGGCGCTGACCTATGCGCTGATGCTGGCATTTTTCCGTAATGAAATGGGTTTCGGCGGCAATAACGGGCTGACGGACTTCAAGGATATTCTCGGCTTTGACCTGCAGGCAGATGGGACCCGGGTGGCACTGCTATTGGTGACCACGCTGTTGCTGGTGATCGCTTTCCTGTCCAGCCGCGCGATTGTGCAGTCGCGACTGGGGCGGGTGATTGTAGCGGTGCGCGATACCGAGGCGCGGGCGCGTTTTCTCGGCTACCGCACCGAGCGCTACAAAGTATGGCTGTTTGTGTACTCGGCGTTGATCGCCGCGGTGGCGGGCATGTTGTATGTGCCGCAGGTGGGCATCATCAACCCCGGTGAATTTTCCCCGCTCAATTCCATTGAAGTGGTGGTGTGGGTGGCGGTGGGCGGTCGTGGCACCCTGTATGGCGCCATTGTCGGCGCACTGCTGGTGAATTACGCCAAAACCCGCCTGACCGCCATCATGCCGGATGCATGGCTGTTTGCACTGGGGGCGTTGTTTGTGATTGTTACCGTGTATCTGCCCAGTGGATTGGCAGGTTTGTTGCAACGTTTTGGTGGTCAACAAAATGGTAAATCAGCCAGCGTTGAAGCAGAGCGCGAGTCATCCAACAAACCATCGATCGGCATGCGGGAGGTCAATGCATGAGTAGCCTGAACCAGAATAGCCTGAATCGGTTGACCGAACAGGCACGGGCACTGATGCGCCGGGATACTGCCTGGCCCTTTCTGGTGCCGCGGCGACGCTCGGTGGATGTATCCAAGCAGGTGATCCTGTACTTGGAGGATCTGAACGTCAGTTTTGATGGTTTCCAGGCGCTGAACAATCTTAACCTGTATGTAAACGACGGCGAATTGCGTTGCCTGATCGGCGCCAATGGCGCCGGCAAGACCACGCTGATGGATGTGATTACCGGAAAAACCCAGTGCGACAGTGGCAGTGCCTGGTTCGGTCAGAATATTGATCTGCTGGCGCACGATGAGGCGGAAATTGCGCAGATGGGGATCGGGCGTAAATTCCAGAAACCGACGGTGTTTGAGGCGCATACCGTATTTCACAACCTGGAGCTGTCGCTGCAGGGAAGCAAGGGGGTGTGGAGCGCGCTGACCGCCAAGCTGAGCAGTAGTGAGCGCGATCGCATCGATGAGGTGTTGAAGGTCATCGGTCTGGAGAAACTGCGTTTCCAGCTTGCCGGCGCGCTTTCCCATGGCCAGAAGCAGTGGCTGGAAATCGGTATGTTACTGGCGGCGGAGCCGCGTTTGCTGTTGATCGATGAGCCGGTGGCCGGCATGATCGCGGAGGAAGCGGAGCGGACAGCGGAGCTGCTGACATCCCTTGCCGGCAAGCATACGGTGATCGTGGTGGAGCACGATATGGAATTTGTGCGCAGTATTGCACGTACGGTAACGGTTCTGCATCAGGGCTCGGTACTGGCGGAGGGCACGATGGATCAGGTGCAGAATAATCCGGATGTGATCGAGGTTTATCTGGGGGAGGAAGTATGATCCAGATCGAAAAACTGAATCAGAAATACGGTGGCACACAGATTTTATGGGACCTGAACCTGGAGGTGGAGCAGGGTTCTTGTACCTGCATCATGGGCCGCAATGGCGTCGGCAAGACGACGTTGCTGAAGTGTCTGATGGGGCTGTTGCCGCCCAGTGATGGCAGGATTCTGTTTGAGGGCAAGCCGATCGAGGGCAGTGCGGCGCAGGCGCGGGCCAAACTGGGCATTGGTTATGTACCCCAGGGGCGGGATATTTTTCCGTTGCTGACGGTGGAGGAGAATCTGCTGATCGGATTGCCGGCGCGTAGGGATGGGTTGAAGAAGGTTCCGGAGAAAATTTTTGAGCTGTTTCCGGTGTTGCGAGATATGTTGCATCGCCGCGGTGGCGATCTGTCCGGTGGGCAACAACAGCAGTTGGCCATTGGTCGCGCGCTGGTGATTGATCCGAAGGTGCTGATTCTGGATGAGCCCAATGAGGGGATTCAGCCGAATATTGTCCGGCAGATTGGGGATGTGGTGACGCGGCTCAATGAGGAGGATGGGCTGACGGTGATTCTGGTGGAGCAGAAGCTGGGGTTTGCGCGTCGGGTGGGGAAGGAGTTCCGGTTGATGCAGAAAGGGTCTGTGGTGGCTGCGGACAGGATGGCCAACCTGGATGATGGATTGATTCGGCAGTATCTGGCTGTGTGAGTTTTCTGGCCTTTGAGGTATGGATGGGGACTCCGTTGCTGGTTTTGTAGCGGCACCTTCAACCTGGACTTTGACTAATTTAATTTCTACTCTGGTTTGGCAACTCAGGCGAATATCTGTAGGTAATCGTTATTGCCGTAGTGATGAAACTCCTCCAGCGCGCTATAAGCGAGTTTGATCACATGATCATCGTCGCTGACTAGCGCGCGATCCCGAGTATCTTCCTGTCTTTTTTCAATACTTTCCGTTTCTCTTTCCGTTTCGTCGCTATCCGGCGACTGAATCACTTTCGGCCCGGTGCTGAGATACGCGATGACGAGTCCTTGCCAGAAGTAGCGCAGTGCACTTTCCTGATTTTTACAGTAGGGGAGGATCAGGCGCAGTGCGTGACAGCCGGTGACGCCGTGCAGCAGGGTGAAGTCATTGGTGCCGAGGTAGGCGCGGATGGCGACCCGGGCGATATCTTCCAGCCCCAATTGTTGCGGCTGAATCGCGGTTTCCATCCAGTCCGGTTGGCCGGTGACGGCCTGCATATGATCGGCGATATTGCCAGGGGCGACGGGTATATCTGAATATTGTTCCGCAACCCGCGCAATGATTTCACCGGCGGCAACGGGGGCTTTCTGATCGCTGCTGGTAAGAGTGTGGTACTCCAGGTTCCAGTAGGCGAGGCCCATGGCGATCTCTTCCAGATGGCGGGCGTCGACCCCGTAGGCGGTGCGGATAAGGCCGTGGAAGGCGGCGGTGGCGATTGAAGGGAGGAGAGCCGGCAGTTCCTGTTGCAGGCATTTGGCGATACCGAGTTGTTTGAGTTGTTGTTCGTAATAGCGCAGGGCGCTGGGGAACAGGTCGTCGCGGTTGCGGCAGTCGGCGATGTGGTCGATGTCATGTACCGGGCTGCCGGGACGCAACTGCAGTTGAGGCGCTGAGCGGTCAAAGGCGTGTTGCAGTTGGCGCTGGGAGCCCCCCATTTTGTCCAGGGCGATCAGGACCATGGGCAGGTGATTGGCGAGGCGGTCACCGTAGTGCACGTGATAGCGGCTGCCTGCTTCCAGCAGTTGCGCGCAGTCGCGGGTGATGCTCATGCTGTGTCCTCCCGGTCGGGTTGTCCGCTTATCGGACCTCTACTCGGTCCCCCAAGTGTATGGTGGCTTGATTCTGCTCGGCAGACGCGGGCGCGAGGTTCATGCCGAAGTAAATCTGTCCGTCCTCCCCGCGGCGGTAACTGGTCAGGGTGCGCAGGGGTTCTTTGTGTGCGCGGCCGGTAAACGGATGCAGGCCGGGGATGCCACAGCGGGCGCAGGGATGGGTGCAATCGAATACCAACGGCCCGTCGTGGGTGTGGATGGTGAGGGTTTTCCACCGGTCCTCGGCAAAGGGCTGACAGCCACTCACCACCAGGTTGGGACGGAAGCGCAGCATGGAGACGGGTTCTGCGAGCCGGCTGTTGAGGTCGTCCAGGGAGGCCTGGCTGATCACCAGTAGCGGTGCGGCATCCGCGAAGCTTACCTGGCGGTCGCTGCGGGGAGCGCTCAGGGGTCGGCTGAACTCTGAGCCCATGGCCACCAGCCGCAGCGGGGTTTGCAGCTGCTCGCTCAGCCAGTGAGCGGCGTCGTCGCCGGCATCGCGCGCGGTCACCTCATCGTCCCACACGCGTACGGTTCTGCGCTCGGCTTCTGTCCCGGGCTGGCGGACTTCTATGTGTTCGCCCTCGGCATTTTCCAATCGCACACCTTTGTCGGTGACGGTTGCTTTCAGTTGCGCCATGGCGCGCAGGCGGCGTTGGGTGACAAACTGGTTGTCGTCATTCACCAGCATCCAGCGGCGGTCGTTGATGGCGCCGAACTGATCCAGAGGCAGGGACTTACATTGGTGCCCCTGCAGGGATTTGACCGGGAAATGATAGAGCGCTGAGATTTCCAACACCGTGTCCTTTGCGATGGATTGATCCGTCAAGGGTATAGGTAACGACGGTTGCGGAAAAGACCTGTGAAAAATGGCGGGAATCGGGCGTTTATAAGGGAGGAATAAAGGCTTCGGATAAAAAAGGGCGGCCTGAAAAGGCCGCCAACCTACATGCTGTGAGACGATGTAGCGGAGAAGAAATCGGTATCAGGGCTCGGAGGGTTTGCCGAACTCCGGGAACCCTTCGTCATTCCAGCGAATTGTTTTCACATAAGTGTGGCGGTTGGGATCCCATAGCGGATCACCTTCGATCTTGGTGTAGGTACGCGCGTGGAATACGAGAATATCTTCACTGCCGTCTTCAGATACGGTGAAGCTGTTGTGGCCCGGACCGTAGATACCGCGCTCGTAGTCACTTTCCAGTACCGGCCTGGGGGATTTTTCCCAGCTCGCCGGATCCAGCACATCGGCGTTTTCATCTGCCCACAGCAGGCCCATGCAGTAATTGTGGTTGGTGGCGCTGGCGGAGTAGCCGATAAAGAGTCGGCCATTTTTCTTGATCACCGCCGGCCCTTCATTTACCAGGAAGCCGATCACTTCCCAGTCGTACTCCGGTTTGGTCAGCAGTACCGGCTCGCCGACGATGGAGGTCGGGGTGTCCATTTCCGCGATGTACAGGTTGGAGTTGCCGGCAATCTCCGGGCCTTTTTGTGCCCACAGGTAATAGTGTTTGCCCTCGTGTTCAAATACGGTGGCGTCGAGGCAGAAAGTATCGATGCCGGAATCCACCTGGGTGAGCTCCCACTGCGCTTCCAGCGGGTTGGCATCGGTGGTGGTCAGTGCGTACATGCGGTGCTGGAACAGATCGTGTTTGATTTCCCGCGACGGGGCTGCGGCGAAGTAGATTGCCCAGGTGGGCGCCTGCCCCTCTATGTGCACGTGGTGGATCTCCGGTGCCCAGATCAGGTCGGAGTAGGGGCCGGTGTCCGGCTTGGTCCATACGGTGACCCTTTCCGCATCGGCGAGTCCGGCAATGGTCTCTGCGCGGCGCAACTCCAGGCGGTCATATTCGGGCACCGAGGCGATAAAGTAATAAAAGCCATCACTGTGCTTGTAAATAAACGGGTCGGCACGCTGTTCGATCAGCGGTTTAACCAAGGGTTCTGCGGTTTTTTCTGGAATCACTATTCACTCCGGTTACTGCTCGGGTTTGAAATTTGGGTGACGACGGTTCACGAGGCGGACGGATTCAGTACGGGATCCGCAGTGTCCTCGGCTTTGGGTTCAATCAGGCCCTGTTTCAGCTGGTCGTAATACTCATTGGTAATGATGTACCTGCGCATCAGCAGTCCCAGCAGAAAGTGGAAGGCTCCGGGGATGACCGTCAGCATCAGTGCGATGCCGGTCATGGTGTACTCGCTCTGGGGCTGGCCGGCTTCATAGCCAAAGTAAGTCAACAGCAGGCCGGTAATAAAGCCTGCGAGGCCGGCACCGGCCTTCTGACAGAATGAGATACCGCCAAATGCCAGGCCGGAAACGCGCTTGCCGGTTTTGGCTTCTCCGTAATCCACAGCCTCGGCGATGGCGGACCAGAAAATCGGCGCATGCAGGTCAACGACAAATGACAGCACAATGTAGATCGCGAAGGCGAGCGCGATATCACCGGGCGATACAGCGAAGAACATCATCAGACTGAGAATACCCACCAGCACTTGCGACCAACTGAACAGCTTGACCTTGCAGAACCGTTTGGTAATCCAGGTGGACGCCACCATGGATGCGATGGAGGCGGCAATCCCGGCACTGGTGAACTGGGCCGCCAGGGACTCGGTACCGCCGAGGTAGTAAATGGCATAGTAGAAAGCCACGCCGCCGCGCATGGCGTAACCGATGGTACCCAGGATGCAGGCCCCGGCGAGTACCAGCCACTGATCGTTCTGGACCAGCAGCTTGAATTGCTCACCCAAGGGCTTTTTATCCACCACATGTTCGACCCGTTCACGGGTGGTGAAAAAGCACATCATCAGCAGGCCCACGCCCACCAGCGACATGAAGCCCATAGCCAGCTGGTAGCCTTTGGCGGTATCGTCGCCCCCCCACCACTGCGCCAGCACCGGCACCGAGGCTACGATCACCACATTGGCAATCTTGGCGAAAAACATGCGGTAGCCGTTGGCTGACAGGCGCTCCTTGGGGTCACTGGTGAGCACCCCGATGTAGGAGATATAGGGGATGGCTACACCGGTAAACATCAGGGTAGCGAACAGGTAGGTGACGTAGGCCCAGATCAGCTTGCCGTTATAATCCAGGTCCGGTGTGGTAAACAGCAGGCAGACGGCAAAACCATAGGGAATGGACAGATAGAGGAAGTACGGACGGAAGCGACCGAGGCGACCGTTGAACTTGTCTGTCAGTAGCCCCATCAACGGGTCGCTGAGGGCATCGACAAAGCGCGCGGCGAGAAACAGTGTACCCACATGGGCGGGTTTGAGGCCGAATATATCCGTATAAAAGTACTGCATGAAGTAAAACATGGCGGCGATCATCACATTGACTGCCATGTCGCCGGCGCCGAAGCCGACTTTTTCGACCACGGATAGCTTATTCGACTGCTGCATTGTTATTTCTCTCTGGTATCGCTTATCTGCTTCTACTTATCGATGCGCCCGATTATTGTTTTGGCTCGGCGGTGATATATATATTATTGTAGTATCAATGTCAAAACGGGCGGCGATACGGGAATTGCTTTTAACTGCGGCCATTTCAGCGTAAATTGCACAGGATAACCATGGTTTCATTAGCGCTGATATTGCGTCCCGCGTGACCGGCGAATCACGCAGATTCGACGCTACTGGACGGAAATTGTGGTATTTGTAGCACTTTTGCAGTTGCAAGTGTATAAAAAATCAGCATGGAAGCGGCCTTCGAGTGACATCGCCCCGGGCGGTATGGGTATTACCTGACGGCCAGCCATCCCGTATTTGTCATAATGTAAGCTGAATCGACAGATTGTTGAGGTTTCCGATCCGTCTGGCCTTACTATTTCAGGCACAGCATTCCGTGGGCGTGTTCGGACAAGAGTCTTTGAAGGATTCTCAGAGAGCGCATCCAGAGGGAGGCGACCCGTCAGATTGATTGCTGAAGTCAGCAAAAGTTAGGTATTGAATAATATGGTGAAACAAGTCAGGGAAAACCGCCCGCGCAGCGTACACGCATGGGTTGCCTATGAGCTCGGTACCCGCATTGTGACCGGCTATTATGCGCCGGGAGAATATATTCCCAATGAAGCGACCATTGGCGAAGAGTTGAATGTGTCCCGCACCGCGCTGCGCGAAGCATTCAAGATCCTGAGTGCCAAAGGGTTGATCGAATCCCGTCCCAAGCTGGGCACCCGCGTACGCGCGCGCGAATTCTGGAATATGTTCGACTCCGAAGTGCTGCGCTGGTGTTTTGATTCCACCCCGACGCCCGAGTTCCTGCGGTCCCTGTTTGAAGTGCGGGAAATGATTGAGCCCAACTCTGCGGCGCTGGCAGCCAAGCGCGCCACCGACGAGCAGATTGCGACAATGGAGCAGGCTTACAAGGCAATGGAAGCGGCGGAACCGGGTACGGAAGAAGTGATCCTCACCGATATCGAGTTCCACATGGCCATTCTGCGCGGCACCAATAACGAGTTCATGGTGTCCCTTGGGGAGTCGATCCGCACCGCCCTGATGGGGCTGTTCCGCATCAGTAGTTCCAAGGAGTCTGCCTATCAGGCCTCTCTGCCGGGGCACCATGCGGTATTTCTGGGAATTCGAGATCGCGACCCGGAGCGTGCGCGCTTCGAAATGAAGTCGCTGCTGTCCAAGTCTTCGCGCAAGGCGCTGGATCAGCTGGCGGAGAGTATGGATGCCAAAGTGGATGTGGCCATTTAATAAAATGTAGCGGTCCACGCGTCACCCAACAAAAAAGGCAGTCAGTTGACTGCCTTTTTTGTTTCCGGGGGCTGCGCCGTTACAGGGTTTTCACGGTGGGAATTTTGCGCTCCACGATCTTCAGTGGATTGCGCAGGGTGCGGCCAAAGGTGGCGGATTCGATCTCAAAGCGGTCGCCCTCTGCCGGCTTGATGCCGTCGCCAAAACTCAGGGTGGCGGTACCGAAAAAGTGCACCTGCACGTGACCCGGGCGGCAGAAGTTGTCGTACTTGAAGTGATGATCTTCCAGGTTCTTGATGGTGTGGGACATGTTGTCTTCACCACTCAGGAAGTTCTTTTCCCAGATGACTTCGCCATTGCGCACGATGCGGGATGTACCCTCGATGTGGGCCGGCAGCTCGCCCAGCAGCAGTTCCGGGCCGAAGGAGCAGTGGCGCAGCTTGGAGTGGGCCAGGTAGAGATAGTTCTGGCGCTCGGTGACATGGTCGGACAGTTCATTGCCAATGGCAAAGCCGATGCGGCAGGGGTTGCCTTCGTTGTCATTGATGTAGATACCGGCGATTTCCGGTTCCTCGCCTGCGTCCAGAGCGAATGATGGGCTGGGAATGGCCTGTTCCGGTGCTACCACGCAATTGCCGTCGCCCTTGTAGAACCACTCCGGCTGCACGCCGGTTTCGCCATTGGCCGGCTTGCCACCCTCGACGCCCATCTTGAACATCTTCATGGTGTCGGTCATCTCTTCCTCTTTGCCGGAAGAGTTCTGGGCGTGCATCGCCGCGCGAGTATCGGCACTGCCGAGGTGGGTCAGGCCGGTGCCAGCAACCATCATGCACGAGGGTTCGGGGTGGTCGATGGGCGCCAAGAGGCGGCCTTCATCGATGATCTGCTGGTAATCCAGGCGTTGATCTGAAAGCAGGGAAGTGGCCAGGGATTCCAGTGGGGTGCCGCTGCTCAGGGCCTGTTGCGCCAGTTGGTAGACGCTCTCGACACCTTTCAGCTGTTCGACGGTATTGTGGTCGACCACGGCACCTACTGCGCGCAGGCCGGATTCGGTAGTGAACTGGATCAGTCTCATCGCTTTATTTCCTAAATTATTTGCTCGAGCCTCAAGGATCGCAAGTAACATGCGGATCTGAGTTTATATATTATGATAATACTTTATTCAATCGGTGATATGAGTCCGGGCGGGGTGATTCTGTCGCAATCCTTATGCTGGCAATCTACCTACTGGTAGAGATAAGCGTGGCCCGTGCGGAACTTCCACATTAATCACAAAATTTATCATACGATAGTATTGACTTTATGGTGGCTGCTCTGAAACTATATTTGATAGCGCTACCATCTGTTGGCGTAAATCAATAATAATCATGCCGTCCTGATGCCCCTGGGGTTGTGGTAAAGGGGGGACAGCGGCAAATAGCGATAAGAGGAGAGGGCTGCCATCTGGGGTTGTCCCGGCTGGTTGCTGTCAAAAAAATGGATAATAAGTACACGTTTTCCCCTTCCGATGTTTCCACTAACACTTCCTCCGGCCAGGTTGACAGGGGCCTGTTATTCAGGCGCTCGCTGCTGGCTGCAGCAATCATGGCCTGCACGTCACCGCTACTGGCTCAAGAAACTAATGATGTAGAGTCGGGTGAGCAGGCTGGTACCTCCACAGTTATTTCCGAAAGTGACGGCTCTGATATCGCCTCCGGCGCTCTCGAAGAGGTCTCCGTCACCGCGCAGCGCAGGGCCCTTGAGACTGCGCTGGAACAAAAGCGTGCCTCGGATACCGTCAGTGATTCCATTGTTCTGGATGAGGCCGGCAAAGTCCCCAGCACTTCGCTTCTGGAGATACTGCAGCGCGTGCCGGGCGTCACCATAAACCGGGTCCGGTCATCCGGATCGCCGGATCAATTTACGTTTGAAGGCTCCGGGCTTCAGATCCGCGGTCTGAGCGGAACCAAGGGCCTCATCAACGGCAGGGAAGTTTTTCAGGGCGGTCTCGGCTGGTCTGACATTGGCCCGGAGCTGTTGAAGGGCGTCACCACCTACAAGGCCAGTCGGGCAGATCTGATTGAAGGCGGTGTTGCCGGGACCATCGACCTGCAGACATATATGCCATTCGATTTCGATGGCACGCAGGTTAGTGCCGCGATGTCCGGCAGCTACGGTGATTTCTCAGAAAAAACATCCCCGAGTGCTTCAATTCTGGCTTCTACACGCTTCGATACCGACATCGGTGAATTCGGTGTTCTTGTTGATGGCGCCTATTCACGTATTGAAGCCAAAAACAGTTTTGCCCGCTTCCAGCCCTACTTCCAGACCGAGTATGAAGGGGAAACCGCGTTTGCACCCGGCGGCTTCTTCGCCGGTAGCGACCAGTTTGAACGGACCCGCGAAGGTTTTTACGGCGCGGTTCAGTGGCGCCCCACGGAGGAGCTTGAATTCTTCCACACCACATTTATTTCCGGCAGGGAAAGTATTCGCGATAGCCAATATATCTCTCCGGTCAGCAACACCATCGGTTTGGCCAAAGGCAGTGTGGTCGACGACGACGGCGTGTTTGTGCGCGGATCCATTATCAACAGTGCGGATCCAGAGGGTGGTATTCCGGTGGGCAGCACCAGCAACCATACGCCCTCGGAAAACCAGGCCCGCGATTTCAGCCAGGGATTTACCTACGCGTCTGGCCCGTGGGAGGTGCGCGGTACCTACCAGCACGTCGAAACCGAAAGGCATACATCCAAGTACGGTGTCAGTCTCAATGGGCCCGGCGTGGTTCAGCACTACATCGACGCTAGTGGATCAGGTCCGAAAATCGGCTTTGATGGCTCGTTTCAGGCCGATCCGGCGACCAGTGGTCTTTCCAACTTTGCCTGGTTGAACCAGGACAACGAAGCTCGCACCGACGCAGTTACTCTCGACGTGAGTTACGATATCGACAACAGCTTCTTCAGGAAGGCTGCCGTGGGCGCGCGGGTTGCACGCCGCAAGGAATCCGATAGTTTCGTCGGCACCTGGTGGTCGGCGTCGGGGCGCGGTTGGAACGACGTGCCGCAAACGTTCGTTGCCTCGGCGCCGGAAGGTGACTTCCGCCTTGAGGAGTTTTCAGATTTCTTCAAAGGCGATGTCGATGCACCGACTTCCGCCTATGTCGCCGATCCTTCGCTCCTGAAAGGCAGTCAGCTCGAGCGGCTGCTCAATACCTATGCGGCGTGCGCGCCCGATTTGCCGGTTAAATGCAGTGACCCGACGCAAAGTTTCTACCTCTACGGCAACCCTATTGACCCGACGTTCGGGCTACAGCCCAGTTTCAGTACCACGAGACCGGATACCCAATCGGCGTATGCCATGGTCGGGTTTGAAAACACCAGTACGAATCCATTCCTTAACTTTTCCGGTAATGTCGGTGTGCGTTATGTGCGCAACGAAGTGGAAAGTGTGGGGAACTTTGTTTTCAACGGTGGTGCCACCTACTACCAGACCCTGGAAGATGCGAAGACTTCACTGGAAATGATCGGCGGCATCGATAATCTGGAAGCCTGGCGAGAAGCGCATCCGGGCGAAGAGTTGCCGTTGACACTGACCAGTGTCACCAGTTCCTTTGATCGTACCGAGAGCTATACCGGCGACTATTTCCTGCCGTCGTTCAATATCAAGTTCGATCCATTTGAAAACTGGATCTTCCGCTTTGCGCTGACCAAGACATTGACGCCACCCAGCTACGGAGACATTCGCGCCCAGGGTAGCGCCGGCATCAATTCCGTGGAGAACCCTCTCGGCGGGGGAAGTGATTCCGGATTGCCCGGTATTTTCACTGGCTATGGCTATACCTCGGGAAATTCCAACCTCAAACCGGAAATCTCACTGAACAAAGACTTCTCGGTTGAATGGTATCCGAGCCGCGGGACAACCATGCATATGGCGCTGTTCCACAAGGCGATCGACAATAAGGTGCTCTATAACGATGTCGACTACGCCGCGAGTGACGTCTTCAGTGCGGATAAACCGTTATCCACCAGTACTGATGGCGGAGAGGCAATATTTGTCGATGGACCAATTAACGGTGCGGCGAGAATCAACTCGTACAAAACATCGACCGTAAAAGGGGTTGAGCTCGGTGGGCGGACTTATTTCGACAGCCTGCCGGGCCGGTTGAGCGGCCTGGGTGTCGATGCGAACGTCACATACATCGACAGCAGTGCACCGGATTCGCTGGCGTACGATATGACCGGCGCGACCATGACTGGACTGCCACTTCCCGGAATGTCGAAGCTGAACTACAACGTGACGATGCTTTACGACTGGGATAAGTTCAGCGCACGTCTGTCCTGGCAGTGGCGCGATCGCTATCTGATCACGACAAATGACAGCAGCACCACCAATAGTTATTCCGTTCCGGGGTCAGCGGAAGCGATTCAGTATTCGCTGCCCATATACGGTTCTGCAGATGGTCGTCTCGACGGCAGTATCGCGTATCAGTTCACCGATAACGTGAACCTCAAGTTCAACGTGGCAAATATCACCGACGAGATCACGGAAGCCGAAATGGAAGTCCTGCCGGGCAAGTTTGTCACGCGTAGCCATTTTATTTCCGATCGTCGCTACAGTCTGGACCTGGGGGTCAGGTTCTAATGACGCACCAGGTGCCTTTCGAGGCGCTGCGTCGCCCCGCGCCCGCATCCTCGGCGCGGGGTATCGGTGAGTTGGGGGGATCGCAATGACCAGAAAAATCCTGATTGTCGGCGGCGGGACCGCGGGTTGGATCAGCGCGGCCTACCTCGCGCAAATGCTGTCTGCAGACCTGCCCGGCGGTGCGTCGATTACCCTGGTGGAATCGGAGGATATTGGCATCCTCGGGGTTGGCGAGGGGACCTTTCCAATCATCCGCAGGACGCTCAGCCGCATCGGTCTTGATGAAACGGATTTGATCCGGGAGGCGGACGCCACCTTCAAGCAGGGCGTCCGCTTCCAGGGTTGGAAGTCCAATCCGGGCACTGGAAGCGATGATTGGTTCCTGCATCCATTTCAGGTGAACGCACAGCATACGGATATGGACCTATTGCCATATTGGTTGCTCGGTGTTGCCGGTAAGGTGCCATGGGCAGAGGCCAGTACGGTACAGGGGCGTGCCGTTGAAGCGATGCGTGCGCCGAAGTTGATTACCCACTCGAACTATGACGGGCCGCTTAATTACGCGTATCACTTCGATGCGGTGAAGTTTGCCGCGGTGGTTCGCCGCCGTGCGATGGAGTTGGGAGTGGCGCGGATTGTGGACACCATCGACGAAGTCCGCCTGGACGAGCATGGGGCTATCGCTTCATTGCAGGCGCGGGAGAGCGGTGAGCTGCAGGCGGATCTCTATATCGACTGCAGCGGTTCCCGGGCGCGATTGATCGGTGAGGCACTGGGATCGGAATTTACTTCCTATCGCGATCAGCTGTTCTGCAATCGCGCCCTGGCGATACAGATACCCTACGATCGTCCCGACACTCCGATTCCATCCTGTACTTATACCAGTGCACAAAATAGCGGATGGATCTGGGACATCGGCCTGCAAAGCCGTCGAGGTGTTGGCCACGTCTATTCTTCGGATCACTGCAGCGATGACGCCGCGCTGGCGGCACTACAGCGATATCTGGGGCCAGGTGCCAGTGACCTGCCGCACCGTAAGTTGTCGTTCGAAGCCGGGTTTCGCAAGACGCAGTGGCACAAGAACTGCGTTGCTATTGGGATGTCTGCGGGCTTCATTGAGCCGCTGGAAGCTACCGGCATCAGCTTTGCCGAAGTTGCCGTGCTGATTCTCAGTGGCCTGTTTCCCTGGTCGGGAGATTATGAGCTGGCCGCAAAGCAGTTCAATGCGCAGATGAACACCCGCTATGAGCATGTGATCGACTTCATCAAAATGCACTATTGCCTGAGTCAGCGGACGGATTCCGCATTCTGGCACGACAACCGTACACCCTCATCCATCTCTGACAGCCTGCAAGACCGATTGGCGCAATGGCGGCACCGGCCGCCGTCTTTTCTCGACGTGGATGCAAGCCACGATATTTTCGACGAGACCAGTTGGCAATACATCCTCTACGGCATGGGATTTCAGACCGATATTGGTCCCCGTGCCGGCGCCCTGCGCTTTTATGAAGACGCGCGGCGCGAGTTTGACAGCATCCGTCGCCAGAGCGACAAGGCGCTCAGGGTCATGCCGACGCACCGCGCATTGGTGGACGCTGTCGTTGCCGGCGGCTTCCGCCCCTCGCGGGGGCCACAGCGATGAGCTTGAATACCGCGTCCGATAGGGCACTCGTCAGGAACGTAGTTATCGTCGGTGGCGGCACCTCCGGCTGGATGTGTGCTGCGGCCATCGCACGTATGGCGCCGCCCGGTCTGACTGTCACACTGGTGGAGTCCGAAGAGATCGGCACGATCGGTGTCGGCGAGGCAACCATTCCCACATTAATCGAGTTCAACCGCTTTCTGGGGCTCAATGAGAACGATGTTCTGCGGTACTGTGGAGGAACCTTCAAGCTCGGGATCGAGTTCGTCGATTGGCTGGGCGCAGGGGAGCGATACTTCCACCCGTTTGGCCTGTTTGGTCGCGACACCCCTGAATTTGCCTTTCATCAGTTGTGGCTGCGACTGAAAGCCATGTCGGAGAATGGCGCGGCACCTGCCGACACCGCCGGTAGAATCCATGATTACAATCTTTGCTCGGTGGCGGCGGCACGAGGTCGGTTTTCTCCTCCGAGTATGGAGAGTGACACCATTCTGTCGACCATGCGCCATGCCTATCATTTTGATGCCAACCTTTATGGACAATTACTGCGCGGTTACGCCGAGCAAAAAAACGTTCGCCGGGTGGAAGGGAAGGTGGTCGATGTTGCACGAGACCCGGAGCTTGGCCTGATCCGATCGGTGAGTTTGAGTGATGGCCGGGCCATTGCCGGCGATTTGTTCATCGACTGCAGTGGCTTCCGGTCGCTGTTGATCGGGGATGCCCTGGGCAGTGACTTTATCGACTGGAGCCATTATCTGCCGTGTGACCGCGCGCTCGCCTTCCCTACCGCACGGATTGGTTCAGCGGTGCCATTCACACGGGCTACCGCAGACCGGGCTGGCTGGCGCTGGCAGATTCCCCTGCAACAGCGCAGCGGCAACGGCTATGTCTATGCTAGCGATTTCATCGACGAGCAAGAGGCACTCCGGCAGCTCCTCGACAGCGCCGAGGGCACCCCGCTCGCTGACCCGCGGCCACTGCGTTTCCGCACTGGCCACCGCCGCGTTTTCTGGGAAAAAAACTGTATTGCGATCGGCCTTGCCGGTGGCTTTATCGAACCACTGGAGTCGACGAGTATTCACCTGGCGCAGGTGGGGATCCAACGGCTAATTAATCTTTGGCCGGGGCGTGGCGTCAATGCCGCCGAAGTGGCGCATTACAACCGGGCGATGCGTATGGATTACGAGCGCATTCGCGATTTTATCGTGCTGCACTACCACGCCGCGCAGCGCAGCGATTCTGAGTTCTGGCGCTATGTCGGAAATATGGAGATCCCGGATACCCTTGCGAGCAGACTGGATATGTTCCGCGCAAATGGGCGAATTATTCCCGATCCCGAAGATTTGTTCACTGAACATAGCTGGCTGGCGGTGATGCTGGGGCAGGGCATCAAGCCGCGGAATTACGATGCACTGGTGAGTCGTATACCCGAGCGCGCGCTTATATACAACATGCGACAGCTGAAAGACGCGGTTGAAAAAACCGCGATGTCACTGCCAACACATCAAGACTATATCGACCGTCACTGTGCTGTACGAGTATGACTATGAAAAAGATAGAAACTATAAGAACGTTATTATTGTTGCCAATATTTACTGTTTTTTCCGTCTGCGGATACGCGCAAGCGTTCAAGCCCGGCGAAAACCCGATTTTCAGAAATATCTTTACCGCCGACCCAGCCCCATTGGTCGTTGACGATACCCTGTATGTTTATGTTGGTCACGACGAGGCCGGCGAAGGCCAGATGTTCAATATCACGGAATGGGTCGTGTACTCCACCACGGATATGAAGAACTGGACGTTTCACGACTCGGTTATGAAGCCTACCGATTTTGATTGGGCTGTCAGGGACGCCTGGGCTTCCCAGGTGATTGAAAAAGACGGGAAGTTCTGGTTCTACACAACCGTGGAGCATGGACCACCACACAATGCCAAGGCTATTGGCGTCGCCGTCGCGGATTCCCCGTTGGGACCGTTCAGGGATGCAAAAGGCTCCGCTCTGGTCTATGACGGTATGACCCCCACGCCGGAAGATCCACACGACTGGGACGATATTGACCCGACCGTATTTACGGATGATGACGGCACGACCTGGGTTGCCTGGGGCAACATGCATTTGTACCTGGCCAAGCTAAAGGCCAACATGATTGAGTTTGACGGACCGATTCAGGAAATATACCTGCCCAATTACACCGAGGGGCCCTGGCTGCACAAACGCGAGGACGTGTATTACCTGACCTATCCCTGCTTTGCGCATCAGAATATGTATGAAAAAATGTGTTATGCCACTGCGCCCCGAATTACAGGCGAGTGGACCTACCAGGGTATCCTTACCGACCGCACTGAAAATAGCTTTACGATCCACCCCGGCATCGTCGAATACAAGGACCAGTGGTATTTCTTCTATCACGACGCCAAACTTTCAATAGATGGTGTATCCGGGGCCATGGGCCGACGGTCTGTTGCCGTTCAGTACCTCTATTACAACGAAGACGGCACCATCAAACCGATTACGCAGACCAAAGATGGCGTGAGCTTCCCGCCCAAATCGCCAGAAAGTTACCAAGGGCCGGTTTTTAATCCCGCAGGTCCTTTGGTCGCGATAACAAGCGATATCCAAGTCACGCAGGATATCGCGATCGCGGCAACAGAGTGGAAAGGCACACCGGTATTGCAGACCACCGGTGATCCTTACCAAACGGCAATCATCCCGGAGAGTTTCAATCGTAGTGATCAGGGTGCCGCCACCCTGGGGCAAGTATTTCGTCCGGATGTCGACTTCAGGTTGCGTGAGGTCAGCCTGTACGTCGGAGACGGGCTTGGAACCACTGAATCTGAAGGGGTGACGCTGGCGCTTTACGAATTCGACGAAGATGTCGCGAATAGGGACGATAGGTATTCGTACGTAGTAGGAAATAATCTTCTGGGCCCAGATCACGACCTGAAAATCAATTATACACCTCAAGCGCAGGGATTGCTTCAGCTGCGGTTGGACGAATCTCGCCAACCTGTTTTACATGCGGGTAGAAGCTATGTTCTGGAACTGCAGGGAGTGCGCGGTTCGGCGCCACTTTTCTGGCGTAGGACGAAGACCGATACGTATCCGGGTGGTGCTGCGTATCAGGATCGATCACTGATTGAAAACGATCCGAACGCGGGCGATTTTGGCTTGGCACTATATGGGGATACGCTCGTAGGGCGATGATCTCAATATGAACGGTATTGTTTTCAATTTTCATGATGTCGTACTCTTGTTTATTGCCGGTGAGTGCGGCTTGCTGGCAATACTGTTTCTGGCCTGTCGAGGCATTAATCCACGGGCACACACGCTGCTAGCAATGTTCTTGATTTTTAACATGCTGGTTGCGGTCGATACGCTCATGTACTGGGGTGAAGCATTTCGCTACTGGGTGTTTCATCTATCGCCTGATCTATTCTTTCTTTTTGGGTTTGCCTATTTTCTGCAAGGTCCTGCGCTCTACTTTTATGTGCGGTTGATGACAAGTCGCAACTTTTCATTTCGTCGGACGCATATACTGCACCTGCTTCCGGCAATTGCTGCACAGCTTTATCTCTATTTTGCATACCACCGACACCCGGAAGATATTCAGGGTGAACTCGTTCTTAGCCTGAAAATTTTCAATTTTACGAGTGGTTATCACGACATTTTTTTGACGACGCAAAAATCCATTGTGGTGGCTTATGGGATAGCCTGTTTTTTTACTATCTCCCGCGGCTGTGATCTTTTCAAACGTCAGCGTTCGAAAAATAGGGGCACCCTATTAGTATGGTTGTACCTGTTGGTCGGCGGATTCCTACTGGTCTGGTTCTGGGGCCTCATTACACACATCTTTGGCATATATCGGCCCAGTGGTGCCAGCGACATGATGGGAGTCACCGGCAATTATATGACCGTTGTACTGACCAATGTCCTGGTGTTCTACAGCCTGCTAAGTTCGGGCGTTTTCGGCGGTCTCCGTCAGTATATGAATGCCGCTCAGACCGAAGACCCCGCGCCGGTTGACCCTCGCCTTGAAGAGCGGGTCTGCGCAGCCATGGAAAGTGGCAAGCTGTTTCTCAACCCCAGGCTGACCGTAGAAGAGTTCGCCGGGCATGTGAATCTTCCGCCGCGACAGGTTTCTTCGGCGATAAAGCGCCGGTATGGATGCAACTTTCTTGAGTACGTCAACAGCTACCGCGTGGAGGAGGCAAAAATCGGCCTGGCCGACCCCGCGAATCGCGACGAATCGGTACTGGATATTGCATCTAAATCCGGCTTTAACAGTAAAGCCACATTCAATCGGTTCTTCAAGAAGTTTGCCGGCGTTACACCGACTGAGTACCGGCGTCGTTGCCTGTCCGGCCTGCTCGATTGAACGTGGCGTCATGGGAGCCCCGCGCGTCTCAATTTTTGTTGAACAAAAATTGCAGCTTTACCTACTGCGGCGGGCGTATCAGGCTTTGCGGGCCATCGCCTGATCGGCAAGCCGTTCTATGTGGTGCAGGCGCTTGGGGGCCGAGCTACCCGTGTGCCGCTGAGCATGCAGGATTGATGCTCGGGAGAGCACTGGAGGCTTTTTCAGATTCAGATAAACATTGTTCGTATCTTCAGGGAGGAGCGACTATGTTCCACTCAACCTTTCATGCAATACGGGCGGCACTTATTGCCGTCGTGGCACTTGGACCCTTGGCCGTTGACGCCAAGCCATATAAGGCCGCGGAAATTTTTACCAATAACAGTCAACTCTACGGTAAGTACGTGTTTCGGATGCGCGCGGCTGAAGGCAGCGGAATCATTTCCAATTTTTTCCTGTGGAAAGAGGGTTCTGAACTTGCGGGCGTGACCTGGGAGGAGGTCGATATTGAAGTCTTCGGCAAGAATCAGGGTCGCGAATGGCAAAGCAATATCATTACCGGCCTGGACAGTCGGGTCACTTCCGAGCAGGTGCACAATGCCGGTGTGTCTCTCGCCGAGGACTACCATACCTACAGTATTGAATGGACGCCCCAATGGGTGCGCTGGCTGGTGGACGGGCAGGTGGTGCGAGAGACGCAGGGCGGGCAGGCCGGCGACCTGATCAGCCCCGCGCAGGCACGCTTCAATTTCTGGCCACCGAATATTCCGGCCTGGGTCGGTCCCTGGAACGACAGCATTCTGCCGGTGCATATGTTCGTCAACTGGGTGGAGTATCACAGTTGGAACGGCGCGGGCTTCACCTTTGAGTGGCGGGACGACTTCAATGCGTTCGACAGCGACCGCTGGGGCGTGGCCGACTGGACTTTCGCGGAAAACCGCGCGGATTTCGCACCGGCCAACGTGGCGACCGTCAACGGCTATCTGGTGCTGTCCCTGACTCACGAGGGACAGGAAGGCTTCAACGGAACCCCTCCCGGGGACAATAACGGAAGCTCGAGCTCGTCATCCAGCGGTTCATCCGGGTCATCGAGCTCATCTGGTTCATCCAGCTCATCGTCCAGTTCGTCGAGCGGCAGTTCGTCCTCTAGTGGCTCGGGCGGCGGTAATGTGTACCCGGTAGTTTCTGGGGGGCAGTCGGGTAATTTCAACACCAGCGGAGCCTACGGCTTCCGTACCCAGGACTCGATTTCCGGCTGGGGTGTCTCGAACTTCTCCGGGCGCTCGATTTCTGTGACCGTGAATGGCTCCGGTACTGCAGTGACTTCTCCCGGTGCGCCTTTGCCACAGAAGGGCTCCGGTGACTACTACATTTTTGAAGCCAGTGAAGGAGATTTTCCGTGGGCTTCAGTCTATTGGTGGTAAGGAAGTTTTCCTGAAAAGGCGATGATCTTCGGTATCCGAAGTAGAGGATTACAGAAGAGAGAATAACGGTAAAAATAAACTCTGGGAAAAACATATGAAACTGAAAAAAGCATTTCTATTGCTTCTGCCATCGACGAGCAGTTATGTGAAAGCCGCAGTTGCGGTCTTACTGCTGTCGGTTTCCACTCTCTGTGCAGCAGACAACCCGCTAGTATCCCATGTCTACACGGCGGACCCGGCGGCGCGGGTGTTCGACGGTCGTGTATATGTGATCGTTACCCACGACCAGGATACCCAGTCTGATTACAGTGAGCTGCACGATTACTACATGTTCTCTTCGGACGACATGGTCAATTGGCAGGATCATGGTGTGGTTTTTGATGCGCGCACCGACAGCAGCTGGGCCAATCTCGCCTATGCGCCGGATATGATTGAACGCAACGGAAAGTATTATCTTTACTTCCCCAATGGCGCCAGTTCAATCGGGGTGGCGGTGAGTGACAGTCCCACGGGCCCGTTTACGGATCCGCTGGGCGGCCCGCTGGTCGACCGCAATACACCCAATGGAAATGTGGATTGGGTGTTCGACCCGGGTGTGTTCATTGATGATGACGGTCAGGCGTATCTGTATTTCGGTGGCGGCGGTCCCGGTAATGCACGTGTTATTCGATTGAATGAGGATATGATCAGCACCAGTGGCGCGGCGATAACTCTGGATGTGCCGAATTTCTTTGAAGCGCTGTACATGCACAAGCGCAACGGCACCTATTATCTGACCTATTCCACTGATACCGCGGGCGGGCTGGCGATAGACTACATGACCAGCAACAACCCGACATCGGGCTTTGTGCACCGTGGCACGGTGCTCCCCAATCCCTGGGAAAACAACAATAACAACAACCACCAGTCCATTCTGGAATTCAACAACCAGTGGTACATTTTTTATCACAATCGCGCTGTGGCCAATGCGCGCGGTGCCAGCACCTACCAGCGCTCGATCAACGTTGATCGGATCTTTTACAACGGCGACGGCAGCATACAGCAGGTCAATGCAGGGTCCGCGGGGGTGCCGAAGCTGAAAAACATCGATCCCTTTGTCAAAAACGAAGCGGAAACCATCGATAATGAACAGGGCATCGAGACCGAAGGTCCCGCCACCGGTACCAGGAACCTTGCGTTCATCCAAGATGGCGACTGGGTCAAAATTTCCAACGTCGACTTCGGTGCGGGTGCAACAGGTTTCGAAGCGAGTGTTGCTTCGGACACCAACGGCGGTACCGTTGAGATCATTCTAGATGATGTGAACAATTCGCCGGTCGGAAGTCTTAATGTTGGCAATACCGGCGGGTGGCAGAACTGGCAGACGGTTTCAACACAAATCAATACGGTGACCGGCCTTCACGATCTTTATCTGCGATTTACCGGTGAAAGCGACTATCTGCTCAATCTGGACTGGTACCGGTTTACTGGTGGTTCGGTTGAGGGCAGCACGCTAGTGGTGGAGTTGGAAAGCCTGTCCGGCCAAAGCGGCTTTTCGCCGTTCAATGTGGAGTTCGATTCGGCCGCATCCGGCGGGCAGTATATAGCGTGGCCGAATAACGGCACTCAGATACTGACTTCGCCATCGGACGGTGAGACCGGCCAGGTCGAAATCCCGTTTACGCTCTCACAAGCGGCGGATGTGCAGTTTCAGATCCGCGCCAACATGGCAAACGGTGATGACGATTCCTTCTATTACAAACTGGATTCCGGCGCCTGGACTACCCAGAACAATACAGCTACGAATGGTTGGGATACGCTGATGCCGGCAACCTTCGACAACCTGTCGGCGGGTGACCACACTCTGCGGATTTTACGGCGCGAAGATGGCGCAGGGTTGGATCGAGTGACACTGGTCGCGTCTGCCGGAGCGATTAGTGATTCCGGCAGTGGTGGCGGTGAAGACAGTGCGATCGTGGTCCGCGCCCTCGGTACCACCGGCACTGAGTCGATTACTCTGCGCGTGGGCGACACTGACGTACAGAGCTGGACACTGACCACCGCCATGATGGACTACGCGGCCACCACCGATCTTACCGGTGACGTCACTGTGGCATTCACCAACGATGACGGCGACGCCGATGTACAGGTGGATTACGTAGAGGTCAACGGCCAGGTTCGTCAGGCTGAGGATCAGAGCGAGAACACCGGTGTCTGGGGCAATGACCAGTGCGGCGGCGGCTCGAACTCTGAGTGGCTGCACTGCAGCGGTCATATCAATTTCGGCCCGGTATTCGGCGGCGACCCCGGCCCTTCTCCCACCGCTTTTTTTGTCGGCAACATTACCACGGGCGGCCAGGTCCGGTCCGACTTTATGCAGTACTGGGACCAGATCACGCCAGAGAATGAAGGCAAGTGGAGCAGCGTGGAAGGAACCCGTGACCAGTACAACTGGAGTGGCCTGGATGCGGCATACAACTTTGCCAAGCAAAACGGTATTCCGTTCAAACAGCACACGTTTGTATGGGGGAATCAGTCACCGAGTTGGATCAATAATCTCAGCCCCTCGGAGCAGGCCGCGGAAATCGAAGAGTGGATTCGCGATTATTGTGCACGCTATCCGGACACTGAAATGATCGATGTGGTCAACGAGGCTACCCCCGGCCACGCGCCCGCCGACTATGCGCAAAGCGCGTTCGGTAATGACTGGATTATCCGTTCGTTCGAACTTGCCAAACAGTATTGCCCGAATGCCACGTTGATCCTGAACGATTACAACGTGCTGAGCTGGAATACACAGGAATTTATCGACATGGCCCGACCGGCGGTTGAGGCCGGTGTGGTGGACGCTATCGGTCTGCAGTCGCATGGGCTGGAAGACTGGTCCCTGAGTGATCTGGAAAGCAAACTCGACGCGGTAGCCGCCCTCGGCTTGCCGATTTATATCTCCGAGTACGACATCAATCATGCCGACGACCAGATACAGTTGCAGATCATGCAGGAGCAGTTTCCGATGTTTTTTAATCATCCATCGGTCGTCGGGATTACCTTGTGGGGTTACGTGGCCGGTCAAACCTGGGTGCCTAACAGCGGCCTTATTCGCAGTGATGGCACACACCGCCCGGCCATGACCTGGCTGATGAATTTCCTGGGGCGATAGCTCTTCAGCAGATTGCCGAGTCTGGGCTCCTACGAAAAACAGCGCCCTCTTTAGTCAAGGGCGCTGCAGGTTTTTCCACGACGGATCTCCTCGGTTTGACCCATAAAACCAATCATACGAATAAATAGTGGAGGGATTTGCTATGAGTGCTATCACGCGCAGCCTGGCTGCAGTTCTTTTGTGCCTGATGTGGTCAACGGGACACGCCGCGCAAGGCTCCATGACCATCGTCAACGACTGGGGCTCGGGTTTTCAGGGCGAGGTGACGGTTACCAACGACAGCAGTAGCGTTTTGACGAACTGGACGGCCGAATTCGACATGGCCATCTCCATCGACAACATCTGGGGGGCACAGATCCGGTCGAGTAGCGGGAACCGCTTTGTAATTGAGCCGGCCGCCTGGGGTGCCGAGATAGCGCCGGGGGCCTCGGTGACGTTTGGTTTTAATGCGTCGCCCGGTAACCTGTCCGCAGTCAGCGTCACGGTCAACGGCGATACCGGTGCCGGCTCATCCAGCAGCTCAAGCTCTTCGGGTGGTTCCAGTTCTTCGAGCGGTTCCAGTTCTTCAAGTAGTTCTGGTTCCAGCAGTAGCAGCGGTGCCAACGCGATTACCGTTCGCGCCCGCGGCACAACCGGCAGCGAGTCAATCACACTGAGTGTGGGCGGTGCTGATGTACAGAGTTGGACGCTGACGACCGCAATGATGGACTACGTAGCCACCACCAATCTGGAAGGTGATGTCACGGTGGCCTTCACCAACGATGACGACGGCGATGCCGATGTGCAGATTGATTACGTGGAGGTCAATAACCAGATCCGCCAGGCCGAGGACCAGAATGAGAACACCGGCGCCTGGGGCAATAGCCAGTGCGGCGGCGGCTCGAACTCTGAATGGCTGCACTGCAACGGCTATATCAACTTTGGCGACACGTCGTCGAGTTCAAACGACAGTGGATCGGCCGGGTGCGGTTTGGCCCTGGGGTTGAGTAACGGTCGGCACAGTATCAATGTCGGCGGGATGAACCGGGAATACATTATTGATATCCCGAACAACTATGACATGAACAATCCCTATCGACTCATTTTTGCCTGGCACTGGCGGGGCGGAAGCGCCGACAACGTTGCCAACGATTCCTATTACAACCTGAAGGGACTGTCGAACGACACGGCGATTTTCGTGGCTCCCAACCGCGCGGAGGGCACCGATGGCTGGACGAATACCAACGGCCGGGACATGGACTTTCTGCGAGCGATGCTTGACCAGTTCAGCAATACACTGTGCATCGACGAAGAGCGTATTTTCTCCGCCGGCTGGAGTTACGGCGGAATGATGTCTTTCGCCGTTGGTCGCGAGATGGCCGCCACCTTCCGCGCCATTGCGCCGTCGTCCGGCGCGCTCTGGACGCCGTACAGCGACAGTGGTTTACCGATGGCCGCGTGGATATCGCACGGAACCAGTGACAGTGTCGTCGGGTTCGGCAGCGGGGAGGAGGCGAGAGATCTTTATGTCTCGGCCAACAACTGCTCCAGTACAACGGTTCCCACAGATCCGTGGCCTTGTGTGGAATATCAAAACTGTGACACCGGACATCCCGTTGTCTGGTGCCCATTTAATGGAGGTCATACCACACCGTCCTTTTATTCCAACGCCGTCTGGGACTTTTTCAGCCGGTTCTAAGCCAGGGTCGGTCTCACGAGGAATGTGACTGGATAGGCAGCGCCCGCCGCTTCACAGTGGTGGGCGCTCGCTTTTTCGCCCTGTCCCGAGATGGTCTTCGTGGGACGGCCTATCGCTTCCAATGTGCAATGAATCCATCTCTCACACAATCAACACCAGGATATTTATGAGCCTGACCAGAATTACAACTCTCGTTTCACTGCTTGTATGTGCTGCAAGCGCACTCGTCTTCACCGCACCTGCGATGGCGCAGGACGGGACCATCTACCCCCTGCAACCCCTCGAGGAGCCGAAAGCCATTCCGCTGGGCACGGGTGGCGTCGAGGGGCAGACTGCGCCCGAGACCTGGTTCCGTCAGTGGGGAGTCCCGATGGCGAGGAATATCTCCAAAGCCACTCTCACCCCTTTCCTGCCTGAACCAGGCGAAGCAAATGGTGCGGCCGTCATTGTGGCTCCCGGTGGTGGTTTCCGATGGCTGTCGATAGACAATGAAGGCTGGAAAGTCGCGGAGGCTCTTGCCGACCAGGGGATTGCTGCCTTTGTGCTCAAGTATCGCCTCCAGCCGACCCCGGAATCTCTCGACGGCTTCAGAGAATCGATGAAGCAACTCTTCGCTGAAGCTGGTGCGACGCCTGACGCCGAGAAGAAAGATGAAAAGCCGTCGCGCTCGCCGAACTGGGACTTGTCCATTCAGCTTGAGGATGCCGAGGCTGCCTACGCTCTGGTCGTCGAGCGGGCCGGCGAGTGGGGGGTGGATACCGATCGCCTGGGTATGGTCGGTTTTTCTGCGGGTGCTGCGCTCACGATGCACTCTGCGCTCAATTCCAAGACCATGGACCTGGCTTTTATCGGACCTGTCTATGGGGGCATGGGTCCGGTCGAGGTACCGGCGGATGCGCCGCCCATGTTCAATGTTATCGCCACCGATGACTTTCTTTTCCGGGGCCAGTTTGGCGTGGTCAAGTCCTGGTTCGAAGCGGGCCGGCCGGTAGAATTTCACCTCTACCAGAATGGCGGCCACGGTTTCGGTCTCGGGAACCCCGACCGTACCAGTAACCGCTGGTTTGATGCCTTTATGCATTGGCTGGGTGTAAATGGTTTTCTCGCTGCCAATGCGTGAGTGTGGTGTCGAACGATGAAAAGTAAAAAACGTGTGAAGGCCTGCGCGCGCCGGCGATCGCTACTTTGTGTCCCGGCGGTTATCGCGCTGTCGTACGGTCTGCTCGCGTGCGGGGCTGAAAGAGCGGGGCATCAGACATCCGCGCACAGCGAGACACTCAACAGCGCGGCAAGCGTCCCCGAGCCCGTTGCAACGCGCAACCCCATCATCTGGGCGGACGTCCCCGACATGTCGGTAATCCGCGTCGACGACAGCTACTACATGAGCAGCACCACCATGCACATGAATCCGGGGCTGCCGATCATGAAATCCCGGGACCTGGTGAACTGGACGCTGCTGGGGTATGCCTACGACACTCTGGTCGACAACGCCCAGATGAATCTGGAGGGCGGGAAAAATGCCTACGGTAAGGGCTCCTGGGCGAGCAGCCTGCGTTATCACGATGGGCAGTTCTATGTGTCCACTTTCTCTGCCACTTCCGGCAAAACCCATGTGTACACAACCGACGACATTGAGCAGGGGGATTGGCATGAAACCGCTTTTGAACCCGTTCTACATGACCATTCGCTGTTCTTTGACGACGGCCGCGTCTTTATGGTTTACGGCAGCAACGAAATCCGGTTGGTCGAACTGGAGTCGGACTTCTCGGGAATAAAAACCGACGGCATCAATCAAGTGATTATCGCCGATGCCAGTAAAGTGGCGGGGGACGACATCCTGTTACCGGCGGAGGGATCGCAGCTTCACAAGATCGATGGCCGCTATTACCTGATGAACATCACCTGGCCGCGCAACGGCATGCGCACGGTGGTGATTCATCGCGCCGATCAACTGACCGGGCCATATGAGGGCAGAGTTGCACTGCAGCACCAGGGTATCGCGCAGGGCGGGCTGATAGATACGCCGGAGGGAGACTGGTACGCGATGCTGTTTGGTGACCGCGGCGCGGTGGGGCGTATTCCCTATCTGGTACCGGTAACCTGGGATAACGGATGGCCAGTACTCGGCAGGGATGGAATGGTCCCCGCAACCATCGATCTCACGCTGGGAGGAAAGCCGGTCGGCAATACCAATGTTGCCGGCATGGTGGCATCGGACGAGTTTGATCAGTCCAGGTTGCCTCTTGCCTGGCAGTGGAATCACAACCCGGATCGCGATCACTGGTCTCTGTCCGACAGGCCCGGTTATCTGCGCCTGACTAATAGCCGTGTGGATACCGGTCTTCTGCAGACGCGCAATACGTTGACTCAGCGCACTTTTGGCCCGGAAAGTACCGCGGAAGTGCGCCTCGACTTGTCGGCGATGCGTGTCGGTGATGTCGCCGGCCTGGCATTGTTGCAGAAGCACTACGGCTATGTCGGTGTGGTGCGGGAAGCGGGAGAGCGATTTATCGTGATGGTGAGTGCGGAGGAGGGAACACCGCGGGAGCTGGGGCGCGTACGGTTGCAGGGGGATGTGGTCTACCTGAAAGCGCACGCCGGGTTTCGCGAGCTGAAAGACACCGCCCACTTCTCTTACAGCTTAGACGGCGAGGAGTGGCGTCCGATGGGGGCGCCCCTGAGAATGACATACACCTTGCCGCACTTTATGGGCTACCGCTTCGGTCTTTTCAGTTTCGCTACGGGGGAGCCGGGAGGACACGTGGATTTCGACTACTTCAGGCTGAAGAAGCCAGTTTCCTTTACGCGTGGCCCCGCGTTGCCGCGGTGAAACGATAGAGTGTGGTAATGCTCCCCTCGACGACGGCGGCTGTCTCTCTATAGATCTGAGTGGCGGCAGGGGGGGCTTGTCCCTCAAATTAATAAGTCATACAATAACAACTAATGAGAGAATAAGTAGGGGTTCAGTAATGGCCAGTGATAAGAAAAAGACGGTCCTGAGGTCGGCCAATTGGTTCGGTACCCGTGACAAGAATGGTTTCATGTACCGCAGTTGGATGAAAAACCAGGGCATCCCCGATCATCATTTTGAAGGCAAACCGGTCATTGGTATCTGTAATACCTGGTCCGAGCTGACGCCGTGCAACGCCCACTTCCGCAAAATTGCCGAGCATGTCAAAAAAGGCGTGATCGAAGCCGGTGGCGTACCGGTGGAGTTTCCTGTTTTCTCCAACGGCGAGTCCAACCTGCGCCCTACTGCCATGTTCACCCGCAACCTCGCGTCTATGGACACCGAGGAAGCCATCCGCGGCAACCCGATCGATGCGGTGGTACTGCTGGTGGGGTGTGACAAGACCACCCCGGCGCTGCTGATGGGCGCCGCCAGCTGTAACCTGCCGACCATTGTGGTAACCGGCGGCCCGATGCTGAACGGTAAGCACAAAGGCAAGGATGTCGGTTCCGGTACCCTGGTGTGGCAGGCCCATGAAGAATACAAAGCCGGCAACATTTCCCTGCACGAATTCCTCAGTGCTGAGGCCAGTATGTCTCGCTCTGCCGGTACCTGTAACACCATGGGTACCGCGTCCACCATGGCGTGTATGGCGGAATCCCTCGGCACCAGCCTGCCGCACAATGCAGCAATCCCTGCGGTAGATTCCCGCCGCTACGTGCTGGCGCATCTCTCCGGCATGCGTATTGTCGACATGGTGCACGAGGACCTGACCCTGTCCAAGGTGCTGACCAAGGAAGCTTTCATCAATGCGATCCGCACCAATGCTGCCATCGGTGGTTCCACCAACGCCGTGATTCACCTCAAGGCCATCGCCGGCCGTATGGGCGTGGACCTGGAGCTGGACGACTGGAACGAAGGTCGCGGTGTGCCGACACTGGTGAACCTGCAGCCGTCCGGAAAATACCTGATGGAAGAGTTTTACTATGCCGGCGGCCTGCCCGCGGTGTTGAAGCGTCTGGGTGAGTCCGGCGCACTGAATAAAGACTGTCTCACCGTCAATGGCAAGACCATTGGCGAAAACGTCGAAGATGCACCCTGCTACGACGATGATGTCATTCGCACGTTGGACAACCCGTTGGTGGAAAATGGTGGTATCTGCGTACTGCGCGGTAACCTCGCGCCGCGCGGTGCGGTGTTGAAGCCTTCCGCGGCCACGCCAGAGCTGATGAATCACCGCGGTCGTGCAGTGGTGTTCGAAAACTTTGAGCACTACAAGTCCCGCGTTGTCGATCCGGACCTGGACATCGATGAAACCTGTGTCATGGTACTGAAGAACTGCGGTCCCAAGGGTTACCCGGGCATGGCGGAAGTCGGCAATATGGGCCTGCCGCCGAAGGTACTTAAAAAAGGCGTTAAAGATATGGTGCGTATCTCCGACGCGCGCATGAGCGGCACCGCATTTGGTACCGTGGTATTGCACACCGCGCCGGAAGCGATGGAGTTCGGCCCGTTGGCGGCGGTGCAGGATGGTGACATGATTCACCTGGACGCAGAAAACGGCGTGCTGCACCTGGATGTACCCGATGAAGAAATTGCCGCGCGCCTGGAAAAATTGAAGGCGAACCAGGTCATTGCCAGCACCAGTGGCTACGAAGCCATGTATCGCAATCATGTGATGCAGGCCGATGAAGGCTGTGACTTTGATTTCATGGTCGGTTGCCGCGGCGCCGAGGTGCCACCGCATTCTCATTAACAGTTTGCATTAGCAGTTCGCGCAAAGCGCTACGTTTGCAGCCGACAGTAAAAGTTTTGTACAGGTAACCATTAATCCGGTTTATCACGTTGACTCCCAAGCGCCCCTCGGGGCGCCTTTTTTCCATCAACGTTTCGTAGTCTCCCCGGCGTGGCACCTGTAATCTGGATTTTTCCAGGTCATGGAATTCCCCACAGAGGGTAAATGCAATAACGAAAAAGTGAGCGAATGATGACGCTGACCAATCAATACCCGAGTTTGAATGGCAAAACCGTATTTATTTCTGGTGGCGGTTCCGGCATTGGTGCCAGCCTGGTGGAAAGCTTCGCCCAGCAGGGAGCCAAGGTCGCATTTGTGGATGTCCAGGAAGAAGTATCGGCTTCTTTAGTGGATCGTCTCAATAGTGACGACGGCAATGGTGAAGTGCGTTTCTACCCCTGTGACCTCACCGATATCGAACGACTGCAGTCGGTGATAGCCCAGGCAGCGGAAGAGCTGGGCCCGATCTCGGTACTGATCAACAACGCCGCCAACGATACCCGTCACGATTTCCGCGACGTCACCCCCGAGCAGTGGGACAAGTGCCTCGCCGTCAATATGCGTCACCACTTCTTTTCCGCTCAGGCGGTGTATCCCTACATGAAGAAACTGGGCGGTGGAGCCATCATCAACCTCGGCTCCATGAGCTGGCACGCAGGCCAGGGGGGTATGCCCGGCTATACCAGTTCCAAGGCTTCCATCGAAGGCCTGACCCGCGGTCTGGCCCGGGATATGGGGCCGGACCGTATTCGAGTTAACTGCCTGGTGCCCGGCTGGGTCATGACCGAAAAGCAGCTGAACGAGCGCGTTGACGCCGCTGCACGGGAAGCCATCGACAAGGGGCAGAGTGTGAAAGACCCGCTGATGCCCGAGAGCATCAGTGCCATGGCGCTGTTCCTGGCTTCCGATGATGCCAGCATGTGTACATCACAGAACTTTATCGTAGATGGCGGCTGGATCTAGAAATGGTCTGTGGCTACTGCGCGAACATCTGGCGGCGCCCGGCGGTACTGGAGCGCCAGCCCGGTCATCATCCTCATGTACGCGCCAGTAGACTCCGGTGCTTCCGTTCCGGCGGGCGCCGCCAGACGTCCGCTCGCTACACCACAAATCCATTTCTAACAGTTCGTAAATCAGGAGAAATTGAATGACCATTTCCGGAAAGCAATTGATCGCAGGTAACTGGACCGACGGCCGTGCTGGAAATTTCCACGGTGTTAATCCGGCTACCGGAGAGAACCTCGAGCCGGCGTTCACCGCTGCCGACGAATTCCAGGTTACCGAAGCGGTCGATGCCGCCAGTGCCTGTGCCACCGAGTTTGCCAACCTGGCACCGGCCAAGCGCGCGGAGTTCCTGAACGCCTGCGCCGACGAAATCATGAACCTGGGCGACGAGCTGCTGGAGCGCGTTTCCGCGGAGACCGGCTACCCTCGCGCCCGCGCGGAAGGTGAGCGCGGCCGCACCTGCGGTCAGCTGCGCCTGTTCGCCGACTGGATTGTTCAGGGCGAGTACCTGGATGCCCGTATCGACGTGGCACTGCCGGATCGTCAGCCGCTGCCGCGCCCGGACCTGCGCTCGTTCAATCAGGCGCTGGGCCCGGTTGCAGTATTCGGTGCAAGCAACTTCCCGCTGGCCTTCTCCGTCGCCGGTGGTGACACCGCTGCGGCCTTTGCTGCTGGCTGCCCGGTGATCGTGAAAGCGCACAACTCCCACCCGGGCACCAGTGAGCTGGTTGCCCAGGCCATCGACAAAGCGGTAAAAAGCACTGGCATGCCCGCCGGCGTCTTTTCCCTGATCCTGGGTTCCGGCCGTCGCGTGGGTGCCGAGCTGGTGAAAGCTCCGGGTGTAAAAGCCGTCGGCTTTACCGGTTCCCTGCAGGGCGGCATGGCGCTGTTCAACCTGGCCAATGCGCGCCCCGAGCCGATTCCGGTATTCGCGGAAATGGGCAGCATCAATCCGGTCGTCCTGCTGCCGGAAGCGCTGAAAGAAAAAGCTGAAACCATCGCCGAAGGTTTTGTCGGCTCCCTGACATTGGGAACCGGCCAGTTCTGTGTCAACCCGGGGCTGGTGCTGGCAGTTGAAGGCGAAGAGCTGGATCGCTTTATCGCCGCCACCGGCGAAGCCCTGTCCAAGGTTGGCGCCGGCGTGATGCTAAATGAAAACACCCTGTCCGGTTACCAGAGCGGTGTTGCCCGTCTGCGCGATCAGGACGGCGTGGAACAGGTTGCTGCGGGCGAAGCTGCTGGCAGCGAAGCCGGTTTCACCTGTCAGGCAGGCCTGCTGACCGTCGATGGTAAAAACTTCCTCGCCAACAAGGAGCTCCAGGAAGAGGTCTTCGGCCCCATGTCTCTGGTGGTGAAATGCCGCGATCAGCAAGAATTGCTACAGGCAGTCTCCGCCCTGCAAGGCCAGCTGACCGGTACCCTACAGTGCACCGAATCCGAGCTGGCGAACTACGGCGAGCTGGTAGAAGTGCTGCGCCAGAAAGTCGGTCGCGTGGTATGCAACAATTTCCCCACCGGTGTGGAAGTGTGCCATTCCATGATGCACGGCGGTCCTTTCCCGGCAGCGACCGATGCGCGCTTCACCTCCGTGGGTACCATGTCCATCGCCCGTTTTGTGCGCCCGATCTGTTTCCAGAACTACCCCGAAGCACTGCTGCCGGACGCTCTGAAAAACAGCAACCCGCTGAACATCTCGCGCCTCGTAAATGGTGAAAAGAGCAGTGATGCAATCTGAATTGATCTCTGAGCTGGCGTCCGGATTGATTGTGTCCCGCGGTATCGAAACTTCGAAGCTGATCGTTGGCAGCGGCCACCCGCCGCTGCAGCTGGTCACTCTGGAGAACAGCCGCGGTACCCGGGTCACCCTGTGTGACCTGGGTGCCAGCCTCTATTCGATCCACACCAGAGATCGTTACGGCCACAGCGACAATATCCTGCTGACCTATCGCAATCCCCAGCACTGGCTGGATAACCACTGGTACCTTGGCATTACCGCTGGCCGCGTAGCCAACCGTATGGGTGGTGCCCGCTTCGAGCTCGGTGAAGAAACTTACCTGTTGCCCGCGAATGATGGTGAGAACCACCTTCACGGTGGCCCGCAGGGGCTGCATACCAAACGCTGGCAAGTTGTGCAGAGCGAGTCGGGTGCCACAGCGCGATCGGTGACATTTCGCTGTGTGAGTGAAGATGGTGAGGGCGGATATCCGGGTAGGCTGGAGATCGAGCTGACCTATCGCCTGGATGAAAACGACGCGTTGACGCTCGACTACCGCGCGGTGACCGACGCGGACACCCCAGTGGCCCTGACCAATCATTGCTACTGGAACCTCGCGGGTCGCGACGGCATTCTTGAGCACGAACTGGAAATTTACGCGGATCAGCTGCTGCAGCTGAACGATCAGTTGATACCTACCGGTGAGCTGGTGAGTGTGGCGGATACTCCGGTCGATTTCCGTAAGCGCAAAAAGATCGGGCGCGATATTGACTGGTGGCCGGGCGGATACGACAACTTCTGGGTTGTGGATGCGCAGGCGGACAAAGCGATGAAACCCATCGCCTCCCTGGTGCATCCCGCATCCGGCCGTTCGATCAAGATACTTTCCAGCGAGGCCGGTGTGCAGTTTTATAGCGGCAATTTCCTGGATGGCAGCCGCGAACGCGATGATGGCTCCCCCATACATCAGCACGCGGGTCTGTGCCTGGAGACGCACGGTTTTCCTGATGCCCCCAATCACGACCACTTCCCCTCAGTGACCCTTAAACAGGGAGACGAGTACCGGCAGACCACGGTGTACCAGTTCTCTGCCGGGTAAACCCCGGACGTACAGGTGAGGCCGGGGCAGGCGACAAGCTTGACTAATCCCCCGGGTTGTAATAATACCGGGGCTGAGGTCACGCATTCCCGAGAGGAGCGTCTGCCCAAAAGAGGTCGACGATCCTCCGCGGTATCGGTACGGAAATTGCCTCTACACTGAAAGACGATAATAAACGAGTACCCCATGCTTGAAGTACAGCGCATCGATGCCATCGAAGTCGGCAATACCCTTGGCGAAAGCGTATTGTGGAACCATAAAGAGCAGAGCGTCTGGTGGACTGATATCCACGAATGCAAACTCTATCGGCTCACCTGGCCCGGTCGCGAGCTGGAAGTATTCGATACGCCCGAGCGTCTGTGCGCATTTGGCTTTACCGATCGCGAAGACTGTATTGTTGCCGCATTTGAAACCGGGTTTGCGCTGTTCGACTATCGTCGTGGCAAGATCCTGTGGCAGAAGACCCTGCTGGAAAAAAACAGTGGCGTGCGTTTCAATGATGGCAAGATTGACCGTCAGGGCCGTTTCTGGGCCGGTACCATGGCGGAAGACGGCCGCGAAGAGGCCGCCGGTATCCTCTACTGCCTGGAACCCAGCGGTGTGGTCAGCGAGCAGGAAAAGAATGTCCTGATCTCCAACGGCTGCTGCTGGGATGTGGATTCCAGTCACTTCTATTTTGCCGACTCTCCCCGACGCAGCATTTACCGTTACAAGTTCGATGCCCGCCGCGGCGATCTCGGCGAACGCGAGCTCTTCGCCCGCACCATGTTCGGAATCTATCCCGACGGTGCCACGGTAGATGCTGAGGGCAATCTGTGGTCCGCCCAGTGGCGCGGTGCCCGGATTCAGCGCTATACCCCGGATGGCAATCTCGCCGGCGCTGTACCGGTGCCCGTGAGTCAGCCAACCTGCGTCACCTTTGGCGGTCCGGATATGAACCTGATGTTTGTCACTACGGCAAAAGAGTCCCTGCACGAGTGGACCCTTGACAAGGAGTGGCAGGCGGGCAACCTGTTTGTATTCCAGACACCGTTCAAGGGGGTGATGGGGTTCCGTTTCAGTACCACCCAGTTGCTGGAGAAAGCCGAGGCGCTGGAGACGGCCTGAACATGGCTTGAAAGCAACCGCCTGGCTGATTGCCCGCGCCCGGCCCGGTGGCTGCTCCACTGGGCTGCACCCTCCTGCATAGCGCTTTTACGGCCACCAAAAATTCCGCTAAAGTAAATCCCGCTGTATACAGACAATCGCGGCCAGCGCCGCACGGATGCCCCTCGCTATAACGACAAACGCGCTAATAAGCCAGACAGATGGAATTGTCACAATCCCGGCCGACGCAAGGCGCTCCTCGCCCTGGCGGCCTCATTCAGCTCGCGGCACTCTTTACCTTTTTGGCCGCCAACCTCCTGGCGGCCGCTACTGCATCAGACTGCCCGAACTGGAAAGGCTCGCAGGCAAGTGAGGAAATCGCCAGCCTTAGTAGAAAGATCCAGCAATGGGACAATGCCTACTATCGCGAACACCGCTCTCTGGTGTCAGACCCCGTCTACGACAAAGCCCGAACAACCCTGAAGCATTGGAACCGCTGCTTTCCGGATCGGGCTCGGATCCCCACACCGCCGGCCGAGCAATCCAATTACACGATCGCGCATCCAGTCCCGCAAGCCGGCCTGCAAAAGCTCGGTACACCTGAAGCAGTAACCCGCTGGCTGAATCAACACAGTGACACATGGCTACAACCGAAGGTCGACGGCGTTGCTGTCACTCTGATCTACCATCGCGGCAAGCTGCACCAGATGATCAGCCGCGGCGACGGCCAGCGGGGCCAGGACTGGACACACCATGCGCGGCGCATCCGCGCCATCCATCAACAGATCCCCGATCAGCGCCACCAACTGGTCCTGCAAGGCGAAGTCTACTGGCGCCAGCAAAACCATATCCAGGCCGAGGGCGGTGACAATGCCCGCGGGCGTGCCAGTGGTGCCATGGCTTCCAACGCATTGACCGACGAGCAGGCCAGTTCCCTCGCTCTGTTCGTGTGGGACTGGCCCCGAGGCCCGGAAAAATTCTCCGAACGCCTGCACGCGCTCAAAGCGCTCGGTTACGACTCCACCGCTTACAGCCACCGCGTAAGCACTTTTGAGGAGGCCCGTCACTGGCGGCAGCACTTCTATCGCCAGCCCCAACCCTTTGCCACCGATGGCATCGTATTGAAGCAGGGCCGCCGCCCATCAGCAGAAAGCTGGAAAGCTGAACCACCCCACTGGGCCGCCGCCTGGAAACACCCGGCCATCACGGCGATGGCCACCGTGGTCGACGTGGAATTCCCGGTTGGGCGCACCGGGAAAATAGTGCCCGTGGTTAAACTGGAGCCCACCTTACTGGACGACCGGGAGATCCGCCGCGTCAGCAGTGGCGCTTTCGGGCGCTGGCAATCCCTGGATATCCGACCTGGAGACCAGCTGCGTATCAAGCTCGCCGGACAGACGATCCCGCATATTGTCGATGTGGTACTGCCCGCGGTGGAACGAGTGGCGCTGCCAGTGCCGGACCCGGATGACTATGGCCCTGATACCTGTTGGCGGCCGGAGCCCGGGTGTGAGGAACAGTTTCTGGCGCGGGTTGAATGGATGGGGGAGAAGTTGGCGCTTCGCGGTATGGGGGAAGCGCGGTGGCGCGCGCTATTCGAGGCCGGTTTGTTGCCAGATCTCCTGGCCTGGACCGCGTTGACCCGTGCAGAGCTGATGGCGGTACCGGGCATCGGTGAGAAAAGGGCGGAGAAGTTATTCGCCAGCTTCCGGCAGGCACAGGAGCAGGGCTTCAAACGCTGGATGTACGCCCTGGGGATGCCGTCGATCAACCTGCTACCCGAAGAAAGTTGGCACGGCGCTACCTATGCGACTTTTTCGGCGCGTGAAGAGGGGAGCTGGGAAGCGCTTGCCGGTATTGGCGCTGTGCGCGCGAAGGAACTCTCGGCTTTCCTGGGTGACGAGGAAGTACTGGTTCTACGCAGAAGGTTGCGGACGCTCGAAGTGGCGGGGTTTTAGGGGGACTCGGCAGTGTGTAGGTTCAAGCTTGCGCACGTCCTGTCCACCGCCGGCATGGTGTTGTAGCTGGGGGTTAGTTCGTGTCTTTTAATGCCGCGAACATTTTCATATACGCGCCGGCCAGATCTGCGACTTCTGCCTTGCTGTGGCCGGGCTTATACAGGTCTCCGCCGATTCCGAAACCATCTACCCCAGCGCGGGAAAAAATGTCCATATTTTCCAAGCTGATACCGCCTACCGCCAGCAGCTGGACGTGGCCTGGCAGTACGGTTTTCAGGTTTTTGACGTAGTCCGCCCCCAGGCTGGCAGCGGGATAAAGCTTCAGGAATGTGGCGCCGGCGGAGATTGCGGCGAACGCCTCGGTGGGGGTAAAAAAGCCCGGCATGGATATCATGTCGTACTTCAGGCTGCTTCTGATCACTTGGGGATCGCAGTTGGGGGAGACGACCAATCGCGCACCCACCGAGGCCAGTTCTTCCACCTGTTCTGCACTGGTTACGGTACCGGCACCGCAGCAGGCGCGGTCACCGAAGTGATCCACCAGCCGTGCGATGCTCTCCAGGGGATTCGGGGAATTAAGCGGCACCTCGATATAGCGAAACCCCGCCCGGTAGACGGATTCGGCTATCGGAATGATTTCGTCCGGCGTAACGCCGCGCAGTATCGCCACCATGGGTGGGTAGGTGGCAGCTGTTCTCTGTTCAGTCATGTTTATTGCTCTGCAGGTAGAGTTGTCGCAGGCCTTTTACCGCCAGCGCGGCACCGTCGTACTGGTGGCTCTGGATATCCTGTTGGGCCAGGCCGCGGCAGTAGAGATCCGTGATGTGCTGGTCGCCGATCAGGTGCACTGTGGTGAAGTTCCCGGCTTCGCTCTTCAGCGTTCCTGACAGCGCACGAATCTCGCTGCCGATCAGCAGGCCGGAAAGGTAGGCGGCAGAATGTTGCGGCGAGAGCCGCTGATCCAGCACCCGGGTGCGGGTGGAGAAAAGATCGAAGCTCAGGCTTTCGCCCTTCGCCGCAAGCCCGGATGCAAAGGCTTTATCGGAGAATGTTTGCTCGCCCTGCACCAAAACACTGTGTTTGCGCAGCAGTGCATACAGCTCACCGGTCATAGCGGTGCGGAAACCCTGTACGCGCCCCTGTTTGATTTCGACCCATTTGGCATGGGTGCCCGGCAGGCACAGCCAGCTGGACTGGCGCTCTTTCTCGCTGGCCTGTGCCAGCCAGCCGACGATCTGCGTCTCCTCGCCGCGCATCACTTCCAGCTCGCGGTTGTTATTGTCCGGGTTGCGCGCGCTCAAGCCCGGAACGATTGAGGCATTGAGTTCACAGCCGTCCAGCGGAGCGAGGGCATTCGCCAGTTGTTGCGGGTCTGCGGGGCAGGTGTGATAGGGCACGTCCTGCAGGCCAATGGTGGAGCCGGCCATGCCGCAGATGATCACCGGCAGTGCCTGCAGATCCTCCGGTAGCGCCGCTATCTGCTCGAGTAAATAGGGTAGCAATTGTTGTTGTGAGATCTGCGCGATGCCGCGGTCTGAGTGGAGCTGCTGCCGCTCTTCGCCCGCGTCATTGATCACAGTGAGACGAAAGCTGCTGGTACCCCAGTCCAGCGCCAGCAGGCCGCGGCCTAGCTCAGACGCTGTCGCCATCAATGGGACTCCCGGGAAACTTCATCGCCGGATCCGCCTACCAGGAAGTCCAGATCCGCTCCGCGATCGGCCTGCAGCACGGTATCCACATAGAGCTTGGCGTAACCGCGCTGGTAGGGAGATTCCGGTCTGTCGGCCTGCCATTCCTGCAGCCTGGATTGCAGTTCCTGGTGGGAAATTTTCAGGTTGAGGCTGCGCGCTTCGCCATCGAATTCAATCAGATCGCCACTGCGTACCACCGCCAGGGGGCCGCCGGCCTGGGCTTCTGGTGCCACGTGCAGGATCACGGAGCCGAATGCGGTGCCGCTCATGCGCGCATCGGAAATACGCAGCATATCTTTGACGCCTTTTTCCAGCAGCTTTTTCGGCAGTGCCATATTGCCCACTTCAGGCATGCCCGGATAACCCTTGGGGCCGCAGCCCTTCAGTACCATGATGCAGTTTTCGTCGATATCCAGATCCGGCGCATCCTTGCGCGCGTGATAGTCCTCGATGGATTCGAACACCACCGCGCGCCCGGTGTGCTTGAGCAGCTCTGGTGTCGCCGCGTTGGGTTTGATGATGGCGCCCTGGGGACAGAGATTGCCGCGCAATACCCAGATGCCGGAGCTCTCCCGTACCGGGTTGTCCAGGTCGCGGATTACTTCGTCGTTGTAGCACTCCGCGGGCTCGATCTGCTCACCCAGGGTTTTCCCGCTCACGGTGGCGGCGTTCAGGTCCAGGTGGGAGGCAATCTTTTTCATCACCGCCGGCAGGCCACCGGCGTAGTGATAGTCCTCCATCAGGAAGCGGCCGGAAGGCATCAGGTTGGCGATCAGCGGCAGGTCGCGGCTGTAGCGGTCGAAGTCTTCCAGTTGCAGGTCGATTTCAAGGCGCCCGGCCAGGGCCAGCAGGTGCATCACGGAATTGGTAGAGCCGCCCACGGCAGCGTTGACCTTGATCGCGTTGATCAGGGACGCCTTGGTGACGATATCCTTGAGGCGGATATCCTCTTCCACCAGGCGCACGATCTCGCGACCGCTCATATGCGCCATTACCTGACGGCGGGCGTCTACGGCGGGTATCGAGCCGTTGTAGGGCAGGCACAGGCCCATGGCCTCGGTCAGGTTGGACACCGTGGAGGCGGTGCCCATGGTCATGCACACACCGCGGGAGCGGGACATGGCGCCCTCCGCGGCAATAAAGTCCTCCTGGCTCATCTCCCCGGCGCGCACCGCCTCGGAAAACTTCCATACATCGGTGCCGGAACCGATATCGCGACCGCGAAACTTGCCGTTCAGCATTGCGCCGGAGGAGACCACGATGGTGGGCAGGTTGACGCTGGCCGCGCCCATCAGTTGTCCCGGGGTGGTCTTGTCACAGCCACCCAGCAGCACCACGCCGTCGATGGGGTTGCCGCGGATGGATTCTTCCACGTCCATCGCCAGCAGGTTGCGGAACAGCATGGCGGTGGGGCGCATCTGGGTCTCCCCCAGGCTGGTGACCGGAAACTCCAGCGGCACACCGCCGGCTTCCCAGATACCGCGCTTGACGTACTCCGCCAGTTCCCGCAGCCCGGAGTTGCAGGGGGTGATTTCGGACCAGGTGTTGCACAGGCCGATAATGGGACGGCCGTCAAAACAGTGATCGGGGTAACCCTGGGCTTTCATCCAGGAACGGTGAATGAAGCCGTCCTTGTCCTGCTTGCCATAACTCAACTGGCTGCGACGCGGGGTTTTCTTGGGAGGATCACTTTTCTTCATGAGTTTGGCTCTACTGCGACGGGACTTTCCCGCGACATTTTTTGCTTAGTGTTTTTATATGATAAATATGTGCTTTATGTGTGGCAAGCGCGCAGATCTTTTGGCTGGCTGGTGGGTGCGGGCCGGTCGAATATCGGGAGGGCTGGTAGCAAGGGCCAAGTCGCCGTTGCTTTCCCGGCTGGTTGCCACCGGGGCTGTACAGGTCTTATTGATATATATTATAAATGTTACCAATCTCGGGGCCGAATCTCCGGTATCTTGAGCGCATACCATTTCAGCCCAACGCAATAACAAGAGAGAAACGGCATGGCCCAGAATCCGCAGCAATCCGACGACTTTGATAGGGTTTTCGCCAGTGGCGAACTGGAAAAGATTACCCGTTATCCCGACCTGGAGGGGAAAAGGGTTTTTATTACCGGCGGTGGCTCCGGGATCGGCGCCTACTTGACTGCGGCATTTTCGCTGCAGGGGGCGCAGGTGTCCTTCGTGTCCCTGCGTGAAGCGCCTGCGCAGAAACTATGCGATCAGGTGGCGCAACACACTGGCCTTCGCCCTCATTTCAGTGCCTGCGATATTCGCGACCTGAGCGCGCTGGAAGCGGTGATAGCGGAGTCAGTGGATGCCATGGGCGGTCTGGATGTACTGGTCAATAATGCCGCGCGGGATACCCGGCACGACATTGACAGTCTCACCCCCGAGCAGTGGGACGATTCCCTGAACACCAACCTGCGCCCGCAGTTTTTCGCCATGCAGTGGGCGGCGCGGGCGATGGAAAAGGCTGGCTCCGGCAGTATTGTCAACCTGGGGTCCAATTCCGCCAATCTGGCGCTTACCGGTTATCCCGCCTACGTGACCGCAAAAACCGCTATTGTCGGGCTCACGCGGGCGGCGGCCCGTGAACTCGGTGAAAAAGGCATTCGCGTCAATGCCCTGATCCCCGGTTGGGTCATGACCGAGCGCCAGAAGCGCCTGTGGGTAACCGAAGAGGCGCTGGCCGAATGTCTGCAGGAACAGAGCCTGAAGTTCGCCATTCAGGGCGAAGACCTGGTGGAGTCAGCACTGTTTCTGGCCTCCCGCGCATCGCGCGCAATTACCGGCCAGCAGTTGATCGTCGATGGTGGGCGGGTATGACCCCACTGGGCTTTAAACGGTTGCTGACGCTGAGTGTCGCTCGGCATGGGTGGAGCCAATGGGCCTCAGAGATTTCTTGTTGACGATAAAAAAGCCCGGCGACGAGCGGACTCGCGCCGGGCAAAGAGGGTGATCGAATCTGTTTTGACGACGGGCAGTGGAGTTTCTGTTGTCAGCCGTTTTCGGGCTCACCGGTAGCGCGCATCAGGCGCACACCGTAAATACCGCCCGCCACAGAATCTTTACCGGCGACGAACTTCAGTTCGATAACCCCGTTATCCGCCTGCTTGAGCACGGTAGCCGGTACCGGATAGTCCACGCTGTAGAAGTCATCGCCGCGATTTCCTTCCAGTTTTACCTGTGCAATTTCTACGTTGTTGGCAAGAATCCGGAAATGACGTCCGTTATCCTGTCCGTAATAGGTGATACGCAGTGTCTCGGCTTCTTTGTTCGGGTCTTTCAGCTGATAGCTGAACCAGTCGCTGCTGTGGCGCCAGTGGCGGCCGCGATGGACACCCGCCTCGGTGGCGGCGCCGGCAAAGAAGTGATCCGCTTCCGGCTGCTGTTCACCCGGCGCCACCTTGTCGATGGTCTGTTGGGCCAGTGCCAGCCGCGCGCGGTCTTCCTCTTCTTTGATGCGCTGCTTTTTCGCCAGTTCCTGCGGGGTGCTGTAGGGCCAGTAGATGGTGTAACGGGCTTCGTGCAGGCGGAAGAAGGGGATCAGCTGTAAATTGTTGTTGCCGTTGCCGGTCTTTAGCGAGGCCGGTGTAGACAGCGCCAGTTTTTCGCCGGGCAGACGTTGGATCTGTTCGACAAATCCGAGGTCTTCGCTGACAAACATGGGCATCTGTTCCTGCGGACACATGGGGCCGCTGGCGATATGTCCCATACGGCTGTCATCGGCAAAATAGTCCAGGTGTTCGTTGGCGAACGGCTGGGTTTTTGCCGCCAGTACTACCGGGCCGTAGGTCAGTGCAAAGTAATCCGAGCCGTCTGGCAGCTGTTCGGTTTCCGTGTGCATGGGAAGCTGCACATCCACGCGGTCGCCGTCTTTCCAGTGGCGATCGATGGTGATGTAGCTGCCGGGATGCGCGTTGACTACCACTGCCTTACCGTTTATCGCGACTTCGATCTCGCCTGCAGTGACCCAGGCCGGGTAGCGCAGTTTCAGGGTGAACTTGCTGTTGCCTGTCACTGTCAGTGTAGTGTTCTCCGCATCGGGAATCTGGTTTTCCTGATGCAACTGGATGCCTTTTTCTTCCCAGTCCAGTGTGGAGGGAATAAACAGGTTTACGAACAGCTCGTCGCCACGGTGGGCGTAGATCATCTCGCCGTACTTGCTGTGGTTTTCGATCCCGGAACCTACACAACACCACATGGCATCTTCCGGTTTGGAATACATGCGATAGTGGCTTGGGCGCATGGGCGTGAAATAGACGAGTCCGCCGGTATCCGGGTTCTGTGACGACAGGATATGGTTGTACAGCGCGCGCTCGTAGTAACGCATATAGCGCGCGTCCGGCTCGCTCAGATACAGCAGCCGGGTGAGTTTCAGCATATTGTAGGTATTGCAGGTTTCCGGGCCTTCCACGTCTTCGATCATGGAGGAGAAGTCGTCGGTATCGTGGAAGTGCTCGCGCACACTGTTGCCACCGATGGCCACGGTACGGTTTTCCACTACCTCGTTCCAGAAATACTCCGCAGCGTCTTGCCACTGGTCATCGTGGGTCAGGTCGCCGACGCGTTTGTAGCCGATCACTTTGGGGATCTGGGTGTTGGCATGCAGGCCGGTGAGTTTATCCTGGCGTTGCTCCAGCGGGTTGAGAATCTCGCGGTGCGACAATTGCCTGGCGATGTCGAGATATTTCTCTTCGCCGGTAATCTCGGCCACGTCGGCGTAGACTTCGTTAAGGCCGCCATGTTCGCTTTTCAGGATCTGCTGTACCTGCTCGTCAGACAGTTTACCGATCACGGCGGCGCCCCAGTCGGACAGGGCGATGAGCATATCGAGTGCCTGCTGGCTGTCCGCGTAGATATACGCATCGCGTAGGCCGGCGTAGATCTTGTGAATGTTGTAGAGCGGGACCCATTTGTCGTTGAGGGTAAACAGGTCCGCGCGGATGTCGCCTTCTACCAGTTCGTTCCACATGGCCTTGCCGCCGGGCACGCCACTCAGGTAGCCATCGCCGCTTTTGTCCTGGGCCCGTTTGAGTTCGTCGAGCATGTAGTCCAGGCGCTGTTTGGCTTCGTCGTTGCCGGTGGCGGCCCAGGCGAGACTGAGTGCGGTGAGGTAGTGCCCGCCGATATGTCCGTCCAGGCCGCTGTTTTCCCAGTTGCCGTAGTTTTCCGCTTTGGGTTCCAGGCCGGCTTCTTTTAAATAGGGTGCCAACAGCCGGTCGGGATCCATCGCCAGGATGTACTCGATGTTGGTGTCCTGGGCGTGTTTGAAGGGGCTTTCCAGCAGGCGAACATCGGAGAGCGGGAAGGTCTCCATGGTTGCCGGTTCTTTGCTTGTGCAACCTGCCAGGGCGATTGAGCTGAGAGTCAGGCTCAGGAGTAGTTTCTTCATCGCTGTCTCGTTGGTTTAGATTTTTTATCGTAGTTTTGTGGTTTGGGGACTTCGTAGATCACTTGGTGGCGGCACTACAGCTGGTAAGGGGTTGCCAGACACGAGCTAGGCGCCCCCCCTCAACCCATCCATGGGGGCTCTTCTAAAACGTCCCTGTTTTAGAAGGTCTGGCAACCCCTTACCAGCTGCAGCGCCTTCAATTCATATTTCAATACTCCGTAGCGATTACGGCTAACGAAGTAAACATGCTCAAATCGAAGGCCGAGTGCTGGGTGGAAGTTTTTGAAAGCGTCGGCGACAGGGACGTCGCCGCCGCAGCGTACAGGGATGTATACACAGCGGTTTCAAAAACTTCCACCCAGTGCTTGGCCGCCACTGAGCGAGAGTAAAGCGTACCCGGAGTTTTCCGGATCTACTTAACTTTGTACGCCTTGAAAGAATCCAATTGCGCAGGATCCACCACAGGCCAGAGATCGTCGTCCCACTCGATATCCATGATCTTCAGCTTCTGCAGCCCCTTGTCCGCAGACTCATAGGCATGCAGCACCAGATAGTCCTTGCCATCAAAGGTGTAAGCGCTGTTATGTCCAAGCCCCGGCCACGCCTTGTTGCCGGAAATCAGCGGCGTACCGCCGCCATTGGCCAGGTCCACACCGTCTTTATCCATATAAGGTCCGGTCACAGACTGGGAGCGCCCCACCGCCAACCGGTAAGTACTGTCATCTCCCTTGCAGCAAAGCCCACGGGAAATAAACAGATAGTAATAACCGTTCTTGCGGAAAATAAACGGTGCCTCAATCTCTTCCGGGCCCGGTTCATTGACCGGGTGAAACTGGGGCCGCTCGCCACGGGCGATCGTGTGCCACTCCTGAGGCTCCGCCAGGCGGGTCAGTGAATCATCCAGCTTCACCAGCTTCAGCCCTTCCCAGAAAGAACCAAAACTCATCCACGGCGTGCCGTCTTCACCAAAAATGATTGCCGGATCAATCGCATTCCAGTGATCCCGGTGCGGGACCGACTGCACCACGATACCCTGATCCTCCCAACCGTAATCCGGAGAATCCGGATTCAGCGTGTCAGAGACCGTCACACCGATCGCCGAGGTATTCTTACCGAATGCTGAAACGGAGTAGTAGAGATAGAAACGACCATCGTGCTCAATGATGTCCGGCGCCCACAGATGGCCACCAAAACCCGGAGAGACATTTTTTGCCCAGGTCGGCTCAGATTCAAAACCGCGACCGGAGAACTGCCAGTGGTGCAGGTCGTCTGAACGGTAGATAGTGATACCGGGGCCGGTGCTGAACAGATAATAGGTATCATCTTCCTTCGCCATCACCGGATCGTGGACGTCGATCTGACGCTTGGTGCCGGCATCGCTGTCGGCACAGGCGGCGAGGGGCAGGGCGAGACAGGCCGCGGCAAGCGCCACCGGCCGCCGCAGAGCTGCGGGGAGTCGGAACATATCAGCTTCTCTTTATCGCTATTGTGAGTCTCTCATCCAGACAAACCTGTCAGGTGCCTCTTCTGGCCTTGGAGACAGGGTTGTTAGGTTATTAGTAGTATAATAATATTGAATGCAGCGCAGCAACCGCCCCTGACCACCGGCCTTTCAGTCGGGGGAAGCCGACGAAGAACTGCGATAGAAGATAAGACTACAACGATAACGAAAAAGTTAGAGAAGCGATGACCTACCGACACCTGTTTGCCGGGGCTTTCATATACGCCTGTACCTGGATAAGTGCCTGTGCCGTGGATGAGCCGGCGGCTCGTGATGCCAGTGGTGCCTGTGATGAAGGTCACGATGCGGCAAAAGCAGTAACTTCCCCTTCACCGCTGGTTCCGCGCAGGGCGGACCCCTGGGTCCTGCGACAGGGCGGTTTCTACTATTTCATTGCCACCGTGCCGGAATATGACCGCATTGAGCTGCGCCGTTCCACTACGGTTGCCGGCCTTGCCGACGCGGATGCTGAGGTGATCTGGCGTAAGCACGCCACAGGTCCCATGAGTGCACATATCTGGGCGCCGGAGCTGCACTATATCGACGGTGCCTGGATCGTCTATTTCGCAGCTGGGGAAAAAGAGGATCCATGGAAAATCCGCATGTACGCCCTGCGCAACGCCTCTGCCAACCCGCTGGAGGGCGAGTGGCAGGAGGCGGGGCGTATTGCCACGCCGGTAGACAGCTTCTCTCTCGATGCCACCAGTTTTACCCATAAAGGTAAGCGCTATCTGGTCTGGGCACAGTACGAAACCGAGAATGACCTGGGCTCCCAGTTGCTGATGGCGGAGCAGGTATCAGCTACTGAAATCCGCGAGCCGGTCATCACCCTTACTACCCCGACCTATGACTGGGAGATCCAGGGACACAAGGTCAACGAAGGCCCGGCCGTGCTGAAGAAAAATGGACGGGTGTTTATCAGCTACTCCGCCAGCGCCACCGATGCAAACTATGCAATGGGTTTGCTGTGGGCCGATACCGATGCGGACCTCATGGATCCTGCCAACTGGAACAAGGCACCGGAGCCCGTGTTCCATACCAATCCGGAATTGAAGCGCTTTGGTCCTGGCCACAACAGTTTCACCCTGGCCGAGGATGGCGAGACCGATCTGCTGGTGTACCACGCTCGGGATTACCGGGATATCGACGGGAATCCTTTGTCGGATGGCAACCGTGCCACTCGGGTGCGCGAGCTGCACTGGGACGAAAACGGCATGCCGGATTTTCGTCAGGCGGCCCCGGACTGATTCAGCGTATAGAAATAAGACATGAAAGTAGAAGCGAGTACGAGTATGAAAAATAAAGTGCTTACAGCGATGGCAGCAGTGGGTTTTACCGCTGCCGCTGCGACTACGCAGGCTGCCAACCCGGCGATCACTGAAGTGCTGACCGCCGACCCGGCGGCCATGGTGTACGACGACACTGTCTACCTGTATACCGGCCACGATGAAGCCAAAGACAACAAAAGCTTCTACGAAATGCACAAGTGGCTGGTGTTTTCCTCCACCGATATGGTGAACTGGAAAAACGAAGGCTCGCCGCTGGCTGCAAAAGATTTCGACTGGGCCAAGGGCAGCGCCTGGGCCAGTCACGTAGTGGAAAAGGACGGAAAGTTCTATTTCTATACCACCGTACGCCACGATGACACCAAGCCCGGCTTTGCCATCGGTGTTGCAGTATCCGACAGCCCCACCGGCCCGTTCAAAGATGCACTGGGCAAGGCGCTGATCAGCAACGACATGACCACCGATACCGATATCGACTGGGACGACCTGGACCCGGCGGCGTTTATCGATGACGACGGTCAGGCGTACCTGTTTTGGGGTAACACCAAACCCCGCTGGGCCAGGCTGAAAGACAACATGATCGAGCTGGACGGCCCCATCCACAAGCTGGACCTGCCGGACTTTACCGAAGCACTGTATGCCCACAAGCACGGTGATTATTACTACCTGACTTACGCTATGGGCTTTCCGGAAAAAATCGGTTACGCCATGAGCAAGTCCATCGAGGGCCCTTGGGAATACAAAGGCATCCTCAACGAGTTGGCCGGTAACTCCAATACCAACCACCAGTCCATCATCGACTACAAAGGTCGCTCCTTTTTCATCTACCACACCGGCGGCACGCCGAAGGGCGGCAGCTACCGCCGCTCTGTGGCTATCGACGATCTGTATTACAACGAAGACGGCACCATCAAGCGCGTGGTGATGACATCTGAAGGTGTCGATCCTGTCGAGTAACTCGACAACCAAGAAACTTCGAGTAGTGAATGAAGACTGGTAACACAATGATGAGAAAGACTGTCCCGACTTCAAAAAGTCTGTTCGCCGCCGTGGCAATGGCGACCCTGAGTGCCTGTCAGCCCTCTGTGGATGATGTTGCGAAGCGTGAGGAAACTGGCAAAGTAGCCACCGAGATGCCGGCAGTGGTCAAAGAGATCGCCGCCGCCGATACCCAGGCACCGGAAGGTATGTTCGCCAACCCGCTCTTTGCCAATGGCGCAGATCCGTGGCTGGAGTACTGGGATGGCAACTATTACCTGACCACCACTACCTGGACTTCCCAGCTGGTGATGCGCAAATCTCCCACCCTGGATGGTCTCGCCACTGCCGCACCGATCAATATCTGGTCGGATACCGATCCAGCCCGCTGCTGCAATTTCTGGGCATTTGAATTCCATCGCCTGGATGGCCCCAATGGCCCGCGCTGGTATCTGATGTATACCTCCGGCCAGCACGGTACCCTCGACCACCAGCACCTGTCGGTACTGGAAAGTGTTGGCGACGATCCCATGGGCCCTTATGTCTACAAGGGTTCGCCCATGCCCGACAGTTGGAACATCGACGGTTCCTATCTCGAGCACAACGGTGAGCTGTATCTGCTGTGGTCCGAGTGGGTGGGTGATGAGCAGCTGAACTGGATTTCCAAAATGACCAACCCCTGGTCTATTGAGGGGCCGCGGGTGGTGATTACCCGCCCGGAAGAAGAGTGGGAGAAGAGTGGCCGCAAGGTGAATGAGGGCGCGGAAATCCTGAAGAAAGACGGCCGCACTTTCATGATTTACTCCGCCAGCTATTGCGAAACGCCGGATTACAAGCTGGCGATGAAAGAACTCACCGGCGATGATCCGATGAACCCGGATCACTGGACCAAGTACCCGGAGCCCGTATTCCAGCGCGGCAATGGTGTTTTCGGCCCGGGCCACAATGGTTTCTTCAAATCGCCAGATGGCACCGAAGACTGGATCGTGTACCACGGTAACTCCAAGGAGACCGATGGTTGCAGTGCAACCCGCTCGGTGCGTGCGCAGAAATTTACCTGGAACGACGACGGTACGCCGAATTTTGGCGTTCCGGTACCGGAAGGCGAATTCCAGAAGCTGCCCTCCGGTGAAAACGGCCCGTTGACCACTCGGGTACAGGGCGCCAAGTGGGTACTGAACAATGCCGCCAGTGGCCAGTGCCTGACTGGCCGTGGACTGGGCGCCTGCGACAGTGATGGCAGCCAGTGGGTGCTGGACAATACTGCCGACGGCGCCTTCCGCCTGGTCAACGCCGCCAGTGGCAACTTCCTCAATGCGAGCCGTGAGCTGGCTCCCTGGACCAATACTGAGGCCGAGCGCTGGACCCTGAACCAGAATGAAAACGGCTGGGTACAGCTGGTGAACCGCGATACTGGTAAACCGCTGACCGCGAGCGACTGCAGTGGTGAAGGCTGTGAACAGTGGTCCCTGAAGCCGGCGGAAGAGGTGGCGATTGCCAGTGTGCAGAGTGGCCGTGTACTGCAGGCGTCCGGTTGCGCCGAGGGCGGCGATATCAGTCAGGGAGCCTGGAAGGGACAGTCCTGCCAGCGCTGGAGCATCCAACCGGTGGATGAGGGTTTTGTCCAGATCCAGACCGGCGATCAGTGCATGACCATTGCGGATAACGCAGTGGTACCCGGCGCGTCTGCGATTCTCGGAAGCTGTGAGGGTACCAGCAGCCAGTGGCTTCTGCAGCCGCTGGCGGATGGCAGCCTGCAGATCCAGAACCGCGAGAGTGCGCACAACCTGGATCTGGCCCATTGTGGTCTGGCCGAGGGCAACACCTTTGCCCAGGCACCGGCAGCGGACAACGACTGTCAGAAATTCCAGCTGCGGGAGGTGCCTGCGCGGGGCTGAGTGAGGCCTCCGAACGATCACGCCTGGTGGCGGTACCGCTACCGGGGGCAGCCTTGCTAGACACGCCGTGAACCCATCCATGGGGGCTCTTCTAAAACATCCCTGTTTTAGAAGGTCTAGCAAGGCTGCCCCCGGTATCGGTACCTGCACATCATAGTTCCGAGTATTGCTTAAGGTTTCTGCTACTCGGATTGTAGTTTGTGAGTGTGTGTACCGATTTTTATCGGGCTTGGGTGGCTGAAGTGATGTAGGCCACCCCTTTTTATATCTTAAACGTCACATACAAAAATAATGGAGAGAAAACATGAAACTGAAAGTGTTAAACCTGAAGCAGACACTTGCCATCCTGGCAAGCAGTGTCGCGATCTCGGCATTTGCAGCCGACGATATTCCTCAGATCACCATCGACGCTACCAAACCCGGGCCCACGATCGACCGTGATATATACGGGCAGTTCGCCGAGCACCTGGGCCGTGGTATCTACGAGGGTATCTGGGTTGGGAAAGACTCGGAAATTGAGAATATCAACGGCTTTCGCACCGATGTGATCGAAGCGTTGCGCGATATCAATGTGCCGCTGGTACGCTGGCCCGGTGGCTGTTTTGCGGATGAGTACCGCTGGCGCGATGGCATTGGCCCACGGGATGAGCGCCCGGTGCGAGTGAATACCCACTGGGGTGGTGTAGAGGAAGATAATGCCTTCGGCACCCATGAATTTTTTGAGCTGGTAGAACTGCTTGGCGCCGATGCCTACGTGAACGGTAATCTGGGCACGGGCAATCCGCGTGAGATGGCCGAGTGGCTGGAATATATGACCGGCACCAGCACATCCGCAGTAGTGGAAGAGCGCCGCAAGAATGGGCGCGATGAACCCTGGGAAGTGGCCTATTTTGGTATCGGCAACGAGGCCTGGGGTTGCGGTGGGCATATGCGTCCGGCGTACTATGCAGACCTGTACAACCATTTCGCCACCTTCCTGAAAACGCCCCGTGGCAGTGAGCCCAAGTTCGTCGCCAGTGGTGGTCACACCACGGACACCTCCTGGACCGATACCCTGAGTAAAAATATCCAACGCCAGATGGCCGGGATCAGCTTCCACTTCTATACCCTGCCCACCGGTGAATGGGACGACAAGGGTGAGTCCATCGGGTTTGCAGAAGAGGAATGGTTCGCCACCCTGTGGCAGACCCTGCGTATGGACGAGTTTATCCGCCTGAACAAAAAGGTGCTGGACAAGAACGACCCGGAGAAAAAGCTGGGCTTCTATGTGGATGAGTGGGGCACCTGGTACAACCCGGAAGAAGGGCGCGAACCCGGCTTCCTGTACCAGCAGAATACCCTGCGGGACGCGGTGGTAGCAGCGCTGAACTTCAATGTGTTCCACCAGCATGCGGATCGGGTGCGCATGACAAATATTGCGCAGATGGTCAACGTATTGCAGGCGATGATCCTGACGGAAGAGGACGAGATGGTCCTCACACCTACCTATTACGTGTATGACCTGTATCAGGTATTCCAGGATGCGACTTCGCTACCGGTGGAAGTGACCAATCCGGCCAGCTATCGCATGGGGGAAAAAACCCTACCCGGTATCAGTGTTTCCGCCGCGCGCGGCAAAGACGGCCAGCTGTATCTGTCGCTGGTCAACCTGAATCCGCAGCGGGCGCAGCAGGTATCCGTCGATGTGCAGGGCGGTGAATACCGCAGTGCACAGGGGCGGGTGCTGACGGCCGAGGCGATGGATGCGCGCAATACCTTTGACCGCGAGCCTGAGGTGGAGCCGGCCCAGTATCGGGCGGAAGGGGAGCCCGGTGAGCTGAAACTGGAGCTGCCGCCGAAGTCCGTAATCGTGGTCGCATTGGGCGCGTAAGCGGGCAGGCGATCAAATGGCAACTGGCGGATGCGCAATGCATCCGCCAGTTGGGGGCCTGCTATAGGGCTGTGGTACTATTTCTCGAGCCTGATAATCAGGTGCAGCGGAGCCAGGAGGTGCGGCGCTGCTGCCGGTGATTCCATTTCACATGGCCGGGTTTTAGGGATGAGACTGAGCACCGCCCTCTATTGTATTCTGCTGTGTTCTCTGTGGCTCGCTGCAGGGGCGCGAGCGGACGCCGTCGTCGTTTCGCCCGCTCAACCGACTACGGAACTCACTGCCAGCCTGCTACTGTTTGAAGACATCAACGCAGCGCTGCCTGTCGATCTCCCCGATCCCACTGTCGTTGCCGAGAAGCTCCAGCCCTGGCGTAAGAACGCTGCCAATTTTGGCTTCAGCGACGCAGCCTACTGGGTTTCCTTTACCCTGAGTAACCCCACCGATACGGATATACCTCTGGTCATCCGCCAGGATTACCCACTGATCGATCATCTCGACTTCTGGTGGCCGGGCGCTAACGGGCAATGGCAGCATGTTCGCACCGGTGATCACGAGCCTTTTGGTAGTCGCCCGCTGGCACTGCGGGATTTTGTTTTTCCGGTCATATTGCCGGCCAACAGCAGTCACACCTATTACCTGCGCTACGCTTCTGGTGGCAGTGTCAATATCGGGTTGTCATTTAGTAGCCAGGAGGCGTACCTGCCGCGTCTTGGGGTGGAACAGCTGTTGTACGGTATTTACTATGGCGGCTTTCTGGTGTTGGTGATTTACAACCTGTTCCTGTTTCTGGCGCTGCGGGATCCCGCTTACGCTTACTACATGGGGTACAGCATCAGTTACGGGCTCTACTTTGCGGTTATCAACGGGTTTGCATTTCAGTTTGCATGGCCGAATTTCCCCTGGTTTGGCAATCAGATTCTGCTGATCGTGCTGGGGCTGTCCCTCATATTCGCCACCCAGTTTGCTCGCCTGATCTGCAATGCGAAAACTCTTGCGCCCGGGGTAGACAGGTTTTGCGGCGTGTTGATGCGCTGCATGATTCCGCTCACCCTGCTTTCACCGCTGCTGGATTATTCGATAATGACAGCAGTATTCTCGGCCATTGCGATGATTGTGGTGCTTTCCTCACTCGCTGTAGGTGCCGTGGGCGCCTGGCGAGGTTCTGTTTCCGCGCGCTACTTTATGATCGCGTGGATCACTTTGATGTGCACCGTGGTCATCTATATTTTCAAAACCTTCGGCCTGCTGCCACACAACAGTTTTACCCACAGCGCATTTCAGGTCGGCGCATTGATAGAGATGGTACTGCTCTCCCTGGCGCTCGGTGCCCGCGTCAATGAAATCCAGAAACGCTCTTATATTGATGATCTCTCGGGCTTGCACAATCGGCGTTTCTTCGACGAGCACCTGCAGAGGGAGTTTCGTTTGTCCGAGCGCAACGGCACACCGCTGTCGCTGTTGGTGCTGGACCTCGACCACTTCAAGGCAATCAATGATCGCTATGGTCACCGTCAGGGGGACCTGACCATCCGCGGTATTGGGCAGCTCATCATGCACGAGGTGCGCAAGCCGGTGGTAGCCTGTCGATATGGTGGGGAAGAGTTTGCGGTGTTGCTGCCGCGTACAGACCAGGATGCGGCGCAACGCGTGGCCGAGCATCTGTTGCGGCGGGTAGCCGAGTTGGATCTTGGCAATCTTTCGGTCACAGTCAGTATCGGTGTCGCCAGCTACAAGGACGGGAACTATGGTGCGGGAATTCAGCTGTTCGAGGCTGCCGATGCGGCCCTGTATCGTGCCAAACAGACCGGCAGAAACAAAGTCGTTGTAGAAAGTGTCCAGCAACTGGATATGGCGCCTGTGTGACTGAACTCTGATAAGCTGCGGGACTGATTCGCCTTTTTCCACTTGGCTTCTACCCGCCTGATGAATCGCAGCTTTTTACTATGTTTAAAATTTCTTTACCTGCTTTCTCGCTTCGCAGCGTGCTTTCTACTGCCATTTTTCTGCTCTCTTCGTTTTTCTTTTCGAATGCTATAAGCGCTCAACCTTTTTCGATAACGGGAAATCTATTCGATGCCTCTGATGCTGCAACCCTGGGATTGTCGCCGGCAGCCGATACAGAAACTGCAACGGTATTTCGTGCAGTACCGGAGATCAGCCAGTACAACCACGGCGCCGTGTTGTTTTCGTTCAAAGACAAACTGTATGCACAGTGGCAGAGCTCGGTTCGGGATGAAGATGCCGCGGATACCCGCGTGTTGTATGCCACCAGTAAAGACGGGTTGATCTGGAGCGCACCGCAGGTATTGGCACCGGCGAGAGACGACGCCGTGGTTACCAGCGGAGGTTGGTGGGTACACGCGGGTAAGCTGTATGCATTCATCAATGTCTGGCCGCAGACCGTGCAGCCCCGAGGCGGTCACGTGGAAGTTCTGGCCAGCCAGGATGGAAACGAGTGGAGTGTGCCCCGGGTCCCGCGCTTTGCTTCCGGTGAGCCGCTGGACGGTGTCATCGAACAGGACTTTCATCAATATGGCGATGGCCGCATTCTTACGGCTCTGCACCGTCAGCCCGGGCTCCTGACGACCCCACTGTATACCGATGATCCCACAGGACTGGGTGGTTGGCGTACAGGCAACTTCAAAAACCTTTCCGTAAAAAAGCATGTGAGCCGCGAAATTGAACCCAGTAACTTTCAGCGCAAAGACGGCGCTCTGGTGATGGTGTTCCGCGATCAGCAAAGCAGTTTTCGCGTACTGGCATCGGTAAGTGAGGACAAAGGAAAAAACTGGACCCGGCCACAGGCAACCAATATGCCGGATTCCCGCGCCAAGCAGAGCGCCGCTAACCTGCCGGATGGCACCGCGTATCTGGTCAATAACCCCAGTGGTTCGAAAACCCGTGAGCCACTGGTGGTCAGCCTGAGCCGCGACGGCAAACTTTTTGATCGCGCCTTTTTACTGCGGGCAGGTGGCCCTCAGGTGGAAGGGCCGCGATATGCAGGCCTGTACAAGCGCAAGGGGTTCAGTTATCCGAAATCTTATGTCTGGAAAGACTGCCTTTACGTCGCCTATGCCGAGAACAAGGAAGATATTCGGGTGACGCGGGTGCCGCTCACAAGCCTGGTGACAGACTGATGGCGAACAAAATGCCGACACGATCAACCCCCGTATTGTGCTGGCCTATCGGTTTGATATGATTTTTTTATCATTAGATGCTGTTATATAAAGTTCCACTATTAGATTCATAACAACGTCTAATTTCCCCCGTGATTGCCCCTGCCTATAGGATTCTCTTGTCCGATTGATGAGACTATAAGGAACGCAATTACATGCTCAAGAAAGCCCTTCCCCTGGCGGTGGCTTTGGCAACCGCCATCTCCGTAAACGTAAACGCCGCGCCGTCTGAGGCGATGTCCAACCGGGACTGGTGGCCAAACCAGATTGACCTGCAACCGCTGCGTATGAACGCAGAAAAATCCAACCCCATGGGTGAAGACTTCGATTATGCCGAAGCCTTCGAAAGCCTGGACCTGGACGCGGTCAAAAAAGATATCGAGGAAGTCCTCACCACGTCCCAGGACTGGTGGCCGGCGGACTATGGTCACTACGGCCCATTTTTTATCCGTATGGCCTGGCACAGCGCCGGTACCTACCGTGTTTACGACGGCCGCGGCGGCGCCGGTGGCGGTCAGCAGCGCTTTGAACCACTGAACAGCTGGCCGGACAACGTGAGCCTGGATAAGGCCCGTCGCCTGCTATGGCCGATCAAACAGAAGTACGGCAATAAAATCTCCTGGGCCGACCTGATGGTACTGGCCGGTAATGTCTCCCTGGAATCCATGGGCTTCGAAACCTTCGGTTATGCCGGTGGCCGCGAAGACGACTGGGAAGCGGACGTGGTGTACTGGGGTTCCGAGCGCGAATGGCTGGGTCAGGACAAGCGTTACGACGGTGAAAAACTCGAGAAGCCGCTGGCCGCCTCCCACATGGGCCTGATTTACGTAAATCCGGAAGGCCCCGGAGGCAAGCCGGATCCGAAAGCCGCCGCTGATCGCATCCGTCAGACCTTCAGCCGTATGGCCATGAATACCGAAGAAACCGTAGCCCTGATCGCCGGTGGTCACACCTTCGGTAAAGCCCACGGTGCCCACAAAGCCGACAAGTGTCTGGAAGAAGCACCGGCCGGCGCCGCGCTGGAAGAGCAGGGCTTCGGCTGGAAAAACAACTGTGGTAAAGGGCACTCCGAAGACACCATCACCAGTGGTCTCGAAGGCGCCTGGTCCGCCAATCCCATTGCGTGGTCTTCCCAGTTTCTGGACAATCTGTTCGGCTTTGATTGGGTGAAAACCAAGAGCCCCGGTGGTCACACCCAGTGGGAGCCGGAAAATGCCGAGCAGGCCAAGTTTGTTCCGGATGCGCACATTGAAGGCAAACGCCACGCGCCAATGATGTTCACCACCGACCTGTCGCTGAAAGAAGATCCGGAAATGCGCAAGATTTCCGAGCGCTTCCACAAGAACCCGGACGAATTCCAGAAAGCCTTCGCAAAAGCCTGGTTCAAACTGACTCACCGCGATCTGGGCCCGCGCGCGCGCTATCTGGGTGACGAGGTACCGGAAGAGGAACTGATCTGGCAGGACCCGATTCCAGCAGTGGATTACAAGCTGATCGATGACCGCGACATCAAGGCCCTGAAAGCAGAAGTACTCGACAGCGGCTTGAGTACACAGGAACTGGTGCGTACTGCGTGGGCATCAGCGTCTTCCTTCCGTATTACCGACATGCGCGGCGGCGCCAATGGTGCCCGTATTCGCCTCGCCCCCCAGAGCGAATGGGCGGTAAACGATCCGCAAGAACTCGATAAAGTGCTGGGCCGTCTGGAGAAAATCCAGCAGGACTTCAACCGCCAGGCCAAGGGCGGTAAGCAGGTCTCCATGGCGGACCTGATTGTCCTCGGCGGTGCGGCAGCCATCGAGCAGGCCGCGGACAGGGCGGGCTACGACATCACCGTGCCGTTCACGCCGGGCCGCAACGATGCCACTCAGGAGCAGACCGATGTGCAGTCTTTCTCCTTCATGGAACGCAAGGCAGACGGCTTCCGTAACTACTACACCAAGGACGCGCACCTGGCGCCGGTGGATGCACTGATCGACAGTGCCAACCTGCTGGACCTGAGCGTACCGGAAATGACCGTGCTGATTGGCGGTATGCGCACCATTGGTGCCAACCACGACAATGTGAAGCACGGCGTATTTACCGACAAGCCCGGAGCGCTCAGCAATGACTTCTTTGTCAATCTGCTGGACATGGGTACCAAGTGGAACAAGTCCGCGAAAGAAAGCGGTCTCTACGAGGGGCGCGATCGCCAGAGCGGAGAGCTGAAATGGACCGCCACCCCGGTGGACCTGATCTTCGGTTCCAACTCCGAGCTGCGCGCTGTTGCCGAACTCTACGCGACCAACGACAACGACGAGAAGTTTGTAAATGACTTTGTCGATGCCTGGACCAAGGTGATGACGCTGGATCGTTTCGACCTGAAGTGATTCCACTTTTCACAGGACGATAAATAACCGCAACTCGGATGCGGTGAAATCGAGAAGGGCAGCCGCTATACCGGCTGCCCTTTTTCGTTTTTGCGCCGGCGCAGTCTGTGCGGCGGTTTACACGGGGGCTGATATTCGGAGACCAGGCACTGTAATGGCGTGATTGGCTTTGGTCATTCCGATGACTGTTTTCGCGGTAGTTCGCAGTAAGATCGCGTAAATCGCCGTCATGAGAGGGACGTATTTGCCCCTCGTTTGCCGCGATTCAGTCGGATGCGGTCACCAGGTGTTTGTGCATAATGTCGATCAAATGTGCAAATGCTACCGGCTTTGTCAGGTAATCATCCATACCGGCATTGAGCGCGGCGCGCTGCTGGTCGTTGAAGGCCGCTGCCGATAGACCGATGATGGGGACCTTGCCGATGGTGGGCATCTGACGGATCTTCTTTGTTGCCTCAATGCCGCTCAGCCCCGGTAATTGTACATCCATGAAAATCATATCGGGTCTGACTTCGCAAACCTGTGCAATGCCCTGTTGGCCATCTGCAACGAAGGTCGCGTTTATATCGTGGTCATCACAAAATGCCTGCATCAGGATCTGGTTGAGGGGGTTGTCTTCAAAAACCAGTACCCTGGTACCGGCCAGCTTCGCCGCGGATACATGTTGTACTGCCGGTTGCACACGTTGGGCACACCCTTCTTTGAGCGGTAGCAGTACCTGGAAACAGGTACCGACACTGTCTTCACTTTCAAGGCTGATTTCCCCGCCCAGCAACTCCACCAGACTGCGGGTGATGGGGAGCCCCAGTCCCGTACCGCGGGATTGGCCGACAGTGGACTTATCCACCTGCTCAAACGGCTCGAAGATGATCGCCTGTTGCTCGACGGGTATACCGATGCCGCGGTCAATCACCTCTATGGATAACTTTTCCTCTCCGAGCTTTTGTAACCTGAGATCGATCGAGGCGCGCTCCGGGGAAAATTTGATGGCATTGCTGATCAGGTTGATCAGGATCTGCGACAGCTTGCCACGATCGGTGCAGATAATATCGGGTAGTTCCGAATCAATATCGCTGTTCAAAGTCAGTTGTCGCGTGCTCGCCTGCGGCTCGCATGAAACCAGAATGCGATTGATCAGCTCCGGTAAGTGGACGTCCTCCTCCATCACCTCAATCTTGCCGGCTTCGATACGGGAGATGTCCAGAACATCGTTGACCAGCTCCGCCAGCCCCTGGCCACTGATGGAAATCTTCTCCAGAAACTGTTGAAAGTCTGGTGGAAGCTTGGTGCCGCGGCTGCGATTCAGTAACACCTGGCTGAAGCCCACGATGGCATTGAGTGGCGTACGGATTTCGTGGCTCATATTGGTCAGGAAACGGGTTTTAGAGCGGCTGTAGAATTCCGCCGTTTCCTTGGCCTGTATCAGGTCGCGCTCCAGAGCCTTGCGCTCGGTGATATCCAGGATCACACCGATCAGTCCGCCGAGGCGGCCATCTTCCAGTACGTACGCGGCCTTGTTGAAAATGACATCATGGAGGCTTCCATCGGCGTAGACCACCTGGGATTCATAGACCTGGTGACCTCGCTGGCGCATCAGGGCGATGTCTTTTTCATGGTAAATCTGCGCCTGCGGCCCCGGTGATACCCCGTATACGGATCGGCCGATAATTTCCTCGCGGGATTTTCCCAGGAAAGCTTCGAATGCGCGGTTACAGCCGGTGTAAATACCGCCGACATCCTTGTAAAAAATAGGCGCGGGAATGGCGTCGACCAGGATTTGAAGAAACTGGAACTGATCGGAGAGCGCCTGCGCAGTGGCTTTGTGCTCACTCAGTTCGCGCTGGAACCGTTCGCTGAGCTTTTCCTGCTCCACCAGCATCGCCGCCAGCCGGTTGCTGAGCCTCCGCTGCCGGCGATACAGCAAATAGTAGGTGATTCCCACCAGTGTGGCGGCCAACAACATTCTTGCGGCCAAACCGGTTAGTTGAGACTCCTGTGCTATCCAGGTAGCGATCGCCCATTCGCAGGCGCCTAACAGGGCCAGCACCACAAGACAGCCTGGCAGAAAATAGCGATTTAGTGGCAACTGCGCTCCGTTTAAGCGGTCCATGGCAAGGTCTGTAGTGGCGTCGGTACCCCGTCACCCTAATCAAACTCACGGAACTCGGCAATCTTTCTGTTTCCCTGGGTTGTGGCACAGAACTCAACGCTTGACAACGTTCTGAAAAGTCATCTTTGTCGCCAATTTCATTGTTTGTATGCCAGGCTCGCCATCACTCGTATTCGGGAAATACGTATTTTTCCTTTTTCTTCCCTGAACAGACCTGTGATGCATGTGGCTTTTTGTGGGTGATCCTCGCGCCAATTGCCGTTTTTTTCGCGAATTTCTCGCGGACTTGTTGACACGGGAGTGACGTGAACTCATTTTGTTAGCGCTAACATGTTGGCTGTGTGAGAGGGCATTTCCCGCAAATGCGCAGCGGGACCTCTCCAAAAAAAATAATGATCCTCAACATGGAGACGCGATCTGATGAGAAATCTTCGCAATCTGTTCACGCCATCGCTCGTAGAGCACAGGCGTACAACCCGCCGCAACACTGCCCGACTCGGCGGCAAAATACCGGCGGTGGCGCTGTCACTCGTCACTGCCCTGGGTGCATTCTCGGCCAGTGCCCAGACCCTCACTTCCAACCAGACCGGCGACCACAACGGGTATTTCTATTCGTTTTGGACCGATGCGCCCGGCACGGTGTCCATGACCCTGGGCGCCGGTGGCAATTACAGCTCCTCCTGGAGCAATACCGGTAACTGGGTAGGCGGGAAGGGCTGGAACCCGGGCGGTCGCAGGACCGTCACCTATTCCGGTACTTTCAACCCGTCCGGCAACGGATATCTCACACTCTACGGTTGGACCCGCAACCCGCTGGTGGAGTATTACATTGTGGATAACTGGGGCTCTTATCGTCCGGGGGAAAGCGGTACCTACTATGGCACCGTCAATACCGATGGCGGTACCTACGATATCTACCGCACCCAGCGGGTCAATAAGCCCTCCATCGAGGGGGACTCATCCACTTTCTACCAGTACTGGAGCGTGCGTCAGCAAAAGCGCACCGGCGGCACTATCACCACCGGCAATCATTTCGACGCCTGGGCGAGTCATGGCCTGAATCTCGGTAGCCACGATTACATGGTGATGGCCACCGAGGGCTACCAGAGCAGCGGCAACTCCAACATCACCATCGACAGTGGCGGTAGTTCCGGTGGCGGCTCGGGAGGAAGCAGTTCCGGCAGCAATACGCCGTCCAGTACGGACATCGTGGTGCGCGCGCGGGGGGCAGCCGGTGGCGAACACATCAACCTGCTGATCGGCGGTACCGCCGTGGCGAGCTGGAACCTGACAACCAGCAATGCGGACTATACCTATTCAGGTAGCGCAGTGGGTGACGTGCAGGTGGAGTACGACAATGACGGAGGTAGCCGGGATGTGATTCTCGACTCCGTCTACGTCAACGGTGAAACCCGCCAGGCGGAAGACATGGAGTACAACACCGCAACTTACGCAAACGGTGAATGCGGCGGCGGCTCTTATTCCGAAACCATGCACTGTAATGGGGTGATCGGGTTTGGCGGTACCGGCGACTGCTTTAGTGGCAGTTGCAGCGGTGGTGGATCTTCCGGCGGCACCAGCAGCAGTAGTAGCAGTAGCAGCAGCTCTTCCGGTGGCGACACCTCTGGTAACATTGTGGTGCGCGCCCGCGGGACCAGTGGCAGCGAGCACATCAATCTGATTGTTGGCGGCACCGTGGTGGCCAGCTGGACGTTGAGCACCAGCGCCCAGGACTACACCTATATCGGCACTGCGTTCGGCAATGTGGATGTGGAGTACGACAACGATGCCGACGGGCGTGATGTGATCCTGGACTATGTGCAGGTCAATGGTGAAATACGCCAGGCGGAGGACATGGACTACAACACCGCGACCTACGGAAATGGTGAATGCGGTGGTGGCTCCTACTCCGAGACCATGCACTGCAGTGGCGTGATCGGCTTCGGGCACACCGACGACTGCTTCAGCGGCAATTGCGATTCGGTTGCTGACGGTGGTGGTAGCACTAATTGCAGCGGCTATGTGGGGATCACTTTTGACGACGGCCCCAACAGCAACACCGCAACCCTCGTCGGCCTGTTACAGCAGCACAATCTGACGCCAGTGACCTGGTTCAACTGGGGGCAGCGGGTAGACAGTAATCCCGCGTTGGTATCCCAGCAGCTGAGTGTGGGAGAGGTGCAGAATCACAGCTATACCCACCCGCATATGACCAGTTACAGCTACCAGCAGGTTTCCAGTGAGCTGAGCCAGGCCACCCAGGCCATCGTCAACGCTGGTGCACCGACGCCGACGCTGTACCGACCGCCGTATGGCGAAGTGAACAGCACTATTCAGCAAGCGGCACAGGATCTGGGGATGCGACTGGTGACCTGGGATGTGGACTCTCAGGATTGGAATAGTGCCAGCACCTCCGCCATCGTCAATGCTGCCAATCAGCTGCAGGATGGTGAGATTATTCTGATGCATGATGGATACAGTGCTACCAACAACGCAGTGGCACAGATCGCCGCCAACCTGAGTGCCCGCGGGTTGTGCCCCGGGCGGATTGATCCGGCCAGCGGCCGGGCGGTGGCTTCTTTATAACGTCTCTTTTTTAGGCTTCAGCAGCATCTGCGGTGGATAAACGCAGATGCTGCTGATTAAAGGAGATCAACTGTCGACATACTTTGGGCTTCATCTGCTAGTCCCCCATACCTGCCGCCAGGGCGGCGCAATGCTGCTCGCAGAAAGCCGCCGCCGGATTCAGGTTTGGCGAATGGCAGTGAAACCCCACTATTGGTTGAGGGCGCTCAGTTTGTACGCGTGACGGAGAAATGTAGGGTAGAGGGCCTCGCGCTGATACATATTCATGTAGAACAGAGCGATCATATTATTTTCGGGATCGATGATGTAATCCGTACCCAGCATGCCGCCCCAGGCAAAGGCGGAATTGGATACCGCCGGCACGGGTTTTTTGTGCTTGTTGTAGAGCTCGAATCCGAGTCCGAAGCGGAAGCCGTTGTCTTCATCTTGTGGTTCCGGCAGTCGGTTTACGGTGGTCATCAGGTCAATGGTTTCGGGCTTTAGGATGCGGTTGCCATTGAAGGTGCCTTTGTTGAGCAACATCTGACAGAACCTGGCGTAATCCGTAATCGGGCCATTCAGCCCGATGGCGCCTTCCGCATAGGTCTGCTGGGAGCTGACTGCCCCCTTGCTGTACACTTCCGAGCCGGCAACCAGTTTCCCGTCTACCAGGCTGTAAGGTTTTACGAAACGCTCGAATGCCTCGGGCTCGTAATACCAGTCCGTCTCTTCCATACCCAGTGGTTCAAGAACCTTCTCCCTGACATATTCCTGCAGGGGCTGACCGGAGATGCGTTCGATCATGTAGCCGAGCATATTGGTACTGACGTGGTAGTTCCATTCCGAACCGGGATCAAAACCGAGGGGGTATTTCGCCAGGTCGAGCATTTCTTCTTCCAGAAAGCGCGCCTGGTAGTTTCCGCCACCGGTATGCTGGCCACTGGGCTGGATGCTCGGTTCCTTGCCATCAAAACCCAGTGGCATGCCTGGTGTACCGCTGTCTGCCAGGCGGGCTTCGCCGGCGAGGCCCGCGTTCAGTCCGGAGGTGTGGGCCATCAGGTGCACAAAGGTCATAGGACTGGTAGCGGGGCGCGTCTCGTAGCTGCCGTCCTCATTGATGGCGGTGATGACTTCATCGGAGATGTCGGGAAAATATTTCGACACCGGATCGTTGATGTCCACCAGCCCCTGTTCCACCAGAGTCATGAAGGCAACCGTGGTGATGGCTTTGGTCTGGGAAAACAGTACGTAGTAATCCTCCACTGAAGCGGGGATACGGTTTTCTCTGTCTTTCCAGCCGTACGCTTCGGAATACAGCACTTCGCCATCGACGGCCACGAAGGCGGCCACGCTGCTGACTTTTTCTTCGTCCACATAGCTTTGCAGCAGCGCGTTGATCTCGCTAATCGCCGAAGCTTCCGCTTTTTGCAGGTTGTCCCGGTAAACGAACTGTTGTGGTGTTTCGGGTTGTGGCAGCCCTTGTTTCTGTGCCGCTTCCGCGGCATGCATGGCGATCGCGGATGCGACCAGGAGGGACGTGGCTGCGATTTTTATCTTTCGCAATTTCATGAGTCTCACAGTTCCGGTTGGTTCACAGTAAAGGGGCGCTGCTGAAATCGCCCCTTTCGAGCTAGGTGCAGTTTACTGTTCGCTGAGCAGTTCCGCTTGGTACAGTTTCAGTATGTCCGATGCGGGTATCGGGTCCGCATACACCTTCAGTTCGTCCATCATGCCGGCGAAGGGGGTGTCCCAGAAGTTTACGCCGAGAGCGAAGTGACGCACTGTAGCGGGACCAAATACATCCGGGAAATTACTGCCGCTGAAGGTCTGCTCGCCGTTGATGTACACCCTGACCTCTCCGCTGTTCACGGTTACGGCCAACTGGCTCCAGGTATCCCGGGGAATCTGGGTGCCGGTGTTGGCATCGAACCAGGTTTCACCGGACCACAGCATGGTGTCGTCGCCAAAGCCGTTGGGCAACAGGCTGATCCAGCTGGTATTGGAAGCCCAACCGAAGAAGCTGGTGGTATAGGCGTTCAGTGCAGACGGGCTCAGCCACAGGCTGAAGCTGTAGGTGTGATCCTCGATCAGGTTATCGGGCAGTACCACGCCGGATGCACCATCAAATACCGCGGCCTGGCCGACGACACCTTTGGTATAGGTGATATCGCCTCCCGCCTCTTCGACGCGGGAACCCACCACTGTACCGGCACCGAAATTGCCGGTTGTGTCATCCAGGGTGTGCTCAAAGCCGAAGTGGGCAACGGGGTCCGGCAGGCCGGTGGACTTCACGGTGGCACTGAAGGTTTTTACTTCCTGGGCACCATTCAGTGTCAGTGTTGCGGTCAGGTTGACTTCTGCATCCGTACCTTCCGGGCGGGTGACGACGCCGGAATCGCCTGCCACCTCGACGGCGGCCGGGTTGTCGGAAATCCAGCTGATCGCGGCCGCATAGGGGCCGGTTACCGGAAGCTCGATATCTTCAACCACGGCAGACAGATCCCCGAGGTCGAGGAGTGCGGCGGCGGACGCCAGTAACTCGGCATCGGTTTTGTGGTCGACATCCAGGAGCCGGATTTCTTCAGCGGTGAGTGCGGCTTCGTAAATCTTCAGCTCGTCGATCAGGCCGTTGAACGCCGCGTCCCAGTGGTTGACTCCCAGCGCGAATGTGCCGCTGCTTTCTGTGAAAAAGTCCTCCACGGTACCAGCGGAAAATTTCTGTTCGCCGTTCAGGTAGACATTCACCAGCCCGTTATCCACGGCGAAGGCCATGTGTGTCCACTCGCCTTCGGGAATCTGTTCGCCAGCGGTCCCGTCGAGGTAGGCTCCATCATTGTTGCTCCACAGCATGGTGTTGCCATCCCAGCTCTGTGGAACGAAGCTCAGCCAGCGATTGGAGGGCGTCTCCTTGTTGTCATCGGTCTGCTCGTTCACGGTGCCGAAAAATGCGGGGGTGAACTGCGTTAAGGCTGTCGGGTTGGCCCAGAAAGATACTGTGTACTCGTAGCTGTCGATCAGCCCGTCCGGAAGTCTTACCCCACTGCTGCCGTCCAGTTGCAATGCCTGGCCGTTGTTTCCGGTGGTAAATGTGACGCTGCTGCCTGTATCCAGGAGGGTGCTGCCGGTTGCGGTGCCTGCAGCAAAGCGTCCGGCGGATTCCGTCAGATCATCTTCAAACGGATACCAGGCCGTGCGGTTATAGGGCTGGCGCTCCGGTACGGTAACGGTGAAGTTGGTGCTGGTGGTAATCCCATTCAGCGCGATATGGGCGGTGAGGGTTACCGTCTGATCACCTTCGCCCACGTTCGGCCGGATAACCTGACCATCGGGTTTGATCACCGGCTCGTTACTGCTGGTCCACTGGATGGTCGCACCGCGGGTGCCGCGGGTGGGCAGGTCGATCCAGCTGGCGGTGGTGGAGGTGGGCAGACGCAAGTCAGCCGTGATGGCGGTTACCGTATCGGCGTTGTTCTGGTTATCCATCTTCAGGCCCCAGATCGATTGGCCATTGCCGGAAACCGCAGTAAATACCGGCACCAGTTTCTGCGCTTGGGCGTTCCACTGCCATTGGGTAACGCCTTCGTACACCACGGTTTCGCCATCGATTTCCAGGGTGAACTGGATCTGCGCCGGGTTCTCCACATCGTGGACATATTTCCCGGTTACCTCGCCGCTCACGCTGCCGTCGTCGTTCAGGGTGACGTAAAGGGTCGGCTTGGCGGTGCGGTTGATATCTTTGCCGTGGTTGATGAACTTGTAGGTGCCGTTCAGGTCGTTACTGTCGACAATATTGTCACCTTCGATGGGCGCGTAGCGCTGTGGTGAAGCCACCAGCCAGCCGTCGGCATTGACGTACATCTCGTGTACCCGCACCGAGTGGGCTTCACCGCGATTGGGGAAGCGGGTGTGGGTAATCAGCAGGTGCTTGCCGGTTTCCTCATCGTAGTAGGCCGAGTTGTGACCCGGTGCCACATAACCACGGCTGCCGTCGGTGTCGCCCACATCGGAGGCAAACTCGAAGCCGCCCATCATCTTCACACCGTAGGGCGCGATGCTCTCCCAGTTGCCACGGGCTGCGGCCATATCATTGCCTTGGGCATCCAGAAATGGACCATCGGGGTTTCTAGAACGGGCGATGCGGATGTTGTAGCCATCGGTGGATACATAACCGCCAAAGGACATGAACAGGTAGTAGTAGTCACTCTCCGGGCTGTACAGCATGTAGGTGCCTTCAATGGCACTGTGGTCACCGCCGGTGAGGTGTTTGCCGAAGCCCTGACCGGGCAGCGGTTTGCCGGTGGTTTCATCCATTTCCAGGATAAAAATACCACCGGAGTAGGAGCCGTAGGTCATCCACAGCTTACCGTCCTTGTCGTAGAAGACGTCGGGGTCGATGGCGTTGGGATGGATCCATGGATCGTAATCACTTTCGGTAAAGCCCTCGGGACCGTAACCCGCGGCCATTTCTTCCGCGGTCATGCCGGAACGCATGAAAATACCCAGATCGGTATAGGGGCCTTCGATACTGTCGGAAACCGCTACGCCCAGGTAGGAACGGGGCGCCGAACACTCACCGCCATCTTCTTCGGTCGTGGCTTCAGGGTTGGCGCAGTGGTTGTAGTAGAAGTAGTACCTGCCATCGTTCATCTGGATGACATCCGCTGCCCAGCTCCCCTCAAAGCCGCCGACCCACTCAATACCCTCCGAAAGTTCGCTGGCCAGAGTGTTGAACAGCGGGCTGGCATTCAGCGCTTCAGAGGTTGTGCCGCCTTGCGACACCGTCTCCCACGTCATCAGGTCCGTGGACTTGGCCGCGGCCAGGTGCGAGCCGAAAACGTAAAAGGTGCCATCGTTGTCGCGGATCACCGATGGGTCGTGTACGCCCATATCGTTGAATTGGATGGTGCCGGCGTCGGCTGTGGGATTGTCGGTATCCGGGATCTTCTCCCGTTCCGGTTCGGGTTCCGGTTCGGGTTCCGGTTCGGGTTCCGGTTCGGGTTCCGGTTCGGGTTCCGGTTCGGGGGTGGGCGTGACTATAGATTCATTATTTCCGCCGTCTGATCCGGAATCAAAGCACCCGGAGGCAGAAACTAGAGTCGATAGGATGATGGCCAGGCAACTGGCCCGGTTGATGGCGTCCATAGGGAATCCCTTTTGTATTTATTATCTGGAGTCTTCTCTCAGCTTTGTATCCCGCCCATTTGCGTTCGATGCCACTGTACGCTCTGGGCCCGGTCCCGGTGGCAGCGCTGCCTCCATTTTCCGGCCAAGGGGCTCGCAATCCTGCCAATAGGTTTATCGTATTACAATAATATTTTGACCTGTAGGGATTCACTTTGCGTGAAACTTACTGCTGCCCGCAAAAGGTTTTGGCTGGAAATTCAACGAAATTGTGGCTTAATTGACCATATTTGGACGAATTATGCGTCAATTGTCGATTGACGGTCTGTAAGTGAACCCGAATGAAGGCGATTGAGGGATATGTGGCGGGGAGTGGATGTAGTGCCTATTTTCGTGGTGTTTTTTGCTCTAATCGTCATTTTGTATAATAAAAAGCGTATAAACCGCGTTGACGAGTTCAAAATATGCGGATAGCATGGCAAATAGTAATACAAATAGCGGTGAAAATCACCGAACTATAAGCAGAGTGCAAGCCGGTACTGCCGAGACGAGCACCAAATAATAAGAGAGTCGAGGTCCAGCGATGAGCGAGAGACGACTTCCCCGTTTATCCCTCAGCCGTCGGCACGCCGTGTCGTCAGCGTACCCCTCATGTCTGCCTGAGCGGCTCTCATCTGCCCGAAACCGAAATGGGGTTCGTGTTCATAGATCACTACCAGTCCCCTGAAGCCTTCAATCTGATTGATGGAGCAGCTGCGGTCACACAGTGATCGGATCTGTTGTTCTTACGGATGGTTGGCAGTAACCCGCGCAAATGTTTGTGCGGAAAGGCCGGGAGCGGTGAATACACCCTCCGGAATTCGGCAACACAATAAAAAACTCCAGATGGGAGAGACAATATGTTCAAGCGACATCTACTCAGTTCGTCTATCGCGATGGTCACCACCTTTGGGGGCATGAGTGCGACGGCGTTGGCGCAGGATTCCGACTATGATGCGGAGTTTGACAAAGGGGCTACGCTGGAAGAGGTAGTGGTTACCGGCGTGCGTGCGAGTCTTGAGCAAGGGCTCGATATTAAAAGAGATAGTTACCAGTTAGTGGATTCCATTGTTGCTGTGGATATCGGCAAGTTTCCTGATAACAATGTGGTTGAGGCCCTGCAACGGGTTTCCGGTGTACAGGTGACCGACCGTGGCGCCGGTGAAGTAAACACGGTTTCAATTCGCGGTCTGAATGATGTGACCACTACCGTCAACGGCCGGCAAATCTTTACGTCCTCAGGCCGTTCCGTTGCCCTGGCTGATGTTCCAGCGAGCCTGCTGAAAGGGGTGAACGTTTATAAAACCCGCTCCGCGAGCCAGATTGAGAGTGGCATTGCCGGACAGATTGATATCAGAACCCAGCGCCCATTTGATTTCGATGGCAGCAAGGTTGTTCTGGCCGGCCGTGGGATTTACCAGGAGCAAGCCGATTCCACCGATCCGAATTTGAGTGGCCTGTTCAGCAATCGTTGGGAAACCAGTGCCGGTGAATTCGGTGCTCTGGTCAACCTTTCTTATGCAGAAACCAATTACCGAGATCAGAATGCGGCACCCGGCGCAGTAGTGCCTTACGCTACCGCTGACGCACCTGCGAATATGGAGCCTAACCAGATTATTCGTTCTGTGTATTCCGCAACCAGTTTGGAGCCTTGGGCAGTAGACCCAGAATTCTGGGGCGTCCAGAACTGGACCCCGGGTCTGGAACAGGGGCTTTCAAATGCGCCGGGTTCAACATTGGTAGTGGGGGGTGAAGAAGCGGAATATATGCTATCTCGCGATGCCATCTTCCAGAATGATCTCACCGGCACGCGTGAACGCCCTGCTGCAAATATTTCTTTACAGTGGGCACCGAATGAATCATCTGAATACCTGTTTGAGATGTTTTATAACGGTTTTCGCAATGAATCGTTCAACTCGCTGAATTTCACTAATGTGGACTACTGGGGAGACGCGTCGGCGCTGCCAAATGGTGGTGAGTTTGACATCTATGATGGAACCAACGTAGTTAAAGCCCGCGAAGTCATTTACCCATACGGCTTTACCAGTGGTGATCTGTCGGAGGGGAAAACTGATAGTTATGTGTATGCCCTCGGCGGGAACTGGGATATCAGTGAAAGCTTCCGCCTGAAGTCCGAGGTTTACTACCAGAAAAGCGAGTATGAGACTTCTTTTATCGCCATGCAGGCTGACCGTGTAGCTTATGGCGTGGGAGTAGATTTCAATACCGGAGGAGGCACACTCGCATGGGAGTACTACGACGATCCCTCCACTCCTGACGTTGATGAAAGTGACCTGACAGATGCCAGTCAGTGGAGTACCTCCAACTTTTACGATAACGGAAGTTCCAGTGAGGGTGATGCCTTAACATTTGATGTGGACGGCGAGCTGGATATTGCATTTGGTGGCGCTCACACCCTGCGTTTTGGTTTGCGACACGATGTTCGCGGCGCTTCCGAAGCTGGTCGAGATCAGACTGCACGATATGCTGTTCCTTTGGATTCAATTGATGGGCTGGCCTCTACTACTTCCGGCTTTTTCGACGGGCGGGCCAATATCCCTACCGAATGGGTATCCGCAAATGGCTACTACCTGAGTAAAAATGCCGATGCAGTACGCGCAATGTACGGCCTCGAAGCAGAGGCTCTGCGGAAAACCTTTGAGGTTGAAGAGGAGACCACGTCTGTTTATATCGAAGCCGATTTCGACACGACTGTTGCTGGAAAAATAGTCGACGGCCAGTTTGGTCTGCGTTACGTAAATGCAGATACGGATATGGACTTCTTCGATTTCAATGAAGAGACCGGTGAGAGTTCGCAAAGTAGCGCTTCTGCAAGCAACAGCAATTTGCTGCCAAGTCTTTCGACTCGATTGCATATTACCGACGATCTGATTGCTCGCTTCTCGTACACGGAAACCGTTCGACGTCCCAATTTCAATCAGCTCAATTCATTCACCTACTACCAGGCCGGTGTGACAGATGCGCAGTTGGGCACAGCAACTGGTGGTAACCCCGACCTGGAGCCGGTTAAATCACAGAACTACGATTTGGCTTTAGAATGGTATTTCTCCAGCTCCAGTGCGTTATACGGAACGCTGTTCCGTCGCGACATTGAGGGCTTTGTTCACGATTCCGCTCGCGTAATTGACTATCAGGGTGATACTTACATCCTGACCCAGCCCGCTAACACTTCTAACGGTGTTCTGGAAGGGCTGGAGCTGGGGCTGACCTACTTCCCGGAGAACCTGCCTGAACTTCTCGATGGCTTTGGTATTCAGGCCAGCTATACCGCACTGGATTCCGAGCAGGAAATTCCAGTATACGACGCGGAAGGGAATCAAACCGGTATGACGGACACGCCGATGTTCGGTGTATCGGACTCTTCTTACAGTGTTGTATTTGCCTACGACAAGAACGATCTGGACATGCGTCTATCCTACGTATGGCGTGACGACTTCCTCTATACCTATGAGGCGCGCTCATTTGCTAATCCGCTGGGTATTTATAATGACGCCGAAACCAGTGTGGATTTCCAGGCCAGTTACGATGTGACAGACAACCTCATGGTTACCTTTGATGCAACCAACCTGACGGATGAGGAGTATCAAACCTACTATGAGAATGCCGATATCTATAACCTGAATACGGCCATCTTCAGCCGCACCTTCGCACTGGGTGCCCGTTACTCCTTCTGATCCCGCGGCTTAATCTCCGCAACCTTCCATTGAGGCAGCCTTCGGGCTGCCTTTTTTGTTTGCCCGGCGAAGCCGGCAAACCCGGTCGTCTGAAAGAGGGCGACGTCACCCCGACCGAAGGGAAGACAATCCGACTGGCAAGGGCGTCACTGCCAAAAAGAGTTAACCACTACACTTCGCGGTATTTTCTCCGGCACGCCTTCATTGAGGCAGCCTTTCAGCTTCTAAATATAATGCCAATTGTGACTTTTATGCCCCACTTTTACTCGTTTTCCAAGGTGGAATTATAGTGGAGATGATTGTTATGAAGGTGATAGCTACATTTTCTGAAAAAGATTAAGTCGTCCTAATGGTGGTTTTTTAAAGGGATGCCTTGAGTATATTTACAGAATATTAGCGTTTTCATCATAATTAATTCCGGTTTTATAGTTTTTAATCCTTCGATCTATTTTGGTGCTCTCGCCGGCGGCCAAGAATACATATTTTTGGTAAGTTATTGTTTTTTAAGTAGTTTGTATCGTTGTGGATTATGAGAAAGGGACAGCACACACCGAAAGGGTGGGAAAGTGCAGATTGTCTTGTTGGGTAGGAAATGAGGGTTTTGATCTCCCGCTCGTTATGAGTATGTGTTGGGAACTTGATTGCTTGGGGGCATCAAGTAACTCAATTTATAACAATGACGATGACCAAGGGGGTCTCTCAATGAGTTCTACTCGCAATCTACGTAATAATCTCGCCAGAAGCGCATTGGCGTTGGCTATCGGAACGGCAACAATTGCCAGTGCGCCTGCAGTTTTTGCACAGAGTACGACTGGTGGTATTTATGGTAGTGCACCCGCAGGTGCCACTGTAGTTATCAAGAATAATAGTGGTTTTAGCCGCACTATTACGGTTGATGAGTCTGGCCGCTACAACGTCGGATCTCTTCCTGTTGGAACTTACGTGGTTACCGCTAAGCAGGATGGTGAAACTGTTGGTTCTCGCAGTATTCCTGTGCGTCTCGGCGGAAGCTCTGATGTTTCGTTTGGCGATGATGCCATGATGGAAACAGTGACGGTAGTTGGTGGCGAATTGGCGCCGGCAATTGATGTTAGCTCTACAGACACTCGTGTAGTTTTAACCGCAGAACAGCTTGAGCGCTTGCCCATGGGCCGTTCGGCTGAAAATATCGCCCTGCTCGCTCCGGGTGTAAATGGTGGTGCAAGCGGTTACTTTGGCGATATGGTTTCTTTTGGTGGCGCCGGTGTTTCTGAAAATGCCTATTACATCAATGGTTTTCTCGCCAATGATCCTCTGTCTAACTTGGGTGGGTTCAGCTTGCCTTATGCGTCTGTTGACCAGCAAGAAACCTTTACCGGTGGTTACGGTTCCAAATATGGTCGTTCTTCAGGAGGCGTTATTAACCAGGTCGGTGCGCGTGGTTCGAATGAACTGGAATTCGGCACCCAAGTTATTTTCACCCCTAAGGGGCTGAAGTCTGATAGGCCGGATACTTACTTTCAGGATATGGAGTTGCCGGAAGGTTATGAATACACCAACCCTGACCTGGTTGGTACTAAACGAGAGGACGGCAGTGAGAACCTATCGTGGGGGGAGACTTTCACCGGTTATGTCAGTGGCGCACTGATTCAGGATAAACTATTCGGTTTTGTATCCTTCGAGACCGAAATGGAAGAGTCACAGAACTCCCCTTATGCAGATGGCACTCCACGTGTTACAGACTGGGATAGTGAAAATAACAAAGTATATGCAAAGCTGGATTGGTACATTACTGAAGATCACCTGCTCGAATATACTTACATGGGTGAAGAAGAAATTGACGAAGGCAGCTTTAACGCCTGGGATTTTGAAACCTCCACCCGCGGTGAGGCGCTGGACTCGGCACCGAACTCTACTCATAACCGAAGTGAATTTTCTATTCTCAACTACACCGGTTATCTGACTAATGATCTAACCTTGACAGCGATGTATGGTCACGGGAGCTTTTCTTACAAGAATGAGCTGGGTGGCGATACCGTTTATCCGTATATTTCTGGCTACCTCAATCAGGATCCGTCCATAGTTGGCGACAATCCAAGACCCAACCTTGCCGGTGGCTATCAAGGTCGCAATGCCAAAGATTATACCGATGGCATTCGGGTGAATCTTGAATGGATAGTTGGCGATCACACTCTGACCTTAGGTGTGGATAATATGGAGTTTGAGGCCGCCAACGAGGGGGATTCTCAAGAAACTGATGTATGGATTTACAGTCGGGCCACAGACCCATCAGCTGACATTAACGCCGCATTGGGCGTGGGTAATCCGGGTGGCGAAGGGTATTTTGTGCAAAAGTACCTCTACGAAACAGCTACCAGCATGAAGCTGGCACAGGATGCCTATTATCTGGAAGACCGTTGGCAAGTGACTCCGGATGTACTATTGTCTTTGGGGCTGCGCAATGACAAATTTACTAATTACAATGTCGACGGTGATCCCTACTTGGAATCTGACGACCAGTGGGCGCCGCGCTTGGGTGCCGCTTGGGATGTATTTGGTGATTCCTCTCTGAAGGTGTATGCCAACGCCGGCCGCTACTATCTGGCGATGCCGAACAGTGTGGCCATTCGTGGTGCGTCAGCTGCGACTTATACCCGTGACTACTATACATATTCCGATGTCAATGAAGACGGGTCGCCGGTTCTTGATGAGCATCTAAGCCCCGGACCTGTATCTGCCAATGGAGAGTATGGTCAGGCGGTAGACCCCCAGACTTTCGCCCCGGCGGATCTGGAGAATATGTATCAGGATGAGTTTATCCTCGGTTTCGAGAAAACCTTGGGTGACGACTGGACTTATGGCGGGAAGTTTACGTTCCGTGACCTCAAGTCCGGTATCGATGATGTGTGTGATCCACATCGAATGGAGCTGAAGCTGGAAGCCAATGGCGTAGACCTTGATTCTGTAGCTATGGAATCTTGCTACATGTTTAACCCGGGCGGTACCAATACCTTCAGCCTCGCTAATATCGGTGCGGATGGAAACCCGACGGGTACCCGTACGGAAGTAACGATGAGTGCTGACGACTGGGGTATGCCGAATCTGAAGCGTGAATACACCGCGATTGATCTCTTTATCGAACGCCCATTCGATGGCAAGTGGGAAGCGCGGGTGGATTACACTTACAGTAAGCTACAAGGCAACACGGAAGGACAGGTCAAGTCCGAGTTCGGTCAAGACAGTATCTCCAAAACCCAAGACTGGGATGCGGCGGAACTGATGGAATTTTCCAATGGCTACTTGGCTAATGACCGCCGTCATCAGCTGAAAATTCGCGGTAGCTACGCGCTAACCGAGGAATTGCTGCTCAGTGCTAATGCGCGTGTCCTATCGGGTATGCCGGTAAGCTGTCTTGGTTACTACAACCCCAATGGCGAAGTCGACGAAGCATCACCAGCAGGTGACCCTCTTGGATATCGTGCTAGCTATCACACCTGTTTTGGTGACGTAGCACAGCCGGGTAAAGAGCGTACCCCGTGGACTCGCACCATTGATATGGGCTTGACGTATACGCCGGCTTTCATGGATCAAAAGCTGCGCTTGAGTATGAACGTGTTTAACTTGCTGAACGAAACCAAAGCAACACAAGTGGATGTGACCTCAGAAGATGCGCCTTACACCGTTAGCAATACTTACAATGTACCTCTGGCTTACCAGACACCCCGTTATGTGATGTTGACGGCATCTTACGACTTCTGATAGGCATCAATTTTGTCGAATAAAGACCGGTTTCCTTTGGAGCCGGCTTTTAAATTTAGTAGATTTAGCCTCGACCATCAGGTCGGGGCTTTTTTCGTTTTGATTTGATTTGGGATCTTAAGTTGAAAGTGATAAAGCTGGAGCTCCGCGGCTTCGGGCAAAAAAAAGCCCGCAAAAATGCGGGCTTCTGTATTCGATGACTGATAAAAATCAGGTCTTGATCTTCTTGTACTGCATCCGGTGCGGCGTGGCATTTTCACCGTTGCGCGCCACGAAATCCTCGTGGTACTCGGTGTAGTTGCCCTCAAAGAACACCACGTTGCTGTCGCCTTCATAGGCCAGGATGTGGGTCGCTACCCGGTCCAGGAACCAGCGGTCATGCGAAATCACCATGGCACAGCCGGGGAAGCTCAGCAGAGCTTCTTCCAGGGCGCGCAGGGTTTCGATATCCAGGTCGTTGGACGGTTCGTCCAGCAGCAGTACGTTGGCGCCCTGTTTCAGGGTGTAGGCCAGGTGCAGGCGGCCGCGCTCACCACCGGAGAGTTCTCCTACGCGTTTCTGCTGATCGCTGCCCTTGAAGTTGAAGCGGCCGATATAGTTGCGCGAGCCCACTTCGTAGTTGTTGATCTTGAGCATGTCGTGACCGTCGGACACGGCTTCCCACACGGTCTTGTTATCGTCCAGGTTTTCACGGCTCTGGTCGACGCTGGCGATCTGTACGGTTTCACCAATTTTGATCTCGCCGGAGTCCGGCTTTTCGGTGCCGTTGATCATGCGGAACAGGGTGGATTTACCGGCGCCGTTACCGCCTACGATGCCGACAATAGCCCCTTTGGGGACACGGAACGACAGGTCGTCGATCAATACGCGATCGCCGAACGCCTTGCTCACATTGATCAGCTCGATCACGTTGTCACCCAGGCGCTCGCCGGGCGGAATGTAGATCTCGTTGGTTTCGTTGCGGGCCTGGAATTCCTGAGACTGCATTTCTTCCAGGCGGGACAGGCGCGCCTTGTTCTTGGACTGGCGGCCTTTCGGGTTCTGGCGGGCCCATTCCAGTTCTTTCTGCATCGCTTTGGCGCGGGCCTGCTCGCCTTTCTGCTCTTGCTCAAGGCGTTTTTCTTTCTGTTCCAGCCATGTGGTGTAGTTGCCTTCCCAGGGGATGCCGTGGCCGCGGTCCAGTTCCAGAATCCAGCCGGCCACATTGTCGAGGAAGTAGCGATCGTGGGTAATGGCTACCACGGTGCCGTCGAAGTCGTGCAGGAAGCGTTCGAGCCAGTACACACTCTCGGCGTCGAGGTGGTTGGTGGGCTCGTCCAGCAGCAGCATGTCCGGGCGGGACAGCAGCAGGCGGCACAGGGCCACGCGGCGTTTCTCACCACCGGACAGGTTGTTCACATCCGCGTCCCACGGCGGCAGACGCAGGGCGTCGGCGGCCACCTCTAAACGGTGCTCCAGGTTGTGGGCGTCCCAGGCCTGGATGACGTCTTCGAACTGCTGCTGCTTCTTGGCCAGGGCGTCGAAGTCGGCGTCGGGTTCGGCGTAGTCGGCGTAGACCTGTTCCAGGCCGGCGAGGGCGTCGATGGCTTCGCGCATGCCGTCTTCGACGTTGCCACGTACGTTCTTGGCCGGGTCCAGCTGCGGTTCCTGGGGCAGGTAGCCGACCTTGATGCCGGGCATGGCACGGGCTTCGCCATTATAGTCCTGATCGACCCCGGCCATGATGCGCAGCAGGGTGGATTTGCCGGCACCGTTCAGGCCGAGTACGCCGATTTTGGCGCCAGGGAAGAAGGACAGGGAAATATCTTTCAGGATCTCACGCTTGGGCGGAACAACCTTGCCCACGCGGTTCATTGTGTATACGTATTCAGCCATTAGAGCATCATTCCAGTCGGTCAGAATTTGCGCGCAAGTTAGCAGGTTGGTAGGAAAGTTCAACCTACGGTTGGAGGATAGTTCCACGGTAGTTTTCGGGACGGTTTAGTGGTGGCGCTGCTACCGGTAAACCCCATGCGAGACACGAGCTAGGCGCCCCCCCTCAACCCATCCATGGGGGCTCTTCTAAAACGTCCATGTTTTAGAAGGTCTCGCATGGGGTTTCCCGGTATCAGCGCCTTCGCTTTGGATTCTGTAGTTTGTACTTACTTTCGCGATGCCGAGTACGAAGCTCCGGGTAATGCCAGTGCGCGCCCATCTATGTTTAACTTTGCCCAAACAGAACTAGCGGGAACCAGTATGACCCAGGAATCACCTCTCATCGTCGAACGTCAGGGCCCCATCGGCAAGTTGACGCTCAATCTGCCCAAAGCCCACAACGCCCTCAACCTCGAGATGATCGACTTGATGGCCGTCCAGCTGGATGAATGGGAAGCAGATGACAGTGTCGCCTGTATCTGGATTGAAGGCGCCGGGGAAAAAGCCCTGTGTGCGGGTGGCGATGTGGTGGCGCTGCACAAAGCCTCCGGTAGCTACGGGGAACAGGGGGCCGGTCAGTTTGTGGAAGACTTCTTCACCCGGGAATACCGTCTCGACTACCGGATTCACACCTATCCCAAACCCATCGTGGTGTGGGGCAACGGTATCGTCATGGGCGGCGGTATCGGCATCATGAGTGGTGCCAGCCACCGTATCGTCACCGAAACCACACGCATGGCCATGCCGGAGATCACCATCGGCCTGTTCCCCGATGTGGGCGGCAGCTGGTTTTTGAACCGTATGCCCGGCCGTACCGGCCTGTTCCTCGGCCTCACCGGGGCCCAGTTCAACGGCACCGATGCGCTCTACTGCGGGATGGCCGACCGTCTGCTGCCGAGCGACCAGAAAGAAGCATTGCTCGCGGATCTGGCGGCCACCGAATTTACTTCGGACCCCGAGCAGCGCCATATTCTGGTGAGTAAAGCCGTGCAGAGCCTGGAAATGTCCGCCGGAGAGCCGCCGGCCCCGAACCTGCGCACCCACTACGACGCGATTCAGGCGCTGACCGATGGCGCCACCTTGCCGGATGTCTACCACACCATTGCCAGCTACGATGGCGACGATAAATGGCTGCAACGCGCTTCTGCCACCATGAAAGCGGGCTGCCCGCTGACGGCGTGGATTGTATGGGAGCAGCTGCGCCGCGCCCGTCATATGTCCCTGGCGGATGTGTTGCGTATGGAGCTGGCATTGGCGGTGAACATGTGTAGCAACGGCCAGGTAAAAGAAGGGGTGCGAGCACTGTTGATCGACAAGGACAAAAATCCGCAGTGGCAGCCGGCGCGATTGGAAGATGTTAAAACGGAGCTGGTGGAGGCCTGCTTCAGGGCGCCGTGGGCTGAAAGTCCGCTGTCGGACCTTAACTGAGTCGGTGGATGCGCTGCGCTTATCCCCCTACGGTGGTCACGCAATTTTGTGGGGTGGGTAAGCTTGCGCATGCACCAACCAAGATCCACCATCCAACCCTGGAAAAATAATAAATACATGGAGTTAAACCAATGAACCCGATCAAAAACATCGCCTTTATCGGCCTCGGCAATATGGGTGGGCCGATGGCGGCCAATCTGGTGCAGAAAGGATTTTCGGTCACCGCGTTTGATCTGTCACAACCGAGCCTGGATCAGGCAGCGTCCAATGGCTGTGAAAAAGCGGCGAGTGCCGGGAGTGCGGTGCAAGGCGCGGACGCGGTAGTGTCCATGTTGCCCAGCGGCGAAGCGGTACGTGGATTGTACCTGGGCGAGGGCGGTTTGTTGCAGGTCATGGATCCGCACACCCTGTTAATCGATTGCTCCACGATTGCTGCGGACGACGCCCGACAGGTCATTGCCGCCGCCACCGATCGCGGTATCCACGCGCTGGATGCGCCGGTATCCGGCGGTACCGCGGCGGCAGCGGCGGGGACCCTGTCATTTATGTGTGGCGGTGAGGACAGTGCGGTGGATCGTGCGCGGCCGGTGCTCGCGGCCATGGGGGCGAATATCTTTCACGCCGGCGCGGCAGGTAGTGGCCAGGTGGCCAAGATCTGCAACAACATGTTGTTGGCGATTCATATGATCGGCACCGCCGAGGCGCTGCAGCTCGGGGTGGATAATGGCTTGGATCCGGGTGTGCTCTCCGAGATCATGCGCGCGAGTTCCGGCGGCAACTGGTCACTGGAAAAGTACAACCCCTACCCCGGAGTGATGGAAGATGTCCCCGCCGCGCGGGATTATGCCGGGGGATTTTCCGTGGCATTGATGTTGAAAGATCTCGGACTTGCGATGGATACGGCAGCAGGCAGCGCCTCTTCGACGCCGTTTGGTGCGCTGGCGAAAAACCTCTATCAGCTCCACGGCGGCGATCCCGATATACGCGCACTGGACTTCTCCAGCATCCAGAACCTGTTCCGGCGTCCCGTGGGCAACTGAGGCCGAAGCTGCGTCAGTTGACCTGGATCAATTGGCGCTAACCCCGGGCAGTGTACTGTCTCGTCATTCGAAAGTGGCGAGACAAAGAACGAGGGCACAATCATGGGGCTCAATCAGGAAGTCGGTGATGCCGGCGCGGCGCAAAGTATAAATGCATCGCTCTCTCCCGAACTGTTGGGCCGTTATGCGGGCCCCTGTCCGCGCTACACTTCTTACCCCACCGCAGATCGATTTACCGCATTAGCGGGCGCGGAGCCCTGGTCCTCACTGCAACAGGTGGATTCACTTTCCTTATATGTACACATCCCGTTTTGCCGTTCGCTGTGTTATTTCTGTGCTTGCAATAAGGTCATCACCCGCCAGTATGGTCTGGCTTCCAGCTACTTGAGTAATCTGCTGCAGGAAGCGCAGTGGTATCGGGACCGAGTGGCCGCGGTGCCGGTAGTGCAATTGCATCTCGGCGGCGGCACGCCCACCTTCTTCAGCGATTCGGATCTGGAACGTTTGCTTGCGGGGCTTGGCGAGATCTTTGATCTGCGCGCGGGCAGCGACGTGGAATACAGTATCGAGGCAGACCCGCGCACCCTGGAGTTGGAAACTCTGGGTACACTGCAGCGCCTCGGGTTCAACCGGCTCAGCATGGGGATTCAGGATTTCAATCCGGCAGTGCAGCAGGCCATCAACCGTATCTGCAACCCGGAACAGGTGCGGACGCTCACTGAGCGGGCCCGCGAGCGCGGGTTTGAATCTATCTCCTACGATCTGATCTACGGGCTGCCGGGGCAGAATGTGGACAGTCTCGAGCGGACTATCGATACCGTGCTGGCGCTGGCACCGGACCGGATCGCGCTGTATCACTACGCCCATCTGCCAGACCGCTTCAAGGCTCAGCGCCTGATCAGCTGCGACCTGATCCCGTCGCCGATGGAGAAGATCGCCATGCAGTTGACTGCGGCGAGGCGGCTGACCGATGCCGGCTACCAGTTTCTCGGCATGGATCATTTCGCGCGCCCGGAGGATGGCCTGGCGGTAGCGGCGCGGGAGGGGCGCCTCGCACGTAATTTCCAGGGATATACCCTGATGCCCGCTGACGCACTGGTGGGGCTGGGTGCTTCGGCGATCAGTTACAGCCGCGATGGCTACTGGCAGAACGCGCACCGCCTGAAGGAATACGCCGCGGCGATCTCGGCGCGGGGCCAGGCAATCCATCGCGGCTGGCAGCTGTCCGCGGACGACCGGCTGCGCCGGTGGTTGATCATGGAGCTGATGTGCCACCTGCGCGTGAGCAAGGGCGAGCTCTCACAACGCACCGCGGTGCCATTCACACAGTACTTCCGTGCGGATCTTGCCCGGCTGCAACCGTTGATTGCCGATGGCCTGGTGGAAGAGACCCAGACTGACTTTGTCGTCACCGAGCGCGGGCGCTGGTTCCTGCGCAATATCGCCGCGTCCTTTGACACCCATCTGCATGGTGCGTGCTCGGACGCCCGCTACTCGCGGGTGCTATAAGCGCCGGTTGCAGATACAATTCTGAACACACCAATAGAACAACCACCAGTAGAACATTGACCCCGCGTGATTTGACTATGAAAAACCCGTCTCCAGCGGTTAGTTGCGGCAGTTGTTCGGTCCGGAAACTCTGCTTGCCCACCGGGTTGGCAGATGAAGAGGTCGAGCAGCTCGAACAGATCACCCGCAACAAGAAAACCTTGAAAACGGGGGACCTGCTGTTCCGCGCCGGAGATCCATTTTCCTGCCTGTATGCCATCCGTTCCGGCAGCTTCAAGTCTGCGGTGATTGGTGCCGATGGGGATTCCCAGATCACGCACTTTGCCTTGCCGGGAGAGCTGTTGGGCCTGGATGGTTACAGTGGCAGTGAGCACCCGAGCTACGCGGAAGCACTGGAAGACAGTAGCGTGTGCATATTGCCATTCACCCAGCTGGAAGGGTTGGCGCAGAAGGTGCCAGCGCTGCAGAAGCAGATCTACACCATCTTTTCAGAAGAGCTCAAGCAGGAAAATGATGTACTGCTGCTACTGGGCAAGCGTTCCGCGGAGATGCGCCTGGCGGCACTGTTGCTGAATATCTCCAGCCGCTATGCGCGCCGGGGGTATTCCGCCTGTGAGTTTGTTCTCTCCATGGCACGCATGGATATCGCCAACTATCTTGGACTGACCGCCGAGACCGTCAGCCGCCTGTTCTCCCGTTTCCAGAAACAGGGACTGATCGATGTACGGGGGCGTGCGGTTGCCATTATTGATCTGGTGGCGCTCAGCGAGCTCGCCGGTACCCACTGCAGCTACGAAAGTTAAAAAGTTAGCCAGTCTGAAGCTTTTCTTCTGAGCTGCCTTGTGGCGCTTTTTCTCTGTGGCCATCTTTCAGGTGCAGCGCCACCTGCTTTTCCAGCCCTTCCAGCGCGTAAGCCTGGCCGAAGCCTTTGACGTAGCGACCGCCGCTGGGCTTCAGCTCAAACAGGTGAAAATCCTCCAGGTCTTTGAGGTGATCTATCACAGGGCCAAATTTTTCCCGCAGCTGTTCGATACGCTGTTGCCACAAGGGCTGTTCGCGATCAATTATCGCCGCATCCACATTGAAAGTAACCCGCAGTCGGGCAAACGCCTGCTTGGTATCCGCCTCATCTGCATTGAATATCACCGACGCCTTGTTGTTGGCCTTCAAGTTGGCGGCGTGCTCGGAGAGATCGGAAATAAACAGGTAAAAATTACCATCCGCGGCGAGAAATGGCGCGGTGCTGGCGTGGGGGTGGTTGTCGGCTGTAAGACTCGCCAGATTCAGCAGCTTGCGGGTGGCAATAAAATCGCGCACCTCGGCGACAAGATCTGCGCCGTCATTGGTTTTGGATGTGGACTTGTTTTGTTCACTCATGGGTTTATCCCCAGGTTAAGAATTGTCTGCAGTTGTTACTGCCAACTGCTGTTTTAGTTGTTGGAAGCGTTTGACCTGTTCCGGGATCAATTTGCGCTCGGCATCCCGCCCGAGGAAGACTTTGAATACGCAGTTTCCACTGGGTGCCAGAAATACCATGGAGTGGCTTTCAGCCCCCCGGTGGGGTTTGCTCACCAACGCCACTTCCACCAGGCCGTCTACCAGCAGGTGGCCATGGAAGGGGTTTTTGTGATGCATAAAGTTGTAGTAACCTCGGGCAATACTGCCTTTCGGAAATTCACCTTTGAATTCAAATACCGAGCCCTCGCTCTGCACGATGACCGTAACTTTGCCCCAGGTAGGCAGCTCTTCGATCAGTTGCCACACCGCGTTGTTGTCAGCGAGGGTGGCCATTTCCGCCGGCAGGTTGGCAATGATTTCCCGCACACTGGTGTCGAGCACCTTCGCCATCTGTTCCAGGGTGTAGCCGGATTCACTGGCGAGTAGTTGCTGTACTTTTGCTTGCATAACATTTCCTGAGCAATTCTTTTGGGCACTGGAAGAGAGTTGGTGTTTAGAAAAGCCCATTGTGAAGGGGCCGCTACCGGGTGCAGCTTTGTGAGACCTTCAAAAACATGGATGTTTTTGCAGAGCCCCCAAGGATGGGTTTACGGCGTGTCTCACAAAGCTGCACCCGGTAGCGGTACCGCCACAAAACTATTTAAAATCCAGTGTCAGAAACGGTAGCTCGCAGACAGTTTAATGTTGCGGCCGGGCATATACAGTTCCTGGAAGGCCACGCGATATTCCTCATCGGTCAGGTTGTCCAGGGCCAGACCCAGCTTGAGGCCGTTCAGGTTGCCGGTAGCCGGTTCCCAGGTCACGTAGGCATCTGCCAGGGTGTAACTGTCGAATGTGCGGGTTTCTTCCGACGGTAATTCGTCCTGGGCGGAAACCACCGAAGTGCGCAGGCCGGTTTTAACGTCGCGCTGCAGGAAGTAGTAACCCAGGTCCAATACCCATTTGTCTGCAGGAATATTACTCAGATAGCTCCCGTCACTCAGGTCCTTACCCTCGGTCTGGCCGTAGCTCAGGCCCAGCGCCAGATCGTTGACCCGATAATTGGCTCCTAACTCGAATCCCTTGAGTTCCGCCTCGTCCACATTCTGGTAAGTCGTGTTCATGGGGAAAAAGAAATTCGGGTGCGGATTTACTACCAGCTGCTCGATAAAGTTGTCCACCTTATTGCGGAATACGGTGGCACTGGCGGTCAGCTGATCGCTCTCGGTGACTAGGCCGCTGAAAGAAAAGTCCGCGCGAAGTTCGGAGTTCTGCGCTTCTTCCGCTGCCAGATCCGGGTTGGGAACAAATGTGTTGCAGACGCCCGGGAAATAACAGAAATGTGTACCCTGAGTGTACATCTCGTCAGTACCCGGCGCGCGGAAGGCACGCGCGTAGCTGGCGGTGAGGGTCATCCACTCGGCGGCTTTGACTGACGCGGCGAAGGATGGGGAAACCGCGCTATCGTCGCGGGCGGAATCCGTCAGTTGGTCGCTTTCCGCCTCGAAGCGGTCGTAGCGCACGCCGGGGGTCAGGGTCAGTACATCGGCAAACGTGAAATCCGCCTGCGCGTAGAGACCCAGTACATCGGTATCGGCGTTCATGTCAGCGGGGCGATTGTCGCCATCGCGCACGGTGGTCACGTCGTCCTGATACCAATCGAGGCCATACACCCATTGGGCGCCCAGGCCCTCGGTGGCATTGGTAACGGCAATGCCGGTGGTGTTGATCTCAGTACTGTCATTTTGACCGTCGACTCCCATGGTGGGGCGGAATTCGTCGAACTGGGTCTCGTTGCGGTACAGGGTTATCTTGGTGGTGTGGCTGGCGGCACCGCTGGTGTACTTGCTTTTACCGGCTTGTATCAGATAGTTCGCGGTCACATTCTGGTCGGTGATATCGCGCTCCACCAGCGGTGAACTGCTACCTACATTCGTGTTGGGGTTGGAGGGAACGCCTTCCTCGCGGTTGCTGTGACGCAGGGCAATATCGAAACGCTGGTTGTCGCTGATCTGGAAGCCGCCGCGAGCGAGCAGTGCGGTGTTTTCACTGGCGCTGTTTTCCAGTGTTTCGCCGCCGCCGATTTCAACATGGTCGTTTTCTGAAACAGAGCCGTTTACCAGGTAATCGAAGTCGCCAGACTTGCCATAGACAGCTGCGGTGGTCTCGGTGGAGTCACCATTGGTGCCCAGTTCTTCTTTCAGGTAACCGCCGACGGCCTGGCCGTTTTTCAGCAGATCGCCGGCATTTTTGGTAGTCAGAGCCACCACGCCGCCAATGGCGCCGGAACCCCACAGGCTGGACGCCGGGCCTTTCTTCACTTCTACCTGCTTGAGCAGTTCCGGGTCCAGTTGATAGGTACCGCGGTGGCCGGAATTGAAGTTCTGGCGCGCACCGTCGATGGTCTGCAGCACGCGTACACCGGACAGGCCGCGAATGTTCGGGGCCTGGTTCGAGTAGCGGGGCCCGCCTACCACTTCGATATTCGGTTCATATTTCAGCGCCTGGGCAATGGATTCCGGCTGTTGCTCTTCCAGCTGCACGCGCTCAACGACAACGGTGCTTTCATCCTTTTCTTTCGCAGCTGGGTTGCGGTCTGCGGCGACCAGTACTTCGCCAAACTGGATAACCGGTTGATCGTCGCTATTGCTGTCCTGTGCCAGGGCGCCTGAGGCGCCCAGTGCCAGTACGGCTGCTGCCAGCGGATTGAGTGTCAGTGTATTACCTGCGCGTGCTGCCTTGAATTGGCCCATGTCGGTGCCCCCTTTTTGATGATTCCTGTCGATGCGGTGCGCCCGGCGCCAGTCATGTTCGTTTTATGCACTGGCGGCCTGGTACGTCTGTGCCGAATGATAGTGCTGGATATCGATATTGTAAATACGAACTATTATCGTTTGATATTGTATCTGCAGGTTGCTAACCTTCGTTGCGCACTCTGGCAGTTGGGGCTGGGGTGCTTGTAGCGGGCCTTATGGCAGGGGATGCATAAAGCAAGGCGAGCAGGTAATCACCACCGAACAGACGTACACAGGCTGATTCCCAGAGAGACTGATACAAAGAGAGAGTGGCTACTTTCGTGAAAGCCCGGTTGTCCATCATGTTGTTCATCTCGCTGGCCCTGCATGGCTGGTTGTTGTGGGCTGCGCCTGCGCCGGAAATGAAGGCGCCCGGCGGTGCCGTGGCACTGAAGCTGGGGCAACTACGCCTGGCGGCATCGCACATGGCCGCCGTGGCACCGACGGAAAGCGCGTTGGCGGAGCCAGCTTCCCACGCTGTACCAGAAAAACAGCAGCCGTCAGAAAAACCGAAAGCGCACAAGCCGCGCCAGAACGTGGTGAAAAACCAGAAAACAGCGCAAAAACAGCCGCGTAAAGAACAGCCCCCGAAGTCCACTAGGCCCGTACCGCCGGCGAGCGAGTCTGTGCCGGAAGCAGACGTCGATCCGCCGTCGGATTCGCAGTCGTCCCCGGCTGCGAGTGCACGGCAGAACACGCAGCTGAGTGTGAGCGACGAGCCCGTGCTGGTAGAGCGCCCGGCGTTTGCCAGCCCGCCCGCCGCACCGGCGTATCCGGAGCTGGCGCGACAGCGTCGACAGCAGGGCACGGTGGTGGTGGAAGTTCAGCTGGACCGCAATGGTGCGCAGGTGATGCGCAGCCTGTTGCAATCTTCCGGGATCGACAGCCTGGATGAGGCGGCGTTGACGGCGGTAAAGAACTGGGAGTTTCTGCCTTATCGGGAAAACGGTCGCACGCGCTTGTCGCGGGTGCGCCTGCCGATCCGGTTTTCCCTGTGACCACTTGCCAGTAGATAGAGTTGGAAAAGCAAATTATGTTCGAACATCAAAACTGGTCTGAATTCTTTGTCCAGCTGGGCCCCATGGGGTGGCCGCTGCTGATCCTCTCCGCGCTCACCGTGGCGCTGCTGGGCGAGCGCCTGTGGTTCCTGGTATCTACCGGGCACCGGGGCATCACCGGCGCTTTCAGGCGTCTCCAGTGCACCGGGGAGGCCGGGCTGGATCGCCTCGGTGAGCAGTGCAGCAATGAGCGTGCGCTGGCGAGCCGCGCCACCGCTTTGTTGTTGCAGCATCGCAATGCGGAGAAGGTGCAGCGGGAAGAAGTGGCCGCCGTCTGGCTGCAGGATCAGCGCCGCCAGTTGCACAGTGGTCTGCGCCTGTTGATGGTGGTCGGTATCGTCAGCCCGCTGGTGGGGCTGCTGGGTACGGTACTGGGCCTGATCGGCATGTTTGCGGGTCTTTCCGGCAGCAACGATCCGGTCACTCCGGCGCTGTTGGCCGACGGCCTGGGGATGGCGATGAACACCACCGCCGCGGGCCTGATCGTGGCGCTGCCGGCGATCTCCGGCGCGCACCTGCTGGCCATGTGGAGTGACCGCACCGTGGCGGATCTCGAGCACCTGTTCAATCGCGGCAACCTGTGGCTGGAAGGGCTCGACCCCTGTGCCTGCAGGCGCGAACTGGCGGTGCAGAAACGCCGTCGGGACTGTGAACTGGCAGTGTCCGCGTCGTGATCAATATCAATCCCCCCGATCGACGGGAGTTTTCCCTGGCTAACCTGGCACCGGACCTGACGCCGCTGCTGGATATCATCTTTATCGTGCTGGTATTTCTGCTGTTGACCGCCAATATGCGGTTTTCCTCGCTGCCCATGGATCTCCCGGCCAGCGAGCGTGTATCAGAAGCCATGCCCACAGATCCGCTGACCATTTCCCTGTCCAATCGCGGCCCCGACCTGTGGGGACTGGGGGATCGGGGCTACAGTGATCGGGAAACTTTTGAGCGGGCATTGACGGCGGCACTGGTAGCAGACCCGACGCGGCCGGTGGCGCTCGCCAGCGACCGCAACGTGCCGGTACAGCGCATGCTCGACCTGTTTGCGCTGCTGCAGGAGCAGGGCGTGGAAGTGGCCGAAATCGCGCTACAGTCCACTGCATCGAATACGTCAACTGCAAACGGGCAATAGCGCCAAACCGACAATAGAAAGAAGCTACTGGAATCAAATCACTCGACCGGATTCACACCATGACTCGACTTAACAGACGCGCCTTTGCACGAATCTTCCAGACTCAAAATATCCACACTCAAATCATCCGGCAATGTATCGCGATTGTCGCGTTGCTGTTTTCCTGCAGTGCCAGCGCGACAGCGCCCGAGCGGGTGATCAGTGCAGGTCATTCGATTACCGAGCTGGTACTGGCGCTGGGTAGTGGCGACAGCCTGATTGCGGTGGACTCTTCCACCCGCCTGCCGGCGGATTTCAAGAAAGTGCCTGTTGTGGGCTACTACCGGCAGTTGCCGGTGGAGGGGCTGCTGGCGCAGAACCCGCAACTGCTGATTGGCGGCGAGCATATGGGCCCACCCAATACGCTCACGCTGCTGGAAAATTCCGGCGTAAAAATCCTGCAATTGCCGGAGGCGGAAAACGGCGCACAGTTGCTGTCGAATATCGATCGACTCTCCGCGGTGCTGGAAAAACCGGCGGCGGATATCAAGCAGCGGGTAGCCGCGCAATTGGCGTCCCTGAAGCAAGCGCGCGCGGCGCTGGGTAAGCCGCCGCGGATTCTGTTTGTGCGTGCGCAGCAGGGGCGCGGTGTGAAGGCGGCCGGTACCGGCACCAGTCCGGATAGCCTGATCCGGCTGGCGGGCGGTGTGAATGCGGTGGAGTTCGCCGGCTATAAACAACTGTCCGATGAGGCGCTGTTAGAACTGCGTCCGGACTGGATTCTGTTTTCCAGTGATCAGGCGGCGCAGTTGAAAGGGGGGGCGGCGTTGTTGGAGTGGCAGCCCTTGTTGAAGCTGACCCCGGCAGGTAAACAATCTGCCTTCTTTTCTGTTGATGGATATGCGCTGCTGGGTGGTATCGGTCTCGCCAGCCTGGATGAGGCGAAAAAGCTGAATAAAAAATTTGCCGGTCAGTAATGGCAATTTGTTGAGGTAACCCAGTGGAATTTCGCCTGAGTGATAAAAGCCTGCTACCGACGCTGGTCGCCCTGCTGTTGATAGGAAGCTGTGTTTCTCTCGGTATCGGTGCCATGACGATCAGCTGGCGGGATGTTCTTGCCGGTTTGATGGAGTGGAGCTGGCCCGGGCTGTTGAGTGTGGATGTGCCGGAACAGTACGCGCTGGTGCTCGGTGAGATTCGCCTGCCGCGATTGTTGTTGGGGTTGATTGTGGGCGGCACCCTCGGGGTCTGTGGCGCGGTGTTGCAGGGCATGTTCCGCAACCCCTTGGCGGAGCCAGGCATTATCGGTATTTCCTCCGGTGCGGCGGTGGGCGCGAGCATTGTACTGGTGTTCGGTAGTGTACTTACGGGTGTTCTCGGTGCGTGGATGGGAGGTTTTTTCGGAAAAATCCAGTGGCTGTTGCTGCCGGCCTTCGCCAGCTTTGGCGCCATTTTCGCTACTTGGCTGGTGTACGTTTTGGGTGACCGCGGACGCTCCGTGGTGATGATGTTGCTGGCGGGTATCGCGATCACCGCCCTGGCCGGAGCCACCCTCGGCATGTTTGCCTACGTGGCCACCGATACCGCGTTGCGGGATATGACCATGTGGCAGTTGGGCTCCCTATCTGGCGCTACATGGACCGGTGTGCTGGTGTCCGGAATTATTTTCGCCATCTGCGGTGGCCTGCTCTGGTCCCGGGCCAGCGATCTGAACGCGCTGTTGCTGGGGGAGTCGGAAGCCCGCCATCTGGGGGTGGATGTGGTCGGCCTCAAGCGACAGATCATCGTACTGAATGGTATTGCCATGGGCGCTGCGGTTTCCGTGTCGGGGGTTATCGGGTTTGTGGGATTGGTTGTGCCGCATATCGTGCGCCTGCTACGTGGGCCAGATCACCGTTTTCTGATTCCCTACAGCGCACTGCTCGGCGGATTGTTGCTGACGGTGGCAGACACCATTGCGCGTAGCGCTTTTGCACCAGCGGAAATGCCGGTGGGCATCGTCACCGCGCTGCTCGGTGCGCCTTTCTTCTTGTTCCTGCTGTGGCAACAGCGTCGACAGATTTTCTGAGCGGCGTGTTGAGTGAGAATGTGCCAATGCTGATTCGAATCTCCAATCTCTGCATCACCTATCCCCGAGCGCCGTCGCCGCTGCTGCAGGATATCAATCTGGGGTTCGCCGCCGGCCAGGTTACCGCGCTGCTCGGCCCCAATGGCTGCGGCAAAACCTCACTGCTGCGCGCCATCAGCGGCGAGTTGCCTCATAGCGGCAGTATCCAGCTGTTCGGCCGCCCCCAGGAAGCGTGGTATCGCACCCAGAAGGAGCACCGGCAATTGGCGCGTCGCTACGGATTGCTGCCTCAGCACTCCAATCTCAGTTTCGCGTTTACCTGTCGCGAAGTCGTGCAACTGGGCCTGGCGCCCGGCAGCCTGTCGGTGCGGGAGCAGGGGGAGCGTATCGAGCACTTCATGCAGCGTGCAGACGTCTGGCACCTGCGCGACCGCCTGTTTCCCAGCCTGTCCGGCGGCGAAAAACAGCGCGTGCAATTGGCTCGTGTACTTTCCCAGTTGAGCCTGGCGGAGCGCGGCGATGAAAAAATCCTGTTGTTGGACGAACCCACCTCGGCGCTGGATCTCAAGCATCAGCACCAGGTATTGGCACTGGCCCGGGCAATCGCCGGCGAAAACACCGCCGTTGTGGCGGTGCTGCACGATCTCAATCTCGCCGCCCGCTACGCCGACCGGATGGTGATGCTGGCAGAGGGCCGAGTGCAGGCCGATGGCACCCCGACAGAGTTGCTGCAGCCGGAGCTGGTGGAGCAGGTTTACGGCTACCGTGGACAGCTGGTGGATGTGGCTGGTTATCGCGCATTGCTGTGATGGGGAATGTGGGTGAAGGTGACGATGCCGGGTACAGTCTTGTGAGACGTTGACTCGGGGCAAGCCCCGCACCCTTCGGGCGCGGCGACCACCAGGCCGCCGCAGGTCCAACTTGAATAAAGAGGGGCGCTGAATTGAATTTGTTTCATGTGCACCCTTTGCACCGACGCCGCTCCGTTGGTGTACAATGCGCCGCTTTCTGGGGCGGGCCGGTCACAAACGGGTCGGGATTTGCCCTTGTCGAGATTATGCTTGCGCGACCCGCGCCTTATCATCCGAGGGAATACCATGTTTGATAAATCCGTCACCCTTTCTTCTTACGATCCGGATGTATGGTCCGCCATTCAGGACGAAGACCGTCGCCAGGAAGAACACATCGAGCTGATTGCCTCGGAAAACTACACCAGCCCGGCGGTGATGGAAGCCCAGGGTACCAGCCTGACCAATAAATACGCCGAAGGTTACCCGGGTAAGCGTTACTATGGTGGCTGTGAATATGTGGACAAGGTTGAGGCGCTGGCCATTGAGCGCGCCAAGGAACTGTTCGGCGCCGACTACGCGAACGTTCAGCCCCACTCCGGCTCCCAGGCCAACGCCGCGGTCTACCAGGCCCTGTGCGCCCCGGGCGACACCGTACTGGGTATGAGTCTGGCCCACGGCGGCCACCTGACCCACGGTGCCAAGGTCAACTTCTCCGGCAAGATGTACAACGCGGTGCAGTACGGCCTGAACCCGGAAACCGGCGAAGTGGACTACGAGGAAGTGGAGCGGCTGGCGCTGGAGTACAAGCCGAAGATGATCGTCGCCGGCTTCTCCGCCTACAGCCGCATTATGGACTGGGGTAAATTCCGTGAGATCGCCGACAAAGTAGGCGCCTACCTGATGGTGGACATGGCTCACGTGGCCGGTCTGGTTGCCGCGGGTGAGTACCCGACGCCGGTACCGCACGCGGACGTGGTCACCTCCACCACCCACAAAACCCTGCGCGGTCCCCGTGGTGGTCTGATCATTGCCAAGGCCAATGAAGAGATCGAGAAGAAGCTGAACAGCGCGGTATTCCCCGGTGGTCAGGGTGGCCCGCTGATGCACGTGATCGCGGCCAAGGCGGTTTCCTTCAAGGAAGCCATGACCCCGGAATACAAGGCCTACCAGAAAAAAGTGGTCGAGAACGCCCGCGCCATGGCGGAGACCTTCCTCGATCGCGGTATCAACATCGTCTCTGGCGGTACCGACGACCACCTGATGCTGGTGGATCTGATCGGCAAGGAATACACCGGTAAAGATGCGGATGCAGCCCTGGGCAACGCCAATATCACCGTGAACAAGAACGCGGTCCCCAACGACCCGCGCTCCCCGTTTATCACCAGCGGTCTGCGTGTGGGTACCCCCGCCATCACAACCCGCGGTTTCGGTGTGGAAGAGACCAAGCAGCTCACCCACTGGATCTGCGACGTGCTGGATGCACTGGAAAAGGGCGACGCGGATGCCACCATTGCCGAGGTAAAAGCCAAGGTGCTGGAAATCTGCGCCAAGTTCCCCGTCTACAAGGGGTGAGCTGAGAGGCCGGCTATTCGTCGGCTGCCATATCGACCCGGCGACAGTCGGATTCGACAGAAACGGTCCCTTTATAGGGGCCGTTTTTTGTTTGTGCTGTATCCAATATGGAAAGTTGTTCTCGGTTCTGTGAAATGACTGGTGGTTTCTGTTTTAATACGCGGCCTTGAAAACCGAATTCGAATTCAGTTCTTGTTTTATTCGGGAGCGGAGCGAGGTCGGCCGGGCTCGGATTTTGCACCCGGATTCAGCAGCACGAGGGATTTGTTGCTCATTGGCGGTTCGCGCAAGCGGCCGGTACTTTCGGGTCCAAGCGGTTTCAGGATTCGATGCTTTTCGCCAGTCGCTGGAATGCACGGTGATCAGCTTTGAATAACCGCGCAGCACGGCTGCGGAGCGAGGGTAGAGTATGCGTCCAGTATTCAATCTATTGGTCATTCTGACCGTTGTTTTCGGGTTTGCGTTTGGGGCGCAGGCGAGAGAGCTCCATTTCGCCAACTGGTCCGAGTCCATCGCCGACGACACCATCGCCAACTTTGAAGCAGCCACCGGCATTGAGGTGCACTATTTCGAGTTCGACGATATCGAAGAGTTGGAGCAGGTATGGCTGGAAGAGGGGCGAAGCTTCGACGTGATCGTCCCCGGCTCCAATAACATCCCCAAATACATTACCGCCGGACAGCTGCAGAAGCTGGATCGCAGCCGGATCACCAACTGGTCCAACAACGACCCCAACTTCATGCAGCGCCTGGCCGTGTTTGACCCGGACAATGCATACGCCTTCCCGTACCTGTGGGGCACCGTGGGTATTGGCTATAACGTGCAGGCGGTGCGCAAGGCCTTTGGCGGCCAGTTGCCGGACGACAGCTGGGATCTGCTGTTTGACCCGGAAAACCTCGGCAAACTCGATCACTGCAATGCCACCCTGATGCGCTCGCCGGAGGAAATTTTTGATGTGGCGCTCAAGTATCTGGGCAAAGAGCCCAACTCCATGAGCATGGCGCACCAGTTCATGGTGGCCAACCTGCTGTCGAAGGTGCGCCTGCATGTCACCGATTTCGACTCCGGTGAATATGTGGAAGACCTGGCCAGCGGCAAGCGCTGTATTGCTCACGCCTGGAGCGGCGATGTGCTGGTGGCGCAGCAGATGGCAAAAGAGGCCGGCAAGCCGTTTGATATCCGCTATGTGATGCCGAAAGAGGGCTTTCCGCTGTGGATCGATGTGGTGTCGATCCCCTCGGCCGCGAGTAACATTGATGAAGCCTATGAGTTCCTCAATTACCTGATGCGCCCGGACGTGATTGCCGGCATCAGCAACGAGACCCAGTACGCCAACGCCAATATGGATGCCCAGGACCTGGTGGACCCGGCACTGCGCAGCAACCCCATTGTCTACCCGAGCCCGGAAGTGCTGGAGCGCACGTGGATCCCAGCGGCCACCGAGCCGCGTATCCTGGCCCTGCGCCACAAGCTGTGGCAGCGGATTATCGAGCGGGAAGATATTTAACCGCGCAGCGCTGTCCGCTGTGCGGTGCGCAGTTCAGGCCTAAATCGTTGTCGTGTGGTAAACTGCCGCGCATTTTCTGATAGGGCCCACTCTCCATGCACTGTCCCTTCTGCAGCGCAGATGAAACCAAAGTCGTAGACTCCCGCCTGGTAGCCGATGGCGACCAGGTGCGCCGTCGGCGCGAGTGCCTGCAATGTCACGAGCGGTTCACCACCTTCGAGACCGCCGAGCTGGTCCTGCCCCGGGTCGTCAAACAGAACGGTCAGCGTGAGCCCTTCAACGAAGACAAGCTCCGCGCCGGTATCCAGCGTGCGGTCGAGAAACGCCCGGTCAGCACCGAGCGGGTGGAAGCCGCCGTGGCCCAGATCAAACACGCCCTACAGGCCACCGGCGAGCGCGAGCTCCCGGCCATGCATATCGGCGAACTAGTGATGGAGCAGCTGCGCGAGCTGGATCAGGTGGCGTTTGTCCGTTTTGCCTCCGTGTACCGCCGCTTTGAAGACGTCAGCGACTTCAGTGATGAGATCGAGCGTCTCAATACCCGCGGTAAATCTTCCGGCGAGTCCGGAGGTGCCCAGTGACCCCGAGAGAGCTGATGGCCCGCGCCATTCAACTGGCTGAGCGCGGTACCTATACCACCATGCCCAATCCCCGCGTCGGCTGTGTGATTGCCGATAGCAACGGTAATATCGTCGGTGAAGGCTGGCACAAGCGCGCCGGAGAAGGGCACGCGGAGGTGAAAGCCCTGCAAGATGCCGGAGAGAAAGCGCGTGGCAATATTGCCTATGTCACCTTGGAACCCTGTAGTCACAGCGGCAAGACCGGCCCCTGCGCCGACGCCCTGATCGCCGCCGGTGTCGCCAAGGTCGTTTTCGGCATGCAAGACCCCAACCCCAGTGTCAGCGGCAATGGGTTACAGAAACTGCGCGATGCGGACATTGAAGTGGAAGGCCCGTTGCTGGAAGAATCCTGTCGGGCGCTGAACCCCGGGTTTATCAAGCGCATGACTCTCGGTCTGCCCCTGGTACGGACCAAGTCCGCCATGAGTATCGATGGCCGCACCGCGATGGCCAGCGGCGAGTCGAAGTGGGTCACCGGCCCCGCCGCCCGCGCCGATGTGCAGAACCTGCGCGCGCGCAGCTGCGCCATTGTCACTGGCGTGGATACCGTGCGCGACGACAACCCGAATATGAATGTGCGTCCGGAAGAATTGGCGCTGCCCGAGGCGGAAGCAGCAGACGCGGCAGAAAAGCAGCCCCTGCGGGTGATTGTGGACAGCAAACTGCGCACGCCGGCGAAAGCCTTTATTTTGCAGGGCATCGCCCCCACATTGGTGGTCACGACATCTGCCGCCGATAGCGAGCGGCGCGCGCGGCTGGAAAAAGCCGGCGCCGAGGTGCTGGAGCTGCCCGCGGACAAAAACGGCCGGGTACACCTGGGTGAACTGTTGAAAGAACTGGCCCGTCGCGAATGCAACGAAGTACTGGTGGAGAGCGGTGCAACCCTCTCCGGTGAATTTATGTACCAGGGCCATGTGGATGAAATCATCGTCTACATGGCGCCCAAGATTCTCGGCTCCAGCGCCAGACCGCTGTTCGAGCTGCCGATCGCCCGCATGGGTTCCATGCTGCCGATCACCATTACCGACATGCGCGCAGTCGGCCACGACTGGCGCATTACGGCAACGACTGACATTGAGCGCTAACAGGTTCCATTTATGTTCACAGGAATCGTAGAAGCCGTTGGAGAAATCACCGCACTGCAACCCAGTGGCGGCGACCTGCGTGTACGGATCAAAACCGGCAAGCTGGATCTCTCCGACGTAAAGCTGGGCGACAGTATCGCCACCAACGGCGTCTGCCTGACCGTGGTGGATCTGCCCGGCGATGGCTACTGGGCGGACGTCTCCGCGGAGACCCTCGCCGTCGCCACCGTGGGCAACTGGAAGCAGGGCGACAGGGTCAATCTGGAAAAGGCATTGACGCCACAGACCCGCCTCGGCGGCCATATGGTCAGCGGCCACGTGGACGGCATCGGCGAAGTGGTGTGGCGCAAATCCACCGCCCGCGCGGAACAGTTCCGCCTGCGCGCCCCGGATGAGCTGGCCAAGTACATCGCCCACAAGGGCTCGATCACCATCGACGGCACCAGCCTGACGGTGAACGCGGTAGACGGCGCGGAGTTTGAACTCACCATCGTGCCGCACACCATCGCCGAAACCGTGATCGGCGGCTATCAGGCGGGCACCCGGGTGAACCTGGAAGTGGACCTGATTGCGCGCTACCTGGAACGGCTACTCTTGGGAGATGCCGCCGCCCAGTCAAAAAATGACGGGCTGACAATGGAGTTTCTGGCGCAGCACGGTTTCTACAAGGCCTGAACACCGAGTTTGATAGGTGACTTTTATCCATCGGGGTGGCGGTCCTGCCCAGCGACAGGACCTTCGCATCAGAAAGTGGTGCAAGTTGAGAAGTTTGAATTGAAGCGGCTGCTATCGGGTAAAGCTTTGCGAGACCTTCCGCGAGAGGGACCTCGCGGAAGAGCCCCCATGGATGGGTTCACGGCGTGTCTCGCAAAGCTTTACCCGGTAGTAGGCGCGCCACGGATCTGGCTACGAAGTGATTTCGGACTGTTGGCTTCGCATCGAAGAACGGTGCAACTTGAGACATTTGTGATCGACCAAGCAGGTAGATCGAAAAGACCAGAGGTTTTATGGAACTGAATAGCGTTGAAGAACTGATCGACGATATCCGTCAGGGCAAAATGGTCATCCTGATGGACGACGAAGATCGTGAAAACGAGGGTGACCTCGTGATCGCAGCCGAGCAGGTCCGGCCCGAAGATATCAACTTCATGGCCACCCACGCCCGCGGTCTCATCTGCCTGACCCTCACCGCCGAGCGCTGTGAACAGCTCGACCTGCCGCTGATGTCTCGCGACAACGGCGCCCAGTTCAGCACCAACTTCACCGTCTCCATCGAAGCCGCCGAAGGCGTCACCACCGGCATCTCCGCCGCCGACCGCGCCCGCACCATTCGCGCCGCCGTCGCTCGCAACGCCAAACCCGCCGACATCGTCCAGCCCGGCCACATCTTCCCGATCAAGGCCCAGGCCGGCGGCGTACTGAGCCGCGCCGGCCATACCGAAGCCGGCTGTGATCTCGCGCGTTTGGCCGGGTTCGAAGGCGCCGCCGCCATCGTCGAAATCATGAATGAAGACGGCACCATGGCCCGCCGCCCGGACCTGGAAAAATTCGCCAAAACGCACAATCTCAAGATCGGCACCATCGCCGATCTGATCACCTATCGCGCGCTAAACGAGAAAACCGTCGAATGCGTCAATGAGCGCAAAGTGCATACCGAATTCGGCGAATTCAGCCTGCGCACCTATCTAGACAAAGCCCGCCGCGAACGCCACTTCGCCTTCTCCCTGGGGGAGTTTCACCCGGAAGAGCCGACCCTGGTGCGCGTTCATGTCGCCAGCACCCTGCGCGACGTCTTCAGCCTGCGCCGTGGCGACGAGAAGTATGAACCCTGGACCTTCCGCAACGCCCTGAAAAAAGTGGCGGAAGAGGGCAAGGGCGTCGTAGTGGTGATCTGCCACAACGAAACTACCGAGGAAATTGAAGAGAGTATCGACTGGCTGATCAGCGGCAAACAGCAGCGCCCCAGCCAGGATCAGGTGTACAAGCAGGTGGGCACCGGCTCACAGATTCTGCGCGACCTGAAAGTGCGCAAAATGCGTTTGATGAGTGCACCGTTCCGGTTCAGCGCCATCTCTGGCTTTGATCTGGAAGTGGAAGAATATCTGAACGCAGATGAGATCTGACCGGTAAGTAAGAACTCAAAACCTTGAATTGAAGGCGGAGTGCCGGGTATGCGTTTTCAGGAGCGTCGCAAACAGGATGTTTGCGCCGCAGCGCCCAAGGATGGGTTTACAGCGGTCCTGAAAACGCATCCCTGGTGCTCCGCCGCCACTAAAAGCGGGCCGAAGCTCTAAAAAGGCCCGAAGTGGAAAAAACAGAAAACGGAAAAAGATCATGAGCAATATCAAAGTCATCGAAGGGGATTTCATCGGCAGCACCGGTAAATATGCACTGCTGGTCAGCCGCTGGAACAGCTTCGTGGTAGAGAGCCTCAAAGACGGCGCGCTGGATACCCTGCGTCGCAAAGGCATCAAAGACGAAGACATCACCATCTACTACGCCCCCGGCGCCTTCGAGTTCCCACTGGCCGCGCAGAAACTCGCCGAAAGCAAAAAGTTCGATGCCATCATCGCACTGGGTGCCGTCATCCGCGGTGGCACCCCGCACTTTGAATACGTCGCCGGCGAATGCACCAAAGGTCTTGCCCAGGTTTCCATGAACACCGGCATCCCTGTGACCTTCGGCGTACTCACCGTAGACTCCATCGAACAGGCCATCGAACGCTCCGGCACCAAAGCCGGCAACAAAGGCTGCGAAGCCGCAGAAACCGCCCTCGAAATGGTCTCCCTGCTGGGCAAAATCTGAACCGGACTGAATTGAAATGACCGTAACCGCATCCGCCCGCCGCAAGGCCCGTCACTACGCCATGCAGGCCCTGTATCAATGGCAGATTGCCGGCGCCAGCCTGAACACCATCGAAGCCGAGTTTCATGCCGACAACGACATGAGCAAAACCGACGTCGACTACTTTCGCGATCTGTTCCACGGCGTAGCGAAAAACCTCGATGACGTCGAAGGCACCTACGCCGCCTTCCTCGACCGCGGTGTCGAAGAACTGGACCCGGTATCCCGCGCCCTGCTGCGCATGTCCACCTACGAACTGCAAAACCGCATCGACGTCCCCTACAAAGTCGTGATCAACGAAGCGGTCGCGCTGGCGAAAAAATTCGGCCCCACCGACGCGTTCAAATACATCAACGGCATCCTCGACAAAGTGGCTGTCCAAGTGCGCAGCGCCGAAGTCCAGGCCGACAAAGGCTGATGCCCGCCCATGTCCGGCCCCGGTGAATTTGAACTGATTCGGGAGTACTTTGCCTCCCGTATTCAGGCAGGTGAACCGGGCAGTGGTGCTGCCAGGAGTGTGGAATTGGGCATCGGCGACGACTGTGCCCTGCTGAACCCACCCGCTGGCAAAATGCTCGCCACCAGTGTCGATACCCTGGTGGCCGACGTGCACTTTCCCGCGGACGCCGATCCCTACAAAATCGCCAGCCGCGCCCTGCGGGTCAACCTCTCCGACCTCGCCGCCATGAACGCCACACCTTTGTGGTTTACCCTCGCCCTGACGTTACCGGAAAACAGCGCCGAATGGCTGGAGCCATTCGCCCGCGGGCTCGCGGATACCGCCAGACAGCATGGGATTACCCTGGTAGGCGGCGACACGACAAAGGGCCCGCTGTCCATCACCATCCAGGTCACCGGTACCTGCGAGCGACCGCTGCGGCGCGACGGTGCCGGTGCCGGCGATCATATCTTCGTCTCCGGCCCTCTCGGCGCCGCCACCGCCGCGTTGCCCATTGTCACCGGCAAAGAACCGGTGAGTAATGAACAGCGGCAGCAGGCGGACGCCGCTTACTATTTCCCCGAGCCGCAATTCGAGATTGCGCACCTGATTGGCGACTATGCTTCGGCCGCGCTGGATATCTCCGACGGCTTGCTTGGAGACCTGGGGCATATCTGTGAAGCCAGCGATCTCGGCGCCGAGCTGACTACTGAGCAGGTGCCGGTGGCGGCGCTGGTAGAGACGATGCTGAGGAAGCAGGGCGAAGAGGATATGCCTACCCGTGCGCTGGAAACCGCGTTGACGGGCGGCGATGACTACCAGCTCTGTTTCACCGTGCCGGAGCAGCATCTGCAGGCGGTTTTTGATACCGGAGCGGCCCATGGTCTGCCGATCACCGCGATTGGTAGAATGACCGCGGAAAAGGGCATACGCCTGCTGCGCAGTGGCAGCCCCTGGCAACCCGAACACACCGGCTACCGGCACTTCTGAACGGCAGGATAACGAAAAGATGACCCCGACTTTCTCTCAGCTCATGCGCAGTCCGGTACTGTTTCTCGCCTTCGGCTTCGGATCTGGTCTGGCGAAAAAGGCCCCGGGCACCTTCGGAACTGTGGCCGCAGTCCCGATCTGGTATGGATTGCAGTTTCTGTCCGCGCCCGCCTATATGGCGGTCATCGTGGTCACGTTTATTCTCGGCTGCTACCTGTGTGGTGCCGCCTCGAAAAAGCTTGGAGTACACGATCACGGCGGCATCGTGTGGGATGAATTTGTCGGTTACTGGCTCACCATGTTTATGGCGCCCGCCGGCTGGCTGTGGGCCCTGTACGGATTTGTACTGTTCCGCATTTTCGATATCGCCAAACCCCCGCCCATCGGCTGGGTCGACCGCCGGGTTCACGGTGGTCTCGGGATCATGCTGGACGATATACTCGCCGGTATCTACGCCGCGCTGGTGTTACAGGGCACGGTCTATCTATTAACCACTTTCTGAGGCAGGACGCCGATGAGTAAAGGGATTGAAGAGCGTAATCGTGGAGTCAGAAGAGGGCTTGGAATTGTCCTTGCGGGATTCTTTCTGATACCACTGCAAACCATCGCGCAGGATGTGCGTCTGCAGGCGATCTTTGGCAGCAGTGCCATGTTCGAGATTGAGGGCAATAAGCGCTTGTTGAAGTCCGGCAAGACCTCCCCCGAGGGAGTGAAACTGGTCTCGGTCACCAGCGATTATGCGTTGATCGAAATGAATGGCCGCGAGCAGCGGCTTTCCCTGGCAGCACCGGTGGCCGCCAGTTATGCCAAAGTAAGCAAAGCGGAAGTCCGCTTGAACCCGGACAGCCGTGGCCATTACAGCACCACCGCGTGGATCAACGGCCGACGGGTGCCGGTGATGGTGGATACCGGTGCGACCAGCATTGCCCTGAACTATCCCATGGCAAAAAGTCTGGGGCTCGATCTGAGCCGTGCAAAACCGGTGACTGTTTCCACTGCCAGCGGCGTGGAACAGGCGTATCATATTCAGTTGAGCAGCGTCACCATCGGTGGCATCACTGTCCACAATGTGGAAGCCACGGTATTGGGGAGTGACTTTCCCCGCGTGACGTTGCTGGGTAACAGTTTTTTGAGCCGTGTGGATATGCAGCAGCAGGATGGCCTGTTGTTGCTCCGTGCGCGCAATTGATGACGATTTTGATGGATCGCGAGGTATCAGTTTGACCATTCGCTATGTGGAATCCTCCAAGCTGCCCACGTCGTGGGGTATGTTTGAGATGCATGGTTTTGAGGAGGTGGAAACCGGTAAGGAGCATGTTGCCCTGACCATGGGTGACCTGGATACCGATGCGCCGGTGCTGGCCCGTATTCACTCTGAGTGCCTGACGGGAGATGCGCTGTTCTCTCTACGCTGTGATTGCGGTGCGCAGTTGCAGTATGCGTTGCATCGGATTGCGACGGAGGGGCGCGGTGTGGTGTTTTACCTGCGCCAGGAGGGCCGTGGTATCGGTCTGCTGAACAAGATCCGTGCGTACAAGTTGCAGGATTGTGGGGCGGATACGGTGGAGGCCAATGAGCGTTTGGGCTTTGGTGCGGATATGCGGGATTATTCGATCCTGAAGCCGATGATCGATCATCTGGGTATTCAGTCGATTCGTTTGATGACCAATAACCCGCGCAAGGTGAAGGCGCTGGAAGACCTGGGCGTGACGGTTACCGAGCGCCTTCCACATCAGTCTGGCCGTAACCCCCACAACCTGAATTACCTGTCCACCAAAAAGGGCAAGCTGGGCCATCTCTTCGATGATGATGAGAACTCCGAAAAGTAATTTATTTTCTGACCACTGAAGGTCCTCAAGAACCTATAACGACGATGTGAAGGCCCCGCTGCAGGGAAGCGTTTCCGGGACCGTCTGCGGCCAGGACGGCCGCAGCCGAGCCCCCAGGGATGGGTTTACGGCGTGTCCCGGAAACGCTTCCCTGCAGCGGGGCCGCCACCACCTCCTCTACGAAGCTCCCGAGGTCCATCGCTCGCACAGAACTTCTATGGTGGCGGTCCTGTTACCGGTGATTGCCTTGCGAGACACGCCGTGAACCCATCCATGGGGGCTCTTCTAAAACATCCCTGTTTTAGAAGGTCTCGCAAGGCAATCCCCGGTAGCAGAACCTTCGCTTCGGCTGCTTTGCTTCGTTTAAGGCTTTAGGAGAAAAGCGATTTAAGAAAATCGAAGACGCTCTGTAGCTTTTCCTTGTTTTCCTGTTTTATTTCTTCGACTTTCTCTTTCAGCTTTTCTTTCTTGGCTGCATGGCGGCTTTCCACAAACACAGCAGTAGCACGGCCCGGTAGAGTGAAGGTGCCGGTGTTGCGATTGAAATCTGCATGGCGCAGTGCCGGGTCCGCAGAGTGGCGTTGCATTGGGTGCAGTTTCAGGTGCGAGCCTGCAAGAGTGTCATTGGAAAAGGTGACACCTTCCTTGTCGCCATTGAACAGCACCACAATACGTCCGTACCGGCGGTCGATCTTACCATCGGCGTCCTCCAACTGCATCGCAATCAAACCCGGCACCTGCTCGGGGCCGGTATTCAGGAAGCTGACGTGATCCTGGATTTCATCGGCGGTGGTCAACCGGAACAACGGAGAGCTGTTGCGGATGGCCAGTTGCTCGCGAAAGATCGCTGCAGTGAATTCACGATGGTCCTTTTGTGGCGCCAGGTCCGGATTGGCCAGCAATGGCTGCATGATCCACCAGCTGTCTTTGTTTTTGTCTGCCACCGGCAGGCCTTTGCCCCAGTTGCCATTCTCAAAACTGAAGTCCAGCGCATTGAACCAGTCACCGGAATTGTAACTGTCGCGGTCCATGGACTTGGAGCGCAGGAAATCCTGGCCGGCGTGAATAAATGGTACGCCCTGGGCGAACAGGACCAGTGAATTACTGAAGGCCTGGATACGCGCGCGATCTTCAATGGTTGCGGTGCTGTTGGCCTTGATCTGGATACCATCGAACAGGGTTTCATTGTCGTGGGCGGCAATGTAGTTGATGGATTCCTGCGGGTCGCCGGTGTAGCCAGTAGGCTGGCCGTTGTAGACCAGCTCGGCACCGGTGGTTTCACTGCCGTAGGAATCGATGAAACGATAGTCGCGCAGGTTACCGGCGAGGGAAACGCGGACCTTGTCCGCCAGTGTCAGCAGTGTCTGACGCTCATCCTCACCAGCCCCGTTGTCATTAAATCGGCCGTTGCTGTCGGTAAACAACCCGGTACCAAAACCCTGTTCCTCAAAGCCGCCAAAGGGATTACCGCCGCGCACGCTGTCCCGCAGGCGATCGTTAAACGTACCTACGCCGGAGCCTGCCATATTGCCCTGGCGCGCCTGTTCGAAGCGCGCGTCGTTGGCGACTTCACCGAAGTTCCAGCCCTCGCCATAGAGGTAAATGTCATTGCCATCCACGCCGGCATTACGTGGGGTGAGGGCGTCGAGCATGGCGCGGGTTTTAAGGATGTTGTCGAGGCTGTGATGGCCCATCAGGTCGAAGCGGAAGCCGTCCACCTTGTAGTCCCTGGCCCAGATTTCCATCGAGTCCAGCATCAGCTTTTCCATCATGCGATGTTCGCTGGCGGTATTGGCGCAGCAGCTGCTCATTTCCACGCCGCCGTCATTGTTGCGACGGTGATAATAGCCGGGGACGATTTTATCCAACACCGAATTCTGGTACTGGCCGTAGGAGCTGGTGTGGTTGTAGACCACATCCATCACCACGCGCAGGCCGGAGCGGGAGAGTCCCTGTACCATTTCGCGGAATTCGCGTATACGTTGTGGACCGTTGGCGTCGGTGGCATAGCTGCCTTCGGGCACGGTGAAGTGCAGCGGGTCGTAGCCCCAGTTGAAGCCGTCGCTGTCGCGGATACTGCTGATGGCCGCCTGCTGTTCCGGGCTGTCGGGTGCGTAGACAGAAAGATCTTGCGGCACTACCTGCTGATTTTTGTCTTCATTCACCGTGGCGAAGTCGAATGCCGGCAACAGGTGAATGTGTGTCATGCCCGCGTGGGCGAGCTTTTTCAGGTGGCGCATGCCATCGCTGCGGTGCCGGGCGAAGGCCTTGAACGTGCCGCGCTCTGGTTCCGGAACGGTTGTATCGGCGATGGAGAAATCGCGCACGTGTAGCTCGTATACGGAAATATCTTCCGGGTTTCCCAGCCTGGGTTTGCGCACATGGCGCCAGCCGCGGGGCTGCAGGTCGCGATCGTCCAGGTTGATGATCTGGCTCTTGCCGCTGTTGATGGACAGGCTCAGGGAGTAGGGATCGGTCACCAGGTTGGTTTCCAACGCGTCGGAGAAGTAGGAGTAGACCTCCACTTCGTACAGGTAATAGGCGCGGTCCCACTCTTTGCCGATGCTTGCCTGCCAGGCGCCGTCCAGCTGCGCCATGTCCACCACCATATCCGCGGTTTCAGCAGTGGCATCGCTGAACAGGTGCAGTTTTACCGAGCGTGCCGTGGGTGCCCACAGGGCGACGTCGATAGTGTTGTCCCCCACCGTCGCGCCGAGCTTCCCATCATAGTAAAACTGATCATCCAGCAGGCCGGCAAACTGGATGCCGGTGGCATCTTTCAGGTTGCCGTCGCTGTCGTACAGGGCGAGGGCGAGCTGTCCGCTAACCAACGCGTGCAGGTCAACTTCCTGGTTCAGGACAAAACCAGACTGGCCGGCAAGGTGGGGGAATTTCTGCTGCAGTTTCGCCGGCAGTCCGCCGGTTTGCTGCAGGTTATAGCTGCTGTCGGCATCGATGCCGTCCGGCGTGATCTGCAGTGTGCCGTCGGCACTGTGCAACAGTTTGACCTGGTCGCCCTCTGCGGGGTTGATATCCCACGCAAACTGATCGGCGCTGATCCAGTGGGCTTTTTCCTGGGTGAGATCGCCGCGGGGAATACCGTTGGTGCTGACGGTGACGTGCTTGCTGTCAGCATCAAAGGCGAAATAGATTTCGTCACCGGCTTCCGCCACGGTGAAAGGAATATTTGCCCCGTTATTACCGTAACTCTCACTCCAGCCTTCGTTGAGCGCCACCTTGAATTCGTAAGAGCCCGCAGGAATTTCGCTGGTCAGGAAGGTGTAGAGTCCGTCACCATCGCTGTCCTGCATCCAGCTTCGCAGGCAGCCCGGTTGCCAGTCACCGGAACAGCCGAGTGCGCCCTGGAAACTGCCCGTCACAGTAGCGATGGTGCTGTTGGCATTGCTGGTGATCCAGTGGGTTTGGTGATCGTAGTAGAACTGCACTGTACGGATTTCATCCAGCTGCAGTCCGACATTGGCACCACTGCGGACGCCGCCTGCGCCGTAATTTTCATCCCAGCTGTTGTTGAGGGCGGCTTTGTATTCCCAGTTGCCGGCGGGGACGGTGAAGGTGCCCTGCCATTTGTCGTCGCCGGCGTCATAGGTGAGCTGGGTGGCCGCGCACTCCGGCTGCCAGTCCCCCGGGCAGCCAAGGGCGGTCTGCATACTACCGGGAATACTGACTGAGCTCGGGTCCGGGGTATCGGCGGCCTGGGTGCGGGTGGCATGGAAGACCGATAGGGATAGTACGCTCGCGGCCAGCAACAGGCTGGTGGATGCGGGAGTGGTTGCGGAATTGGTTGCTCGCATTGGGATTCTCTCTGGGCTGATTGTTGTTATTGCATTCGAGACGGGGCATCGCTTCCCCGGTACCCATTGGATGCAAGTTTGCCCGGCTCTGCCTCCTCCCCTGGGGGAGGCTGAATGAAAACTGCGACACAGTCGCTCATCGGCCGGTGGCTGTGAGCGGGCCTCTCTGTAACAAACCCTTCACAAAATCTTCATGTGAACGAAACCTGATCACGCCATTCTGTGCACGAGTAAGATGCAGATCTCGCGAAGTGCTCAGGAAGAGCAGATCAGTCACGGAAGGGGAAGCGGGATCGGGAAGGGCGTCTATACTCAAGACATCAGATTGCTGCGGGTCGAGAAAGGTGATGTACCGGCAGCTCTCCGATATAAGAGGCCGGCTTATGCCGGCTTTTTCTTTTTATGTGCCGGAATTGAAAATGACGTCCATGTCGTTTTCAAATCCGACGCAGGCGAAAACACTGGCACAGAGGCGTGACTCTGCTGGGTTTTCGCCTGCTTGCTCCGGCCTTCGGCCGCGAGGAGCGCCGTATAAAGTTCGGTGACGGCAAATCACAGGGGGAACGGTTTTGGAACCGAGCTAGGCGCTCCCCTGTGGATACATCCCTGTACGCTCTGTCGGAAACCATTCCCCCGGCGCTTTGCCTTCAGCTCAACCCGTAGAGCACTGAACAGCGATTTTGTTTACCATTCAGTTGCCTAGGGGACATTTCACTGTTAATGTGCAAAATTACACCAGCGGAGGATGATTGATGATTGTTTCCAATCCCCGCCGGGTCAGCCGCGACGTCTGAATCGCTTCCTGCCCGGCAAGTTTCTTCTTGTCGGGTTTCCCCTCTATTGGAAACCCTTTCAATGACTGCCCAGACTTGAGTCTGCGGCAATGAAATCGTGTGTCTGCGTGAATGACCAATCGCGCGGCACCCTGAGGGTTTGGAACATTGAGTAAATCTTTGATCTCACGCCGCCCGGCATTCCGCCGCGGCGCGGCAGCGGGCGGTATTGCCCGCGGCACAGAATCTCCCTTGAACAAGTTGGGCTGGAAGCCATTTTTTCAGCAGCAGCTATCTCTGGATGAACTGACCGACTGTGATCCGGTACGGGTCGTAGCGGTGCACCGCAGTCAGATTGACGTGACAGGTGAAGCGGGGGAGGAGCCGGTACGGGTCTCTGGCCCCCTGTTTGAAGACGCACTGAAAAAGCCCACTGTGGGTGACTGGTTGCTACTGGCGCGAGACAGCCGTAAACCGCTGCGCCGACTGGACCGCAGTAGCCTGTTCAAGCGTATGGCACCGGGTGCAAAGCAGGCGCAGTTGATTGCGGCGAATGTCGATAACGTACTGATCGTGTCTTCCTGCAATCACGACTTTAACCTGTCGCGGGTGGAGCGTTATCTCGCGCTGGTCAAGGAGGCGGGCTGCCGTGCCTGCCTGGTGCTGACCAAGGCAGATATGAGTGATGACCACGAGCAATATCGAGAGGTATTGAAGGCCTATCGCGACCTGCCGGTGGTTCTGGTGAATGCGCTGGATAGCGAGAGCGTAGTTGCATTGAGGGAATACTGCGAAAGCGGTGAAACCCTCGCGCTCCTGGGTTCCTCCGGTGTAGGGAAATCTACGCTTCTGAACAGCCTCGCCGGCAGCGAACTGGCTGCGACTTCGGGTATTCGCGAAGACGACAGCAAGGGCCGCCACACCACCCGTCATCGGGCGCTGTACACCATTCCCGATGGCGGCCTGTTACTGGACAGCCCCGGTATGCGCGAGCTGGGGCTCGCGGATGTCAGTGCAGGATTGTCTGCAACTTTCTCTGATATTGAAGCGCTGGCCTCTCTGTGTCGCTTTGGCGATTGCGCCCACGATGCGGAGCCGGGATGTGCGGTGCAGGCGGCGATCGAGTCTGAAGAGCTGGACGAGCGCCGCCTGCGCAACTGGCGCAAGCTGGAGCGGGAGGTGGCGCGTAACAGTAAAACGTTGGCAGAATCTCGTGCAGACGAGCGGGCCTTTACGAAACTGGTGCACCATGCGTTGAAGCATTCGCGTTCGCGCAAAAACAAAACTTGATGGGTCGGTAAAATCCGCTCCCCCACTCTCCCGGAGGCCGAATATGCTCACCGTATTCGCCCTCCGGGTATTTTCGCTGGAGTTTTGGTAGTCTGCCCGGCAGTTAATCGATTCTCTCCAGTATGACCGCATGACTCCCAACCCCTCTTCCTGCCGCATCCTGATCGCCGAAGACGATGCCGAGCTGAATCAGCAGATCACCACCATGATGGACGATGCGGGCTACCAGACCGGCAGTTGTCTGGATGGTGAAGCGGTGCTGGAAGCGGTTGCCAGGCAGCCCTATCAGCTGATCCTGCTGGATCTGATGCTGCCCAAACTGGATGGTATCTCCGTACTTCGCCTGTTGCGTAAATCCAGCCGGATTCCGGTGATCGTCGTCACCGCCAAAGGGGCGGAAGAAGAGCGGATTACCGGTCTGCGTCACGGAGCGGATGACTATATTTCCAAACCGTTTAACCAGGTGGAACTGCTGTTGCGGGTCGAGGCGCTGTTGCGTCGCGCCCAGCCGATGGTGGTGGAGAAACCGGAAGCCCTGGAAATCGACCAGTTGACCCTGAAACTCTCTGACCTGCAGGCCAGGGTGGGAGCCGAGGACCTGGAACTCACCGCGATCCAGTTCAATTTGCTGTGGGAGTTGGCGGCAAATCGTGGAGACGTGCTCAGCAAGGCCTACCTTTCCCGCGAGGTGCTGAACCGTCCCCTCGGGGCCTATGACCGCAGCCTGGATATGCACCTGAGTCGGGTGCGGCGAAAACTCTCCCGGGCCGGCTGGCGCGGAGAGCGGTTACAGACGGTACGGGGAAAGGGGTACTGCCTGAAATGAATCGCCGCCTGTTGTGGAAACTGATCCTGCTGATCACCGCCGGCATCGTCGCCATGTTCTATCTGATCAATTACGTCACCGTACGTGCGGAAGAAGAGATGAGCATGCTGAGCCAGGCCCACCGCGACGAGCTGCGCGACTGGGGAAAGCAGGCGGAGGCGCTGTATTTTGCCGGCGACAGGTCATCCCTGGAGCGCTGGCTCACGGAGCTGCAGGCGCGGGAGGACACTTTCGCCGCGGTGGTGGGTTATGAAATTCGGCATGTGGCCGGCAGTCGCGGGCTGGAAGAGCGCTACAGCGGAAATAAGCTGGGGCGGGATGTGGAGTGGAAAATCCATCTGTACTTTGAAAATAATCCGGTAATGGAAATCCCGTTTGAGCAGTCGGATACCAGCTTCCTGGTGCTGCTCCCAGACCGCATGCGCCCCGGCAGTTACTGGCAGACAACGCGTCTGCTGCTGCAGATTTTCCTGCCGGCGCTGATTCTGGCCATTTTATCCGTGCTGTTGTACCGCCATATTATGCAGCCGCTGATCAGCCTGCAGCGCGCCACCCGGGAGTTCAGCCGAGGAGATTTTTGCGTGCGCGTGCGGCCGCAACTGGGGGCGCGCAAGGACGAGTTCAGCGAACTCGCGACTGCTTTCGATCAGATGGCGGCACGTATCGGTGAGCAGCTGGTCAACCAACGCCAGTTGATTGCCGACTTTTCCCATGAATTGAGAACGCCGCTGACGCGGTTGGAGATTGCCATCGGCAGTCTCGGTAAAACCTATCCCGATGACCCGAACGTGCAGCGATTGCGACGGGAAGCCAACCACTTCCGCAAACTGACGGAAGATACCCTGGCGCTGGCCTGGCTGGACAATGAACAGCCGAGGCTGCAACAGGAGACCCTGGACCTGGTGGATCTGATCGACGTGATTGTCGAAGACGCCCGCTTTGAGTTCCCCGACCGGGTGATACAGACCCAACTGCCGGATTCCGCTGAGTTGAAAAACAGCAGCCATCAGGCCGTGGGGCAGGCGCTGGAGAATATCCTGCGCAATGCGCTGCGCTACACCCCGGCGGGCGAGACGGTGGACGTTGCGCTGCTCGCGTGTCGGACAAAAGCCGGAGTGCCCGAATTCCAGGTGACCGTCAAAGATCGCGGCTCCGGTGTGCCGGATGCACTATTGGAAACCATTTTCCGCCCCTTCTACCAGACCGATCCCTCGCGCAGTGCAGGCGGTGTGGGCAACGGTAAGTCGGGCGGCGTCGGTCTCGGCCTGGCACTGGCCCGCCGTCAACTCACCGCTGTGGGTGGCCAGGTGGTTGCCCGCAACCGGGCAAAAGGTGGGCTGTGTATGACCATTTCCCTGCCAGCAGCCTGCTAAACCGCTCTGTTTTTCGGCGGATTGTTTCCGTTAGTGCGGCCCCGGATACTGGAACGCAATGTAACAAATGCAACAGCGCTGTACTTTGAAAGGGTTAATAGGAATAATTCGCGTTTGCATAAATGCTGAAAGCAAAGCAAACGCGAATCCATCCGGAAGGAAAGCCCAATGTCGAATAAATCCCTACTCAACCACTGTGCGCTGCTGCCACTGCTTGCCACCGGCGCATTCACCGCAGCCCCGGCCTTCGCCGAGGAGAAGCCCGATCGGGAATCCCTGGAAACGGTCGTGGTTGTAGGTGTTGCCACCGATACTGAAATCACTCCGGAGCAACTGGAAAAGCAGCAGGCCAATGACCTGAGCGACGTGTTCCGCCATATCCCGTCTGTATCCGTGGGTGGCTCCCTGGGTATGGCGCAGAAGATCTATATCCGCGGTATGGAAGACACCCTGCTCAACGTCACCGTGGACGGTGCACCGCAGACCGGCACCCTGTTCCACCATATCGGCCGCGTTTCCATCGAGCCCGAATTGCTGGAGCGGGTGGAAGTGCAGTCCGGTGCCGGTGAAGCCACCAGCGGCCCCGGTGCTATCGGCGGTGCCATCCGCTTCAAAACCAAGGATGCCAATGACCTGCTCGCCAGTGGTGAACAGCTGGGAGCGCGGGTCAAGGGCGGTTATTTCAGTAACGATGGTACAAAGGGCAGCGCTTCCGTTTACGGCAAACTGGGTGAGCACTGGGGCGTGGTTGGTTCTTTTGTCCAGGTCGATCGCAACAATATGCAGGATGGCGACGGCAGCGAAGTTCTGGCCACGGCTTCCGACCAGAGCCTGGCATTTATCAAAGTCAGTGGCGATGTCGCCGACAACCAGAAACTGACCTTCAGTTATGAGAAACGGGAAGAGTCCGGTGAGTTGGGGCGCAGGCCCAACTGGTTTGTGCTGGAAGGTGACCCCCTCTTCCCGATGGATGCAGAGCGCGAGACCCTGGTAGCCAACTACAGCGCCAACCTGAGCGAAGCGGTTAATCTGGAATTTACTGCCTACGATACCAACTCGGACATGGTGCAGGATGGCCCCTGGGGGCTTTATGGCGGCAATACCCAGTCCATCGGTTTTGATATCCGCAACACCAGCTACTTCGGCCAGCACAAGCTCACCTACGGTATTGAGCGCCGCAATGAAAAAGTGGTTGCCGGTGGGCGCGAAGTGGATTCCTCATCGAGTCTTTTCGAGAGTGGGCGGGTGCAGGGCGTATATGTTCAGGATCACTGGCAGGTAACCGCGCCACTGCTGGTCAGTTTCGGCGTGCGTTACGACACCTACGATCTGGAGCAAAGCAAGTTCGATGGTGAATTCAGCAGTGACGACGTCAGCCCGAATATCGGCTTCAACTATGCGTTGAACGACGCCTGGACCCTGACTGCGGGCCACGCACAGGCCGTGCGCGGCAAGGAAATCGGCGATGCCTTCACCATTGACGTCGCCACCATCGCCCCGCAACTGCAGGCCGAGTCCGTGGCCAACAATGAACTGGCCCTGGAATACAGTGCCGATAGCCTGGCCGTAAAAGCCGCGGTCTACCAGAGCACCATCGACGACGTGATCTACGATGAAGATGGGTTTGAGAATATCGGCGAGCTGGCGTCCGACGGTTTTGAACTGAGCGCGGCGTACGGTATCGACAGCTGGTATTTCTCCGCCGCCTACAGTCACAATGATTCCACCCTGAACGGCGATGAGATCGAAGGCTACGAATACAACGGGCTGGGTAACACCCGTGGCGATACCCTCACCCTGGCTGCGGACTACGCCCTGTCTGAGCAACTGGAGTTGGGCTGGAACTTCACCCACGTGCAGGATTTGAATAACATTGAAGTGCTGCAGCGCTCCGTCGAGCTTGGTTGGATCGACAGTGTGCAGACCGTGGACAAGCCCGGTTATCAGGTACACGATATTTACCTGCGCTGGCAGCCGTTGCAGGACGACAGCCTGGCGGTCAACTTCGCGGTACAGAACCTGTTTGACGAGCACTATCGCGACCATTCCAGTGTTGCCGACTACTCCGATATTCCCGGTTGGGAAATTGTGTCGGGCATCTATGAAGCCGGACGCGATGTCCGCCTTTCCGTAGATTATCGATTCTGATAATTTACGGGCGGTAAAACAAAGGCGCGGTGTGCAAACACCGCGCCTTTTTTAGTGGAGGAGACACTAGTTCGTTACACCACACTAGTTCAAGGCTGCCTGCCCGGCCGCCTCCGCTACAGGAGGAGCACCACTGATCTTCCCGCCCTGGGCGTCAATCCAGCCGTTCATGCGCTGCTCGAGGACATTCAGCGGCAGAGCGCCGGCACCCAGCAGTGCGTCGTGGAACTGGCGAATATTGAAGTTGTTTCCCAGTGCCTCTTCTGCCCGCGCCCGGATTTCCTGAATTTGCATCTGCCCCACCTTGTACGCCAGTGCCTGACCGGGCCAGACCAGGTAGCGGTCGATCTCCACCACAATATCGTGCTCCGGCTTGGCGCTGTTGTTCTTGAAGTACGCAATCGCCTCGTCGCGGCTCCAGCCCAACTGATGCATCCCGGTGTCCACCACCAGGCGCACTGCACGCCACATATCATAGGTCAGTGCACCAAACTCGTTGTAGGGATCTTTATACAGTCCGAGATCGTAACCCAGGCTTTCGGAGTACAAGCCCCAGCCCTCCACAAACGCGGTATACATGGTATTGCGACGCAGCGGGTGAATATCCTTCTGCTCCTGCGCCAGTGCAATCTGCAGGTGATGACCCGGCATCGCCTCGTGCACGGTCAGCGCTTCCATTTCCCATGTCGGGCGGCTCTTCAGGTTGTAGGTGTTGGCATAAAACACCCCGGCACGGCCCGCCTCATTAGAGCCCGGCTGGTAGTAAGCGGTCGTCTGGGACTTTTCCGCGTAGCTCGGAATCGGTTTTACTCCGTACGGTAGACGGGGGAGGGTGGCGAACAGTTTGGGCAGTTCGCCATCGATGCGCTTGGCGATATCCCGATAGTTTTTCAGTAGTTCTTCTTTACTGTCAAAATAGAATTGCGGGTCGGTACGCAGGAATTCCGTGAACGCTTTGAAGTCGCCATCAAAGCCGGTCTTCCTGATGATCGCATCCATTTCATTGCGGATTCGACGCACCTCTTGCAGGCCAATACGGTGAATCTCTTCCGGGCTCAGGTCGGTGGTGGTCTGTTCGCCGACCTTGTGGGCATACCAGCGGATACCGTCAGTATTTTTGGTAAATGCGGTTTCGGTGGTGGCGTTGGGAACGTATTCCCGCTCCACAAATTCTGCGAATGCCTGCCAGGCGGGTTTCAGGGACTTTTCATAGATGCTCTGCGCGCGGCTCTGGAGACGTTTTTGTTGGCTGGCCGAAATACTGCCCGGCATATCGTAGAAGGCTTTCAACAACGGGCTCTGTTTGGGTTCAGCGGGGATTAGCGCGCGAATCTGGCCGGGCAGATCGCGCAGGGTAATCTGTGGTGGTGTCAGTTTCTGTTCCAGCCCGCGCTCCATCAGGCCCTGGGTCTGCTCGATCAGTTCGGGCAGTTTTTCCAGGCGCTCGAGAATATGGTCATAGTCTGAGGCGTTGTTTTTGGGCATGGCGTTGAGTACGCCGGGCACGCTGCGCTGGATGCCGCTCATATGGTTGACGGGCAGCAGGTGATCGGGGAACTGGTAACCTTTTACGTCCTCCAGCAGGTCCTGGTACAGGAGTTGGTAGTCGAGCTGCTGGTCGTCATTCAGTTTGTTTTTGTTGAGGTGGCGGCTGGCGGCGAGCAGGTCGCGCACCTGGCCTTTGCGGCGTTCGATGCCTTTGCTGGATTGATCGGTCCAGTTTTCTTCCATACCCGGGTATCCGCGATAGGTGGCGGATTCGGGGTAGCTTTCCATCAGCCAGCGGTAACGCAGATCCTGCAGGGCGATCAGCTGTTCGCTGGCGTCGCCTTTGGGCAGTTCTTTCATGGCTTGCTTGAATGCTTTGTGATCCATGGCCTGAGTGTTGAGGCTTAGGGCCATTACCGCAGCGGCGATACAGGTCACTTTAGGATTCAGGATTTTTTTTATCGAAGTGGAAAAGGACATCGTACTTCCTGTCTCTGATTTATATTTGTGTAACGAAATTGATTCGAAGCGCATATGGTGAATGCGAAGGCGGGACGCAGGGGAAGGCTTTTCGGAACCGTCGGCAACAGGGGCCGAAGGCGCCGTGAATGCCTGGAGCGGCCGGGCCACGTTGCCGACGGAGCGTACAGGGATGTATTCAGAGCGGTTCCGAAAAGCCTTCCCCTGTGGCCCGGCGCCACTGTTACCGATTTCGGAGTCCGGTGACGGAGTTCTGTTCGGAGTGCAGTGGCGGCTGGGCACCGGGCGCGGGTTTTCAGGACCGCTGTGAACCCATCCCTGGGCGCTTCGGCGCAAACATCCTGTTTGCGACGATCCTGAAAACCCGCGCCCGCCACCCAGCCTTCGCTTCGAGTTTTTGTGCCTGGTATCAGGGCGCTTTTTTAAAGCGCAGCGGTTTGTCCGTTCGCCCATTTGTTTTGCTCGGACATCGCATCAATTCGCTTGCGAATCTGCTCTTCGATACCTTCGGCATCAAGGCCGATCTCCGCCAGTAACTTCTGGTGCTTGCCGTGTTCAATGGTGGTATCCGGCAGGCCGAGCTGCAACAGCGGAACCGGGGTGGCGCGGCGGTTGAGGTATTCGGCCACCGCACTGCCCGCACCGCCGGCAATGGTGTTTTCTTCCAGGGTGACCAGCAGCGAGTGACTGTCGGCCAACTCGTCGATCAACGCCTCGTCCAGCGGTTTCACCCAGCGCATATCCACCACGGTCGCCCCCAGCTTTTCCGCCGCCTCGCGGGCCGGGGCCAGCAGGGTGCCGAAGTTCAGGATCGCGATGTCCTTGCCTTCGCGGACCGTGCGGCCTTTGCCCACCGGCAGTTCGGTCATGGTCTGTTCGATTTCCACTCCGGGACCGGTGCCGCGGGGGTAGCGGACTGCAGCGGGGCCCGCATGCTGGTAGGCGGTGTACAGCAGCTGTCGGCATTCATTTTCGTCGCTGGGGGCGGCGATCACCATGTTCGGCAGACACCGCATAAATGTGAGGTCGAAGCTGCCCGCGTGGGTGGGGCCGTCTTCGCCGACGAGGCCGGCGCGGTCGATGGCGAAGGTGACGTCCAGGTTCTGGATCGCCACGTCGTGCACCAGCTGGTCGTAGCCCCGTTGCAGGAAGGTGGAATAGATGGCGACTACCGGTTTCTGACCTTCACAGGCGAGGCCCGCGCCCAAGGTCACCGCGTGCTGTTCGGCGATGGCGACGTCGTGAAAGCGCTCCGGGAAGCGCTCTGCGAAATCGACCATACCGGAGCCTTCGCACATGGCCGGGGTGATGCCGATGAGTTTGTCGTCCTGCTCAGCCATGTCGCACAGCCACTGGCCGAAGATGCTCTGGTATTTGGGGCTTCTTTTCTTCGGTGTTTTCTCGGCGGGCACTGCCACCTGCACCTTGGGTTCCGGCTCGAGCTTGTTCAGCGCGTGGTAGCCCACCGGGTCTTCTTCCGCGGGGCCGAAGCCTTTGCCCTTGGTGGTGACGATATGCAATAGCTGCGGGCCGCGCTGATTACGCAGGTTGCGCAGGGTGTGCACCATGTCGTGCATGTTATGGCCGTCGATCGGGCCCACGTAGTTGAACCCCAGCTCCTCGAACAGGGTGCCAGGGGTGATCATGCCCTTGACGTGCTCTTCGGTGCGTCGCGCCAGTGCCCACGCTTTGGGGATCGCGGACAGGATCTTGCGGCTGCCTTCGCGCATGGACAGGTAGGTTTTGCTGGCGAGGATTTTGGCGAAGTAAGTCGCCAGACCACCCACGTTGCGGCCGATGGACATGCGGTTGTCGTTCAGTACCACCAGCATGTCTTTGCCGGTGTGGGCGGCGTGGTTCAGGGCTTCGAAGGCCATGCCGGCGGTCATGGCGCCATCGCCGATTACAGCGACCACTCTGCGCTCGTCCGGCGACCCCAGGGCCATGCCCAGGGCGGCGCTGATGGAGGTGCTGGAATGCCCCACGCCGAAGGTGTCGTAGGCGCTTTCGCTGCGCTTGGGAAAGCCGGACAGGCCCCCCTGCTGGCGCATGGTGAGCATCTGCTCGCGGCGGCCGGTGAGGATCTTGTGGGGGTAAGTCTGGTGGCCCACATCCCACACCAGGCGGTCTTCCGGGGTGTTGTAGATGTAGTGCAGGGCGATGGTGAGCTCGACCACGCCGAGGCCGGCACCGAAGTGGCCACCGGTCTGGCCGACGCAGTAGAGCAGGTATTCGCGCAACTGTTCTGCCAGTTCTGGCAGTTGTTTTTCCGGCAGGGCGCGCAGTTGGGCCGGGTCGTCGATCTGGTCGAGCAGCGGTGTGTGTGGGCGCTGGCGGGGTATCTGGTCGAACATCTAGGGTCCTGAATTCGGGCATTCGGGCCCGGTTTCGGGTGCCGCTTTCGGGGAAAAGCGGCGTCGGGCCCAAAGTATCAATTGCAACTGATAGATGTTGGGGATTGTATGCCCACAGGCGGGATATTGCATCCCGCTCGGTCCGGTTTGGGCTGGCTCAGCGGTCTTTCGGGTCGATTGTAGGGGGATCAAAGGCTTCCCAGTACCAGGTAGATCCCCAATAGCAGTACCACCCCGGCCACCATGCTGCCGGTCAGCCAGTTGCGGGCCATGATGCCGTCGGCGCGGTGGTGGTCCGCCACACCGCCGACCAGGCGCTCGATGCCGCGGATGGCCCCGGCGCGCAGGCGCTGGTCCAGGGCGAACAGGCGGTTGGCCAGGCCGCGGACGGCATCCGGCAGCAGTCGGCGGTAGATCCAGTCCACATCCAGGTTCACCGACGGCAACTCCGGCGGATACAGGTGGCGCAGGTTGAGCCACACAAACGCCAATGCAGAGAAGAACAGCAGCTGCAACTGGGTGAGCACATGGGTGACGTCATACGGGGTGTAGGCCATCTCGAACGGCAACAGACTGTACAGGGCCTGGGGATAGATCCCCACGGTCAGGCACAGGGCCGCAGCGATGCTCATGGCCACCAGCATGTTCACTGGTGGCTCCCGCGCCGGGAGCTTGGCGTCATGGGCGAAGAAGGCAAAGTAGGGGATCTTGATCCCCGCGTGGTGGAACACGCCGGCGGAGGCGAACAGCAGGATCAGCCATACGCTGTCATAGCCGTTCTTGATCGCTGCACTCATCACCATGGATTTACTGACAAAGCCACTGAACAGCGGGAAGGCGGAGATCGACGCGGCGCCGATGATGCACAGTACCGTGGTTTTGGGCATTTTCTTGTACAGCCCGCCCAGCTCGGAGCCGTTGATCTTGCCGGTGACGTGCAGCACCGCGCCCATGGACATGAACAGCAGCCCCTTGAAGATCACATCGTTGAAGGCGTGTGCCACGGCGCCATTGATCGCCAGCGAGGTGCCGATACCGATCCCCACCACCATAAAGCCCAGCTGGTTGATCAGGCTGTAGGCCAGCACCCGGCGCAGGTCGTTCTCGATCACCGCGTAAAAGATCGGGAAGCAGGCCATGGTGGCGCCGATATAGACCAGTAGTTCGGTACCGGGAAAGGCGCGGGCCATGGCGTAGATGGCCACCTTGGTGGTGAACGCGCTCAGGAATATGGTGCCGGTGGGGGTGGATTCCGGGTAGGCGTCGGTGAGCCAGCCGTGGAAGAAGGGGAAGCCACACTTGATGCCGAAGGCGAGGAAGATCAGCCAGCCGGCGGGATTGTCGAGCGGGCTGCCCTCGAGGCCGATAAAACCGAATGCCAGCGAGCTGTGGACCTGGCTGTAGAAAATGATCCCGCCCAGCAACAGCAGCCCGGACAGGATATGCAGGGTGAAATAGCGCAACCCTGCCGCATAGGCGCGGTCATTGCGCCGCGCCCACACCAGGAACACCGAGGTCAGCGCCAGCAGCTCCCAGAAAATAAACAGCGTCAGCAGGTCGCCGGCGAACACGGCCCCCAGGGCACTGCCCGCATACAGTAAGCTCGCCACCTGTTGCAGGGTATCGCGTACGTGCAGGGCGTAAATCACCGCAATCAGCGCGGCGACATGGAACAGGTAACCGAACAGCAGGCTCAGCTTGTCGGCTTTAAACAGGACTAAATTGAAATCGAGAATCCCGTAATGGCCGAAGTAGAGGCCGGATTCGGCGCTGGAGTTTCCCGATCCCAGTAGCCACAGGTTTACAAGTCCCAGAACCGGCACGGCAATAAATAACAGCGACCGTGCCCAGCCGCGCAGAAACAAGCCCAGCGCGGCGGCGATAAAGAACGGGATAAACGGTGCTACCTCAAACATCCGCACTGCCTCCCTTTACTGGCGTTACCGGGGCCTGATGCGGTGTTTCGCGGTCGCCGGCGGAGTCACTCAGTTCCCGTTGATCGTAATAGTCCTCCGGGCGCATCAGGAAAGTGCGCATCCACTTTGCGGCAAACACCAGAATCACACAGCCCACAAAACCGTAGACAGGATAAAACCCCGGCAGGCCCTCCCAGCGGAATTCGGTATGGCGGTGCACCATAAAATCCAGTGCGACGAGCAAGATGCAGAGGCCGTAAAACACGCGCAGCATGCGTCGGATGTTGTCCGGGTTATCAAAGAATGCCTGTTTTTCGCCACTCATATCAGATTCCGGCCTTGATCAACTGGTAAAACGCATTGGGGAACAGCAACAGATAAATACAGCCCGCAGCGGTCACGCCGAGGGCAATCAGGGACGGCAGCGGAGCCTCCTTGATGACCGTGGCCCCGTCGCTTGTCGGCGTATTCTGCAGATCCGGATTACGCGAGAAAAATGCCCGCAGTGGAATCGGCAGCAGGTAGGCGATGCTCAACAGGGAGCTCACCATCAGCAATGCCATCAGGATCCACTGTTCGGCCTCGAAAGTGCCCAGCATCAGGTACCACTTGCTCCAGGTGCCGCCCGTCGGCGGGATGCCGATAATGCACAGGCTGGCGACAAAAAACGCAGTCATGGTCACCGGCATCTGTCGGCCCAGACCGCGCAGCTCGCCCACTTCGGTCTTGTGTGCAGCCACCAGAATCGCGCCCGCACAGAAAAACAGGGTGATCTTACCGAAGGCGTGCATCACGATATGCAGGGCACTGCCGGTCATGCCCGCGCTGGTGGCCAGCAGCGCACCCAGGGTGATGTAACCCAGCTGGCTGACGGTGGAGTAGGCCAGGCGCTTTTTCAGATTCTGCTGGCGCAGGGCGACAATGGAGGCGAGCAGAATGGAGGCACCCGCCAGATACAGCAGCCACTCGGTGGCGGGAATGCTCTTGAGGGTATCGATACCAAAAATCAGCAGGCAGACTTTCAGCAGCACAAACACCCCGGCCTTCACCACCGCCACCGCGTGCAGCAGTGCGCTCACCGGCGTGGGTGCCACCATGGCAGCGGGCAGCCAGCGGTGGAAGGGCATGATCGCCGCCTTGCCCACACCGAACACAAACAGCACCAGTAATACCGACAACAGCGCGACAGAAGTTTCCGGCGAAAATATGCCGCCCGGTTGAAAGGACAGGGTGCCCGCCAGCAGCCAGGTGGCGACAATAGCCAGCAGGAAAAAGCCCACCGAAGTCCCCAGCAGGATACTCAGATAAACCCGCCCACCCTGTCGGGCCTTGTCGGTTCCGGCATGGGTCACCAGCGGATAGGTGCACAGAGTGAGGATTTCGTAGAACACGAACAGGGTAAACAGGTTCTCGGCAAACGCGATGCCCATCACCGCGGCAATGGACAGGGCAAACAGGCTGAAAAAGCGTGTCTGGTTCCGCTCACCGTGGCCGCGCATATAACCGATGGCGTAGAGCGTGGTGACGATCCACAGGAAGCTCGCCACCAGCGCAAACATCAGTCCCAACGGTTCAACCCGAAAAGCCAGTGCCAGACCGGGCAGTACATCGATCCAGTGCACGGCAATGGTCTGTCCTGCCAGTAGCGGTTGGTACAGCTGGGCGACCACCACAAACAGGGCACTGGCGGCAACCAGGGATACCGCCTCGCGCAGGTTTTCCCGGCGGGCAGTGAACTGGATGCCCACCAGTGCCAGCAGTGGCAACAACAGGCTCAGTTGTAACAGGTTGGCATCACTCATTGTGCAGCGCCTCCTAGCAGAAATTGCGAGGCTGCAGAGGTCACTTCGACCGGCAGGCGGGTATCGATACCGAAATAAATGTTGGCCGCAATCAGCAGCCAGGCCGGCAACAGGATACCCGGCGGGGCTTCATTGGAGGTGTCGTTTTTGGGCCTGGCGTTGTCCGGGGCCTGGAAGTAGGCCGCTTCCACCAACCGCCAGATATAGGCTACTGCGAGCAGTGACCCCAGTACCACCAGTACCGCAACCCACCAAAGCTGTTGCTCCAGGGCGGCGGCAATCAGATACCATTTGCTGACAAAACCCACGGTAAGTGGCATGCCGATCAGGCTGACACCGCCGACCACAATCGCCGCCATGGTCCACGGCATGGTGCGCCCGAGGCCGCGGAAATGTTCGATCCGGCAACCGCCCAGCTGATACACCAGCCCCGCCAGGGCCAGAAACAGCCCGCCTTTCATCAGTGCGTGATTGAACAGGTGCAGCAGGGTCGCCTGTAGTGCCGTGGCGGTGCCGATACCGATCCCCACCACCATATAACCCACCTGCGCCAAGCTGGAAAACGCCAGCATGCGTTTGATATTGGCCTGGTAGATGGCCACCGCGGAAGCGGCAAACACGCCCACCAGCCCGAGCCCGATCAGCAGTGTATCCAGCGGCAGGTGCGACAGTGAGAAATCCACCCCGAATACCGTGAAGGTGAATCGCAATAACAGATACAGCGCAACCTTGGTGGCGGTGGCGGCGAGAAAGGCGGTGACGATGGACGGCGCACAGCTGTAGGCATTGGGCAGCCACAGATGCAGCGGAAAGAGTGCGAGCTTGAGGCAGATGCCGATAAAAATAAAGGCAAATGCCGCAAGCACCGTGGTGGACTCACTGAGGGCGGGAATGCGCGCGGCCAGGTCCGCCATATTCAGGGTGCCGGTCATCATATAGAGAAAACCGATCCCGATCAGAATAAACGTGGCACCGATGGTCCCCATGATCAGGTACTGGAAAGCCGCCCACAGTGCGCGCCGGTCTTTGCCCAGCGCAATCAGTGCATATGTGGACAGGGAAGAAATCTCCAGGAACACAAACACATTGAATACATCGCCGGTGGCGACGATCCCCAGCAATCCGGCAAAGCACAGCAGATACAGGGTGTAGAAAATGGTCTGGCGGTTGTGCTCCAGCTCTTTTGACACACTGGCGTGGGCGGCCGTCAAAACGATACTGCTGAGTGCGGATACGATAAACAGCACCCAGGCGTTGAGCAGGTCGATACGGTATTCGATCCCCCAGGGCGCGTTCCATCCCCCGAGCTGATAGCTGATGGGGCCGCCCGCATAGACCTGTTGCAGCAACAGAACGCTGACGGTCATCGCGGCAAAGCTGACCAGCAGTGTGAACAGCCATACCAAGGTGGATTTGCGGATAATCAGACATGAGGGGGCCGCCACCAGTGGCAGAATCACCTGAAGAATCGGGAGGTGCGCCAGCATGTTATTGCTCCTTCCTTTCTTGCCGGCCGTCGTGCTGCCCGCTACGCGGCGGTGTCAGCGCGCGCTCGTGCAGATCTTCTGCGACCTGGATATCGCGTTCTTCGATGGAACCGTAGGCGCGTTTGATGCGAATTGTCAGCGCCAGTGCCAGTGCGGTGGTGGCAATGCCCACCACGATTGCGGTCAGGATCAAAACGTGGGGCAGGGGATTGGAGTAGAGACTGTCGCTTTCGGACAGGATGGGCGCAGCGGCGCCATTCACCTTGCCAACACTGATATAAAAAATAAAAACAGAAGTCTGGAAGATATTCAGGCCGATGATTTTTTTCACCAGATTGCCCTGGGCAATGACCATATACAGGCCGATCATCATCAGCGCGATCACAATCCAGTAATTGTAGTGCGATGCCAGTAACACCTTATCCGGCCCCCTGTTCTATGGAAGGCGTGTCGACAGTGATCGGTGTAAGCGTCTCTCTTTGGCCGCTTGCCGCCGCGGGTACGTCTTGAGCGCTTTGACGCATTTGTGCGGAAAACAGATAGAACACCATGATCATCACCGAAGCGACGGTAATACCAACCCCGAGTTCGATGGCAATGATGCCGATGTGCTGCCCGCCGATGGGATCGCTCGCCAGCGCGCTGTAATCCAGGAAATTTTTGCCGTTGGCCAGGCTCAACAGGCCAACGCTGCCGTATATCAACACACCGACGGCAGACAGAAACTGCACCAGGCCGTGGCTGGCCACGCGGGTCACCGCGTCGAGGCCGAACGCCAGACCATACAGAATGAATCCCACCGCAAAAATCACCCCCGCTTGAAAGCCACCGCCGGGGCCGTATTCGCCGTGGAATTGCACATACAGCGCATACAGCATGATTGGTGCGATCAATACCTTGGCGACCACGCGCAGCACAATATCCCGCGATTGTGCGGCGGATGCTGCTGGTATTGTTTGCAAGGCTGGAGAGCCAGCGTGCTGTGAGGTTTGTAAAAGGGAAAGCACACCGAGACCGGCGGTGAAAATCACCACAACTTCCCCCAGAGTATCGAAACCACGATAGCTGGCCAACACCGAGGTGACGATATTGGGGATGCCGATCTCCGCCATCGACTGGCGAATATAGTGCGGTGCCACATGCAGTTGCGCCGGTGCGTCGGCGGCACCGAACGCGGGCATATCGTGGGTGGCGACCATCAACAGCGCGCCCACCGGAATCACCAGTAGCAGTGTCAGCATGGCTCGTTTGGCATCGCCGCGCTGATATCTGCCGCACAGGGCCAGAGTCAGCATGATCAGCAGCGGAGAAATACCGGCGCCCACCGCGGCCTCGGTAAAGGCCACATCCACGGCACCCATGGTCATGAAAAAACCCGCCGACAGAAGGCCGTAAATACCGGCCAGCATCGCGGCTGCAAGCAGGTCTTTGATCCACGCAATCGACACTGCGGTGATCAGAAGCATAGCCAGTAGTGCGATATCCAGTAACAGCTCCATCAATCGCACTCCGTGATTGTAGGTTGATCGCCTTTCCGCGGTAACTTCAAGTCGCAGTGTTGCGCGGAGCGAGCCAGAGCGTGGCTGGCAGTGGGGCTGGTAAAGAAAATAAACAGCAGGATAAGCCCGAGCTTGAACAGCGCCAGGCTCCAGCCGGCCACCAGCATCAGGCCGCTGATGGTCAGGAAGGTGGCCAGGGTATCGGTCACACCCGCCGCGTGCATGCGCGAATAAAAATCCGGAAAACGCAATACGCCGATAGCCCCGGTCAGCATGAAAAAACAGCCCAGTGCGAGTAGCAGTCCGCTGAGCATCGAGATAATTGAATCAATCACCGCTCACCTCCGCTGTGCGGTCGGTTACCCGGGTGCGGAACTCAAAATAACGCAGCACACCGATCACACTGATGAAATTGATCAACGCGTAAACCAGAGCAATATCGAGAAATTCCGGCTTGCCGAGAGTGAAACAGATCACGGCAATCAGCAGGACCGTTTTGGTGCCAAACATGTTGACTGCGAGAATCCGGTCGTGAATGCTGGGGCCGAGTACCGCCCGTACCAACGCCAGCGCCATCACTGCCAACAAAGCAATCAGTGTCGCACTCAGCATGTTGTCTCCTGCTCAAACGGTTCCTGACGTTGTTGTTCGCGCTGGTCTTCCGGGGGGGACTGCTCCGATAACTCTTCCTCGGTCAGCCGTTTGACCCGTCGCTCCATCTCACCCTCGCGCAACTCAGCCAGACCGTCCCCGGTAAGTGCGTGCACCAGTACCGACGAACCGTCGATATCGATCGCCACGGTGCCGGGGGTCAGGGTAATGGAGTTTGCGTACATAGCCTTCCCAAGATCCGTACGCAGTACGGTGGGCAAGCGCGCGCTGGCGGGAGTGATGGATTGTTCAATGGAACCCGTTCCGGGAAGCAGTCCGCTCCACACGCACCGGGTGACTTCAAGATTGCTCGCGACAATCTTTTTGAACAGCCATAGATAATAAGTGGGCAGGGTGGACCACAGTTGCAGCGGCAGGGATTCACCATCGACCAGTTTCATTCGCCGTGCGACCAACACCACGAAAAACACCGAAAGCAGGCCAAAGCCCAGAATCAGGGGTGTGTAATGGCCGGAGTTGGCCAGCCAGATAAATGCCAGAACGGCTACAAGACACAGGGTGTAACGCATGAATGGATACTACTCAGCCTAAACCGGAATACCGGCAGTGTTGCTTACAACAAATGGCAGAACCAAGCCAAAAGGTTACTTTTTCAAAACGTCCTCGCAGCGGTAATGGCTTTCCAGTACCTGGACGATCACGGACTCGGCCGTTTCATTTTCTGCAAACGGCTGCGAAATATTTGCCACCTTGGCAATCAGGACATCAACGGACTCGGATTTAGGCAGACAGTAACGGCTGCTGAGCCGCTGCTCGGCTTCTTCTGAAAAACGGCTGGTGCGGGTGCGCATGGCGCGGGTAACAAATGCCGATGGACGGTCTTCCTCGTCCACAATTTCGGTGCTGGCAGAAACGTACCCCTGAATGAATCCCTTGCAACTGGATGCTCCAGCATTTTCCGTATTTGTTTTTGATGCTCCACCTGCCTGATACGCCTTGCAGGCCGCCACCAGTTCCGGCGCGGTCAGTGGCTCCATTGCGACCGTTGGGATGACTACGGTCATCGCAGCAAAAGCTGCAGGTACGAGGGCGGAACACAGGACGCTTCTTATTCTCTGCATAGCTATTTTCTCGACATTGTTATTATCGTTTTGTTGTGAGTTTTTAGTTTTCCATTTACTTTGGCACTTAAGTTGTGCGGAAGATTGCTAAAAATGTGAAAAAGTGTGTGCGTTAGTGTGAATTTTGCACAAATGGCGGGTAATTGGTTTTAATGAACAAACAACAGGTGTCGAATGGAATCAGCCGGGGCGCCGAAGGCCCGAGTACTCGTTGTTGACGGTGACCCGGAGGCGGGAGACCAGCTAGTGGCCCTCCTCGAGGGAGAAGGCTTCGAAGTCACTTTACTGAATGCCGGGGAGCAGCTGCTCAGCCACCTGGCTGGGCACACTGTGGACCTGATCCTGATGGAAGCTGCGTTGCCGGGAGCCGACGGATTTGAAGTGTGCCGCCACCTGTGCAGCGACGACACCGCGCCGCCGGTGATCTTTGTCTCCAGCAAGGGCGATGAAGTGGATCGTGTGGTGGGGCTGGAGCTGGGCGCGGATGATTACATCGTCAAACCCTTCAGCCAGCGCGAGATGCTGGCGCGGGTAAAGGCTGTATTGCGCCGGGCCCAGCGCGCGTCACACAGCGGCAAGACCGGACGATACCGCTTCGCCGATTGGACCTTCTGCCCCGCACAGATGGAGCTGACCGCACCCGGGGGCAATGCGATACCGCTCTCTTCCAGCGAAAGTGAATTGCTGCTCGCCTTCGTCCAGTTCCCCCAGGAACCCCTGTCCCGGGATCGTTTGCTGGACCTGACCAAAGGGCGTGAAAGCTTCCCGTTCGACCGCAGCATCGACTCCCATGTCAGCCGCCTGCGGCGCAAGTTGGGGGACGATGCCAAGCACCCGGAGATCATCAAGACCGCCTGGGGTACCGGGTATATCTTTACGTATGGCGTTGAGGCTGAGTAATTGGCAATAGCAGTTGGGGCGAAGGCCCCACCCGGTAGCGGCACCGCCACAGAGAGCAATTCAATAATAATCAGTGGGTACGAGCCACCACATAGTCCGCGAGCTGCTGCAGCACCTGAACATCCACCGCACCGCCGGCGGCGATTCTATCCAGCGCCCGGCTGGCTTCCTCATGCAGTTCCCGCGCCTTGTCCCGGGCCCCTTCCAGCCCCAGCAGCGACACATAGGTCGGTTTGTTGCGGGCGGCATCCGCACCCTGGGCCTTGCCCAGCACCCGGGTATCCGCAATCACATCCAGAATGTCATCCTGTACCTGAAAGGCCAGCCCGATCGCCTCCGCATAGCGGGTGATCGCATCCAGCTGAGGAATCGTCGCGCCACCGATCTGTGCACCGATGCGCGCACTGGCGGTAATCAGGGCGCCGGTCTTCAGGCGATGCATCCGTCTCAGCTCTTCCAGTGACAGGGCGCGGTCCACCGCCGCAAGATCTACCGCTTGTCCCGCCACCATCCCGCGGGCACCGGAAGCCTTCGCCAGCTCACCGATCAGGCGCAGACGCAGGTCCGCATCCAGCGGTGCCGCCACCAGTAATTCAAATGCCTGGGTCTGCAGCGCATCACCGGCGAGAATCGCCGTCGCTTCATCAAACTGGATATGACAGGTTGGACGCCCGCGGCGCAGGTCGTCGTCGTCCATTGCCGGCAGGTCATCGTGGACCAGGGAATAGGCGTGAATACATTCCAGTGCCGCCGCCGCGCGATCACATTTGGGCAGGATATCGTAGCCCGCCAGCGCGCTGGCACTGGCGTAAACCAGCGCGGGGCGCAGGCGCTTGCCGGGACCGAGGGCGGCATAATTCATTGCCTCGAGCAGCGTTTCCGCCGGGGAGTGGTCCGCGAGGGCAACTTTCAGGGTGTGTTCCACCCGCGCAGAGGTGGCGCGCAGGAAGTCCTGCAGGCCAGCGGGCATGGCCGCAGTTGTGGAAGTGCTCACTTACCCGGCATCTCCGGTAAGGTCTTCATCGGTATCGAAGGGCAGCTCCTGCACCTGGCCATTCTCCTCCATCAATATTTTCACTTTCTGCTCGGCGTTGGCCAGTTTCTTCTGACACTCCCGGGTCAGTTTGACCCCGCGCTCAAAGTCCGCCAGTGCCTCATCCAGGGGGAGATCGCCACTTTCCAGGCGCTCTACCAGCTGTTCCAGCTCTTCCAGTGCGCTTTCGAAGGTTGCCGCTTTCTTCTTTGCTGCCATGACCGTGCCTCTTCACCGTGACTCTACGGGAGCCTACTTACTTAAGGGAACCTACTTCTTAGGGGAGCCTACCTGTTGCGCCGCAACCTTAGCCGCTGGCACCGAAACGGTCAATTGGCGGTCGGGGCCGTTGGTGGTTGGCACAGCCTGCGACAATATGGCGCACTTGCGCGGCGCGTTTTTTCGTTAGCATTTCCTGGGTGCAAATAATCACCGATAACGCAGCCAAGCAAGGAAGATACCGTGCCCAGCCGATTTGCCCTCCGTCCTTTATTGACCCGTTCCTGTCTCCTGCTGCCAGTGTCGTTTGCCCCCGGTTTGGTCGCGTCCGGTGCGCTAGCCGAAGCCCCCCTGCACGTCGACAACGCCCTGGAACAGGTTATCGTCACTGCCACCCGCGAGGCCAAGGCCCGCTCGGAACTGGCGGAATCCGTGGGCGTGATCAGTGAGGCGCAGCTGGAAGATATCGCCCCCGCGCACCCGGCGGATGCGCTCAATCGGGTGGCCGGGGTGCACGTGAACAATCTGGGCGGGGAGGGGCATATGACCTCGATCCGTCAGCCCATCTCCACTGCCGGGGTCTATCTGTTCCTGGAAGACGGCATCCCCACCCGGCCTACCGGTTTCTTCAATCACAACGGCCTGTACGAAATCAATGTCCCCCAGAGCGCCCAGCTGGAAGTCACCAAAGGCCCGGCGTCCGCACTCTATGGCAGTGATGCCATTGGCGGTGTGATCAACGCCGTCACCAAAGCGGCGCCGGAATCCGCCGAATTGCGCTTGAACGGAGAGTTCGGCGCCAACGGCTGGCGGCGGGCGCTGATTTCCGGGGGCAACAGCGTGGGTGAGAACACCGCCATCCGCATGGATCTCAACAGCACCGCCAGCGAGGGCTTTCGCGATGCCGCGGACTATACCCGCACCTCCTTCAGCAGCCGGCTGGACAGCCAGTTTGCCGAGGGCTGGGACAGCAAGACCGTGCTGTCCTATTCCACCATCGACCAGAGTGGTGTCTCCGGTCTGGAGGAAGCGGACTACCGCCACAAAGCGGAAAAGAATCTGTACCAGGGAGATATTGGCAATCGGGAGGTGGAGGCATTCCGTCTGTCATCTGAACTGGCCTACACCCCGAACGAGACCAGCCTGATTACCGCCACCCCGTTTGTGCGCCACAACACCATGTCGATGATGCCCAGCTGGATGGTGACCTACGACCCGAATATCCGCGATACCAAGTTCAGCTCCTACGGCCTGCTGCTGAAGTACCGCCGGGATTTCGATCGCGGCGAAGTGATCGTGGGAGTGGATGCGGATTACACTCCGTCGGAATACCGCGAGGAGCGCATCGAGGTCACTCAGGAAGGAGATTACTTTACGGACTTCGTGCGCACCGGCGAGCGCACCTATCACTTTGAAGCCGAGCAGACTTCCGTATCGCCCTACCTGCACGCAGAGTTCGCCCCCAGCGAGCGCTGGCGCCTGAGCGCCGGGGTGCGCTATGACGTGTTCGAGGTCGATTACGACGATCAGCTGGGTACGCCCAACACCGACTCTGCGCATTTCCGCCCCGCGTCCCAGTCCCGCGACTACGACAACCTGAGCCCGAAACTGGGCGCGGTGTACAAAATCACCGACAACCACCAGCTTTACGCCAGTTACCGTCACGCCTTCCGCGCCCCCACCGTCGGCACCCTGTTCCGTCCCGGCTCCTCGGAGGGCACCACCGAGCTGGACCCGGTCACCAGTGTCAGCCAGGAGATCGGCCTGCGCGGTATTGTCGGTGACGCGGTGAACTACGAGGTGGCGGTGTATGACATGACCACCGAGAACGACATCGTCAGTTTTATCTCCAATACCGACGAAGGCAGTGATCGCAAGACCACCAACGCCGGCGAAACCCGCCACCAGGGCGTGGAAGTCTCGGTGCGGGCGCCCGTGGGCGAGCATTGGGAGCTGGCCGTCTCCTATGCTGCCATGCGCCAGGAGTACAGAGACTTCTCCTACATCTACGGCCACTACGATTTCGTGCTGGGCCGCTATGTACAGGAAAACCTCAACTTTGCCGGCAACGATATCAGCCGCGCGCCGGAGTCCCTGGGCAACATCACCCTGGCCTACACCCCCGGCTGGCTTACCGGCCTGCGCGCGGAGCTGGAGTGGTCCCACTTGGGCAGCTACTACACCGATGAGACCAACACCCGGCAATACGCCGGCCACGAACTGCTGAACCTGCGCGCCAGCCACGACTTTGGCGACAATCTCTCGCTCTATACGCGCCTGTTCAATCTCACCGACGCGCGCTATTCCACCTACACCGCCAATCAGGTGGGCGACGAAGACCTGAGCTACCGCCCGGGCCTGCCGCGCTCCCTGTTTGCCGGCGTGCGCTACCGTTTCTGAGCCCTGACGACGAGATAAGACATGAACCTGAGAAAACAGTGGCTGCAGTGGCACAATCGGCTGGGCTGGTATGCGCTGGCGGGCATCCTGGTATGGGCGATCTCTGGTATCTCCCACCCGATGATGGCCTGGTTCGGGCCTTCGGCGGCCAAGTTCTTTCCCCCTTCCATGACCCTGTCTCAGGGAGCAGTGGGGCGGCTACCGGACCTGCTGGCAGATCCTGCCATCACCGCTGATGCGCGGGTGATCAAACTGGTGCCCTCGGCACAGGGAGCGCTGTTACAGATCACCCGCAATGAGCGGGATGCGCGCAGTTATTATCGCCTCGACGAGCATCCGGGCAGCACCGCGCCGGTGACCGACGGAGATCTGCAGCAGGCCCGCTGGCTGGCGGCCTATTACAGCGGTCGACCGACGGAAGAGATCGCCGATATCCAGCTGCAGACCCGCTTTGACAATGCGTACCCCTCGGTTAACCGTTTGTTACCGGTTTACCGGGTACGCTTTGCCGGTGACGATCGCCTGACGCTGTTTGTCCATACCGAGACCGCCGCCCTGGCCTCCATGACCGATGCCAGCAAAACCCTGTTGCAGGGCGTATTCCGACAGTTGCATACCTTCGCCTGGTTGGACGAGCTGGAATACGGGCGGTTGATGCTGATCGGCCTGCTGATGCTCACCCTCGCGGTATTCGCCACCACCGGGCTGGCGCTGGTGTTTGCGTTGAAAAGCAGAAAAATCACAGACGGTAAGCGCCGCTATCATCGCTGGCTGGGCTACGCGCTGTGGTTGCCGCTGCTGGGCTGGTCCGCCAGTGGGTTCTACCATCTGCTGCAGTCGTCACTGGTGGAGCCGGTGGAGGGATTACGCCTCGGCGAGACTGTGGTCAGCGTGGAGCTGAGTGGTGACTTCACCTGGCTGTCAGAGCTCGATGGGCGCGCCTTCAACAGCGTCTCCCTGATTGCCGGCGACGGCGGCGAGCCGCTGTATCGAATAGGTCTGGCACCGGAGGCTGGCACCGCGCCCGGCAGCCGCAACCAGCGTTTCGACGGCCGCCCCAGCGAGGGCGGGGCCCTGTTCGTCAACGCGCGCACCGGGCGGTTGTTACAGGACTACAGCGATCGACAGCAGGCGCAGTTGCTGGCCGGCCGTTTTGCCGGTGCAGCGGTCACCATTACCGACACCGAGCTGGTGACCCGTTACGGGCCGGACTACGACTTCCGCAACAAGCGCCTGCCGGTGTGGCGGGTCACGGTGGATGACGGCCGGGGCACCATGCTGTTTGTGGACCCGGTGACCGGCGTGCTGGTGGATCAGTCCCGTCGTATTGATCGCAGCGAGCGTCTCTCGTTCTCGTTGTTGCACAAATGGAGTCATCTCACCCCATTTACCGGGCGACAGGTTCGGGACGTGATGATCGTGGCGACGTTGATGCTATTGCTGACCATCAGCGCGCTGGGGGCGATACTGCTGCTCGGGCGCAACAAGCGCCGCCGCCGGACTGCGGTGCCCGGTGCTCCGGTGGCGTCGCCGGTGCAAACCCCGGACTCGGCCCCGCAGCCGGCCCCGGCCAATAGCTGATCGCTACAGTTGGTGACAGCGCGCGCTCCGGCGGGAGAAAATAGCGTCAGTCATCCCACAGCCGGGACGTCTCGGTACGCTCCGGCGATTCTCACTGACAGGACCATGCAGGCTCAACAGCACACCGCCATTACCAATTTGCGCCGGCTCACCGCACTGCGGGCGATCGCCCTCGGCGGCTATATCGCCGCCAGCGTGTTGCTCGGGGATACCCTGAGTACACCGGCGCTGGCTTTTGTCGGCCTGGGGGCCGTTACCACGGTGATCAGCGGCTGGCGCGGCCGTCGCCAGAGTCTGCAGCAACTGGAGTTTTTCGGCCACCTGCTGATGGACTGGCTGTGGCTGCCGCCACTGCTGGCGTTCAGCGGCGGCGCCGCCAACCCATTTGTGACCTACCTGCTGGTGCCCCTCACCATTGCCGCGGCCACACTGCCGCGCACTTACAGCTGGTTGATGGCGATTCTGAGCATTGCCATTTACACCGGCCTGATGGTGATGTTCCCCGGTGCCGAATCCAGCGCACACGGTCCTCACGGAGGGCATGTCAATGGCGCAGCGACCGGGATGGATTTCTACCGTCACCTGTTGGGTATGTGGGCGACCTTTGTTTTCTCCGCGCTGCTGATTGCCGGCTTCGTCAATCGCATGGCGGAAACCCTGCGCCAGCGGGACCGCCACCTGCACCAGTTGCGTCAGGAGCAGGCGCGGCGCGAACAGATACTCTCTCTCGGTACGCTGGCGGCGGGCACCGCTCATGAACTGGCGTCACCGTTGCAGACCATTGCACTGCTGGTAGAGGAGTTGCAGGCGCGTCAGGAGAATTCGTCTGCGTTGAATGAAGATCTGACGCTACTGCAGCAACAGGTCAACCTGTGCAAAGAGGCGCTGGCACAGCTGCGTGAACGGGCCAGGGATCCGGAGCAGAGTGAAGAGGTCCAGCCCGTATCCGCGTTTATTGCGCGCTGTTTGGAGCGCTGGCAGCTGCTGCGGCCGGATGCCCGGTTCAGGCTCCAGTGTGACGGGCCGGCGGATACCCAGGCCTGCCTGCCACTGACGCTGGAGCAGGCGCTGATCAATCTGCTCAATAATGCCGCCGATGCCTGCCGGGAGCCGGTTTCGATTGCGGCCCAGTGGGACGTGCGACAGCTGGAAATTGCGGTGACCGATCGCGGCCCGGGGGTGAATCCCGCCCGTGCCGGTGAATCCCGCGGCTTCGGCATTGGTCTAATTCTGGGTGAAGCGGCGCTGGCCCAGCTGGGAGGGGCATTGACTGTGAACGATGCGGAGCCCGGGCGCGGAAGCGGGACGGTCGCCCGTATCCGGCTGCCGATCCGGTTGCCGAACAATCCCTCTGAGAGCGCGTCGGGTACAGAGGGAGAGCTATCGTGAAGCGCCGGCTGTTGATCGTCGACGACGAAACCAGCACCCGCGATATGCTCTGTCGGGTGCTGTCGCGACACGGTTTTGATACGGTGAGCGCGGCCACAGTGGCGGAGGCGCTCGGGATGATCGAGCGCGAGCAGTTTGATGGCGCGCTGGTGGATCTGAAAATTGGTGCAGACAGTGGCCTGGAGCTGATCGGGCCGCTGCGCGCGGCCAATCCCCGAGCGCGCATTGTTCTACTCACGGGCTATTCGAGTATTTCCACTGCCGTGGCGGCGATCAAGTTGGGGGCGGACGATTACCTGTGCAAACCGGCCAGTGGCGCGCAGTTGCTGGCGGCGCTGGACCTCGGTACGGAATCTGAGGTGCAGCCACTGCCGGCGGTGCCGGAGCGGCCGCCGTCGGTAAATCGCCTGGCGTGGGAGCATATCCAGCGGGTACTGGCGGAACACGATGGCAATATTTCTGCTACCGCGCGGGCCCTGGGCATGCACCGCAGGACGCTGCAAAGAAAACTACAGAAGCGCCCGAAGGGGCAATGATTCTGTTGGGGCTCAGTGGCGGTGGAGCAGCGGGGACCTTCACGTCTTACGGTATGACGCTGTCCGAACCGCTGCGTATCGATCATTTTGTCACCGCAAGAAATTCTCTCGCTACTGCTCGCTTGCCTCGATTTCCCGTGCCATCAAAAAATGCGCCAGCGCGCGCTTCTGGCTGTTGCTGAAGCCGTAATTGGGCATGGGCGGGGTGGGGGTGTCGAAGGTGTCGGCCAATTGCTTGAGGGTGTATTTGCGGCTCAGGTCCCGCAGGGGCAGGTAGCGGTGGCAGCGCGCGCAGTTGCGTTGGCGATAGATTTTTTCCCCCTGGCGGGCGGCGCTGCGGTCGATGGCCAGCGGTTTTTTGGGGCCGCTGAAGTGCGGTGTGGCTACGGTGGTGTCCTGTGCGGATTCTCCGGGCTGTACACGGTAGATAGCCCCTGCATAGTCGTCGGAAATGTAGATATTGCCGCGGATGTCTTCGGCAATGGCCGCCGGGCGGCCGTAGACAGTATCGGTTTGCGGATCGAGGAACCCCCACAGGAAATCGTGGGCGATGATGTCGCCGTGTTCGTCCCAGTGCAGGGAAATCACTTTGTATCCATCTTTCTTGTCGCGGTTCCAGGAGCCGTGCAGGGCAACCAGTGCCGCTTCGTGGTAGTAAATGGGCTGTTCCTGGCTGCGCAGGAATTGAATACCGAGCGGTGCATTGTGGGCGCGGAAACGGAATACCGGCACTTCGGAGTTGGCGATCTTCTGCTGGACTTCCGGCGGCGCATCGACGCCGAAGTCCGGGTCCGGTACGCGGTTGCCGTTGGCATAGGGCCAGCCGTAAAACTCGCCCTGCTCGATCCGGTTCAGCTCACAAGGTGGGAAGTTGTTGCCGAGCCAGTCGCGGCCGTTATCGGTGGCGTAGAGGGCGCCGTCTTTGGGGGACCAGTCGAAGCCGACGCTGTTGCGCAGGCCGGTGGCGTAAATTTCCAGATTGCTGCCGTCGGGACGGAACCGCATGATGGTGGCGCGTTGCGGATCCGTTTCTTCACACACGTTGCAGGTGGAGCCGCTGGAGAGATACATCCAGCCATCGGGACCCATGGCGATGGTTTTGGTCCAGTGGTTGCCATCGTCGCCGAGGTTGTTGACGATCCGCTGGTAACTACCCGCCAGGCGCCCATCGGAATGATCGAACGGCACGCGACCGACACCGTTGCTTTCGGCGATGTACAGCCAGTCTTCAAACAGCGCCAGGCTGTGGGGCCGGGTGAGGCCGTCGATCAGCACCCGCTGATCGTCCGCGGCGCCGTCGCCGTCCTGGTCCGGCTGCAACAGGCTGATCTGGCCGAGCTTGGGCTGAGCGACGAGAACGGCGCCACGGCGGGTCACTTCCATAAAGCGCGCATTGGGTACATCGTCACTGAACAGCTGCAGGCGATAACCGGGTGCCAGCTTTAATTGACCTTTTACGATTTCGGCGTTGGTGTTGGCGCCCAACAGTTGTCCCCAGGGGACATTGATCCCCGGGAAAAATCCACGCTCGACGGCGACGAATAATATTAAGAGGAGTACCACGACAATAGTGAGACTTGTGTAAAAAAGTGGCGCCTCTTTCGGTTTTTTGATCACTTCCTTCTTGATCCCGTAACAAAAGTAACTATAGTAATGCGCAGCCTTCAAGGGCGTACGACTGTACCAGTTTCGCACTGGCTACCCGCTCTAAAAGTTGTCGCCTTCTCCCTCCGGGCGCCTCTTCCCTCAAAAGCGTGATTTTCATCACATCGATGTAAGACATCTCTTACAACAAGTTCAGTGATTTTCCACTACCGTTATCTTCGCCAGCGACCATAATGTATTTGCAAGGACGAGATATGGACTGATCGGCGGCAAGGGACTTGGCCTCCACGGATTGGAGACCGCGCCGCCAGCCCAAAGGAGTGGGCACCATCCTGTGAGACGCACCGCTTGGGCCGGATTGCCCAGGCGGTGTTTTACATTTGGGCAATTGAAAATTTCCTGTCTCCGGGGCGCAGTCTGGAAAACGCCGTCGAACGGTAGTTTGCCACGTTTACGCAAAAATGTTCTCGCCTGTCTGGAAAACGTCACACTTCTCCGCTTTAATCTGCATAAAGAGGGTCAAATTTTTCTGACCGAGGAGGATGGCGCGTTCAGTAACTACCGGTTACCCCAGCATCTCAATCAGCCGCTCTGCCTGTCATGGTGGCCGGGCCTGTATCAGCCTCGGGTTTCCCTCTCTGCAAGGCCCGGTACCACGGCTTCTGACCGCCGCTCTTTCCATTTACACTTGGCCCATTTACACCTAGCCGATTTACACCTGCCCGATTTATATCTACCCAACTTAAAAAGCCTCGCCGGACTGCCTGCGGGGCTTTGTTGTTTCTTGAGCCCCATTTTTGTTCCGCGCTCTGTATCCCATCTGTTTGCTGAAGGGGAGGATCACTTGTGCATGCGCAAATCCTGAGACTGAACCTGGCCGGGCAGCCACTGGAGTGGCTGAGCTGGGAGGAAGCGGCCTGCCTGTATGTGCGGGACCTGGTGACCTGGACGCTGGGCGGTATCGTGCAGACGGTACACGGCGGCATCAACCGACAGGGCGAGCGTTCAAAGCTGGATCTGGCGGCCATCATTGCCTGTGGCGGTGAGCGCCTGGCGCGCCCGCGTACCCGTCCACCACTGACCAACCGCGCGCTGTTCGCCCGCGATCAGCATCTCTGCCTGTATTGTGGCAATGGCTTCCCGATTCGCGAACTGACCCGGGATCACGTCCACCCGGTATCAAAGGGCGGACGCGATATCTGGGAAAATGTGGTCACCGCCTGCCGTCGCTGCAACCAGCACAAGGGCAACCGGTTGCTGGAGAACATTGAACTGGAATTGCTGGCACTGCCGTTTGTACCCAATGCAGCGGAATACCTGGCACTCACCAACAGCGCGCGGATTCGGGGGGATCAGATGGAGTTTCTGCGCGGCCAGTTCTCCCGGCCGCGACAGGAGGGCTGGCTTCAGGCGGTCTGATTGACTGCGCTACGGATCAGATCTGCGAGGTAGACATTGAAATCGTGCCCCTGATTCTGCAGCATTTTCGGGAACATGGAGATGGGCGTCATGCCCGGGAAGGTGTTTACCTCATTGAGGTAGATATCCCCTTCATCGGTCAGGAAAAAGTCGATTCGCGACAGATCTTTCAGTTGCAGGCCGATAAAGGCGCGTTTGGAGGCTTCGTAAATCCAGCCCAGCTGCGCATCTGACAAGTCCTTCGCCACCACGTGGGTTTCGGCGCGGCTGTTCTCCGCGTACTTTTCTTCGTAACTGTAAAACGTATCCGCCGGCGCGCAGACTTCACCGGGAGGCGTGATGACCAACTCCCCCTTGTAGGTATAGGCGGCTACTTCCAGCTCCCGCACCGTGAGGCACTTTTCCACCAGCACGTAGGGAGAAAGGCGAAAGGCCTTATCCAGAACCTGCGCAAGCGTCGCTTCCTCCGTCACCTTGTAACAGCCCACGGAGGAGCCCTGGTTGGAAGCCTTGATAAATATTGCACCCCACCTTTTCAGCGCATCCCGCGCCTTCGCGGTCTCTTCGGCGGTATTGGCGCACAGGAAACGATAGGGCGTATTGTCGATACCGAGCGCGCTCAGCCACAGTTTGGTGGTGACCTTGTTGAAGCACAGCTTACTTGCCTCCGGTCCGCAGCCGTAATAGGGCAGGCCGAGTATCTCCAGCTGCGATTGCAGGTCGCCGGTTTCACCGGGGTAGCCGTGAATCGCCGGAATCACGTAATCCACCGGTTGCGCGCTGCCATTGCTGCTGTATAGCAGGCGATCCGAGCGCAGCTCCCGCAGCTTGCCGCTGCCGTCATGAAGCTGGCCCTCGGCACTCATGGTGACCCGGGTCAGCTGCAGGTCGCCACATTTCTGCAGTTCGCGCTCGATAAAGTCCGCGGTGCGGAGCGATACCTCGTGCTCACTGCTGCCACCACCGCAGATCAGCAGTACCTGGATGGGGTTGGATGCCTTCTGATTCATCGAGCTCTCATCTGACTGTTATACAAATTCTGGTTACTTGTTCTGGCTGCTTCTGCTGCGTCTAAATAGTGTGATCGCGCCTCAAGCACAGCCCAGGATTACACGTTTGCTCTTTTGCTACACCCGAGCAATTTTAGCGAAGATTCTTTACTGCGCTTTCAGCACCTGGCGACACTGCGCAGGCATTTCTTTTTTCTTCTTCGGCTTGGTGGGTTTGCTTGGTGCAGTACCGTTAAGGATGGCGTAAAACTCGTCGCTAAACCACCAGTCCAGCCCCCCTTCACAGGGATCGCCCTTTACCGGTGACTGTGGTTTGCAGTGTTTGTCTTCCGGCGGGCAATTCAGGCGCACATGAAAGTGGTAGTTGTGCCCCCACCAGGGGCGGACCTTGCGCAACCATTCATTGTCGGTACCTGAAATATCGCACATTTTGCGCTTGATGGTGGGGTGTACAAAAATCCGCGCGACCCGGGGATCTTCCGAGGCGAGGCGCAGGATGCTGGGAATACGCGGATCCCAGTTTTTTTCGATCAGGCGGTGTGCGCGTTCATCGGCGAGGGGTACGGCGGAGATGTTGTCCCGTTCCCAGGACGTCAGCGGCCGTTTGGCGGCACGGTGATCCTGTGCATACCAGATATCGGCGTCCAGCCCGGTCTGATGGCTTTTGTGTCCGCCGATCAGCGGGCCGCCGCGGGCCTGGGACATATCGCCGATCTGCAGGCGGCCGAGGTCGTTTTCTTCCACGCTGTTGGAGAGGTCTTTGAGAAATTCCACCAGGTAGGGGCTGCCGTAGTGCCGGTCGCGCCCGGTGCGCACGAGCTGGAATCCTTCGCCCCGCAGTGGCATCTGTTGTGCGCCGCTGACACAGCCGTTGCTGTAGCTGCCGATGCTTTCGGGGGGTTGTTGGGAGGGGGTTTTTACTTGTCCCCAGGTGTTCTGGGCGTGTGCACTGGTTGCCACGAGCAGGGAGATGATTGTGGCGAGGGTCCATTGGCATAGGGTACGAGCGGGTGACGACATGGATTTACTGCGTTGCTGTCGGTTTGTGGGTTAGATACTCGGGGAATTATAGAGGTTCCGTAGAGGGGTTCTGTGGAATGGTCCGCTTGGGCTTGATTGGGTTTGGTGGTTTTTACTTGGCTGGTTGGGTGGCGGCTCGGCTAGCCGGTATGCTCTCAGACACGAGCTAGGCGCGCCCTTCAACCTATATATGGTCTCCTCTCCGTTTGCAAGGCTCCAGGTGTTAATGGCAGGGACAGGGTTGTTCCCATATCCGGTCTGTTGTCGGAAATTGTGCTCCTGTCTCGATGAAGATCTGCGTGCACTGTCCTAATCATCCATACGGCGGCTGTGCGCGTCGGGCCACAAGCCCCAGTATTCATTGGCTTAATATGGATGTTTTGCTTTTTTTATTTCCGCGAGCGCTTTGATCACAGCTTGATTGGCTTTTGCTAAAGCGTTTTTGGGGTCTGCCTCCCCCGGTAGAACAGTAAATTGTTTTTCCCTGTCGGTTAACGGCTTATCGCTCATCATCGTAATCCTCTTCTAGATCAACAGTCATTTTCCCATTCTTGTCAGTTTTGCCAGAAGCCAACCCCTTGGGCTCTTTAATTTTATCCCGGTTTGCTTCCAGCTCCTGAGCCAGCTTTTTCAATCCAGCTTTAACTCGCTCCTCTTTGGATAGGTGCTTGAGTTTCTCTTTGTGTGCAACGTCAAAATCTTTGACTTTTTTATCCGTCATATAATCCTCCGAATACAGCTATTACTTTTCGGGTCATACTTGAAGCCTTTTTGCTCGTAATAATCGCGAACTTCATTATTTATTGGATTCAAAATTTTAACATGTGTGGCGCCCAGTAAAGTTGCATAGGAGTAAAGGGCAAGATATGTCAAGTCCAAATGTGGCTCATTGGCTTCAGGTGACTTTTCTATGTAATCCAGTCTCAGCCCCGTTGTCTGATATGTTGGCCGTCCCATCGCAAAACCGATTAACCGATCACCCTTCCATGTGGCGCATTCAAAACGCTTGGGATAATTGAGCTTCCAGCTTTGCCATGAAGTTGGCCAATCCCAATCAACCCTTCTGTCGGGATGATTCTGCCAGCGTTGAAAGGCGGCATATGAGGTATGGTCAACAAGCGCGAGTCTGGTGTCAGGTACTCTTAACGCTTGATTGGCCATCTGTATAGATTGCCAGCGTAGTTGGCCATACCTACGTTCCAAATCATCTCGCATCCTTAGCTTATAGGCCGTCAAGTCAATTTCTCCTTTTGCCATGGCGTAGGTAGAACAGAAGGGGGAATGCCCCTATAAATCATTTGGTTGTTGTTGTTGATTACTTCTTCCTATCATACCGGCGGACGAGAAGAAATGGTCAAATCGTGGCACATAGATTGACGTATTGGATGGAGAATTGTGGCTTACTACCCAAAATGGCGCCAGAACTTGCCACTGGTAGGCCATTCTGACGCATAGATTAGCATTGGCCTATGAAAGTCGGAAGCGTGGCCTACCGGGCGGCCCACTGTGAAAAAAACTAGCGATAAATCCGGTAATAGCAACGGTTGCAGGTGATTTTATGACGTGTCTCACTAGAGGGTGCCCGGCAGCAGAGCTGCCACCGGGTTTCGCTAGAACGAGCCCCTGAGCTACAAAATTTCCCGACAGGCGGCAATCAACGCATCCATCTCTTCATCGGTACCAATACTGATCCGTAAGTACTCACTAATCCGCGGCTTGTTGAAGTAACGCACAATAATATTGCGCTCGCGCAGGGCCTGATACAGCGCCTCGGCAGTAATCTTTGGTGGTTTGGTGAAAATGAAATTGGCGGAAGAAGGCACGATTTCAAAGCCCAGTTCAGACAGCGCCTGACAGGTACGCTCGCGGGTATTGATCACCTTGGTGCAGTTGTCCGCCAGCCACTCCCGGTCTGCAATCGCCACTGTCGCCACCCGCTGGCAGATGCCATCGATCGGGTAAGAGTTGAACGAATTCTTCGCCCGGTTCAAACCCTCGATCAGATGTGCCTGCCCCATCGCATACCCCAGACGCAACCCGGCTAAGGCATGAGACTTGGACAGCGTCTGGATCACCAGCAGGTTCGGATAACGGTCCACCAGGCTCGCCGCGCTCTCACCGCCAAAATCCACATACGCCTCATCGATCACCACCACCCGCTCCGGGTGCAGTTCGAGCAGCTTTTCAATCTCCGCCAACGGCAGAAAACGCCCCGTGGGCGCGTTCGGGTTGGGCAGGATCACGCCGCCGGCGCCGTCAATCGCGTAGTCTTCCACGGCAATGGAGAAGTCGTCCCGCAGCGGCGGGCACTTGGGTTCGATGCCGTAGAAATCGCAGTACACCGGATAAAAGCTGTAGGAAATATCCGGGAACAGCAGCGGCTCCGGGCGCTGGAAGAAACTGTAAAACGCGTGCGCCAGCACCTCGTCGGAGCCGTTGCCCACAAACACCTGCTCCGGCTTCAACTTGAACTGGGCGGCAATGGTTTCCCGCAGGGTGGTGGATTCCGGGTCCGGGTACAGGCGCAGGCTGTCACCGAGATCAGCGGCGGAAAGCGCTGCCTGAGCCTTGGGGGAGGGCGGATACGGGCTTTCGTTGGTGTTCAGCTTGATCAGGCGCTCGGTGCTTTTCGGCTGCTCGCCGGGCACGTAGGGATGTAGCCGCGCGATGGCGGGGCTCCAGTAGGGGTTGCTCATGCTATCTCCGTGAGTGCCGCCGAAAGAATCTGTTCGGCGCACTCCGATCTTGTGGTCTTACAATCGAACGGGCGGGGATTCCGCTCAGCCCGCATTATCCGTGTTGTTATTGGCTGTGCTATCGCTATCGGAATCGTCTTCAGCCTCGTCTGGCGCTGCTTCCCGATCTTCCTCATCCTGTTCGATAGTGATATCGAACAGTGCCGGTGTACCGGCGAGGAACTGCTCCAGTGGCACCGGCTCGCGCCACAGGCGGTTGTCGGATTCCAGTGCGGTGGAAACCGGCGGGATCTCGCTGAATTCATCCATTCTGCCCAGCTCCATTGCTGCCGCCAGCCCCAGAAACCCCCACGGCAGGAGTACGGACGCGAGCAGTCGCCAGTGGGGGGCGATATTCAGCGCCAGGAAAGCGGCGCACCATAACATGATGGGAATCAGAACGGCGGGCGCGATCAGCTTCAGCAGCGGCATCACCTGGGCCAGGGAGAAGTTGTAATTCAGTAGCGCCAGGATCCACTCCCAGCCGACATAGAGCAGCGTGGCACCGGCGGCGATGGAAAGGTGGGCAAGGAAGTGGGCTTCATGTTTGACCACGCGACCGATAAACGACCAGATCGCGGCGTACACCAGCAGGCCGATCACTGAGTCTGTGAGTACTTCCACACCGCGGGGCCATTCAAACTCCTGTACGGTGCCGAGGTATGCCCGCCACAGTCCCAGGGCTGCTACCAGCAGGCATAGCCCGATGGCCACGGTGGGTGTTGCGATGCGGTCGAACAGGGTTTCCGCGTGGTGCAGTGGCACAGCCGGCGGCACGCTGGTTTCGGTGTCGGTAAACCGCAGTTTGCTTTTACCGATCTCGATTTCATCGCCGGACTGGATCAGATGCTCGCGCACCCCGGCGGCCTTGACGGACTTATCGCGGTAATTGCGCAGCAGGCGTGTGCCATTGAGACTGCCCAGGTCCCGCAGTACGTAACAACCGTCTTGGTCGCGCACCAGTTCCGCATGTACCGGATCCGCATGGGGGTCTTCCACGATCACCGCGTTACTGAAACAGCGCCCCAGTGTGGCGCGCTCGCCATCGACGCGGACGCGGGTGTGCACCCGGTGGGCACGATTGATTTCCTCGATAATCAGTGCCATTGGATCTCACTCACAAACTTCTTGGTAAAGGCGCTGGCAGACTCCTGGGTAAAACCGGACAGGGTGAAATGGCTCACCAGCGCGCGGTTGTCCTGATCCACCGTCAGGCTGACATAGAACACGTCGTACAGATCCGGGAACTCTTTGTAGCGGCGCACACAGTAGGAGGTACGGGCTACTACCGGTTCTGTGCTGCCATTGGCTCTGGGCGGTGTGACTTCCTGTTGCTCTGTGTCGTCACTGGCCGTGTCGCTGTCTGGTTTGTTGTCACCACCATCGCCATCACGGGGATGGGTGGTGAACTGCTGCTTGCAGTTGAAGTCGGTGACGTCATCTTCCCCGGCGCTGTTGCCCGGGTAGAAGCCGCTCATGTTTTCTTCGTAGACATTGTAAAAGCGGGTGGTACTGATCGGGTCGCGGGCTTCCAGCCAGAAAAACTCGTATTCCACCCGGCCGGTATTGAACGTTTCCGACAGGTACACCACGTCCTGGCCAGTACAGCCCTTGGCGATCTGGGTCACCGGGTTGTCTTCATCTTCGTCGGAATTGCCCCAGCACTGAATGGACGGCACGATCGGCCCCACCACCATGGCGTCCCCCAGGGGGCGCAGCTGCCAGTTGGCCTCAAGCACTTCATCGATAATGCGCTGCTGATTGTTCAGTAACTGGCGGTGAATCACCTTTTGCAATTCCACTGCACCGTTGCTGCTGTCTTTCTTGAAGTCTGCCAGTAGGCTCACCAGTTTGTTCACCGGTACCAGAAAACTGATCTGATTGCCGGCGGTGGCAACGTTGATTCCCACGACCTCACCGTTGCGATTGATCACCGGGCCGCCGCTCATGCCGGGGTTGATGGAGCCGGAGAAGTGGATACGGTCGTAGAAGCTGCCGCCGGCGATGCCGTTATAGGTGCCGGGTACCAGCGTCATGCCTAAATCCAGGGGATTGCCCATGGAGATGATGGTTTCCCCTTTACTGGGCGCGGTTTGCGCCAGCTGCAGGAACTTATCACCGGGCTTGCCCTTCTGGCGCAGGATGGCGAGGTCGTTGACGACATCGACGTCCAGCAGCTCCAGCTCACCTTCCTGTCCGTCGACGGAAAGGTATTGCAGATTGTATTTTTCGGGGTGACTGACGGCTTCGGAGACGACGTGGTAGTTGGTGGCGACCAGTCCGTTGGCGGAGATCTGGAACCCGGAGCCGAGCCCGGCCTTGGAATTGGAGGACTGCTCGATCAGCCGGATCTGGTAGAGGCTGCCCCGATATTCGCTGTAGAGCTGTTCGTAACTCTGTGCCCGGGTAACACTGGCACAACACAACAACAGCAGGGCGATCAGGCCCGTTAAAGGTTTCGACATCTTGTTTTTTGGCGCTGATTAATTTGTGGGCGGAAGAGGCCTGATATTACGGGAACCCCGCGGGGGCAACAAGCCGGCCCGGCTTGCAAACTACTCCGTTTAATATAAGAAAGGCCGATTCGATAGTGTAGTGAATCTTGTGGCTGCTGGTTGAAGTGGAATGTGCGCCACAACACGCTGTCGTGTAATTGTGTGTAACGGCGTGTGATCGACCTGTAATGGGCTCGTCCGTAAAGTAGCGACCAAGGTTGAGGGACGCGATGCCCGGTCTTCACAGGAGCCGCGGCAAGGTGGATTGCAGACACCCTGTTATCTGAGTCCGTTATGGAAGACGGCTGTATTCAAAGGAATAGGGGAGAGCGACGGAAATGCTCTCCACTCGGATAACAGTACCGCGCCTTCAGCTATTGCCAAAGGATTGGTAGCCGAATTGTTTTTGCTGGGATTTTTGCAGGAAAGTTCGGTAAGTCAGGAAGAGTTTCGGCGCAAGCCGGAAAGCCAGGCCGGCCCGGTAACCGCAGAGCCTAGGAAATCGGGATTTGGGGAAGGGTCTGGCGGGGGCACGGATGCCTCATTTTCGCTCTTGATAGTGTTGTTGTAACCGTAGATGGCTGGGACCATCTGATTCATACCGGCAGTAAGTTCGCTTACTGCCGGTTTTTTTTCATCAAATTTTTATGGAACCCTGCAGATCGGTTGCAGTAAGCTATGTGACGTAGTTCTCGTTCTGAGGGCGCGTTTATTTCAGAGAGTATTTCAAGACCATTGGTTGCCCCGGACGGTCGGCTGGGGAGAGTGAGCAGGTACTCACCATCAACAATAAAAGGGATGACAACATGAACAAAGCAGAAGTAGATAATTATTGCGAATCGTTGCCGGTGCTGGAGATCGAAGTGCCGGAAGACAAGATTGAAATCGATATGATGCTGCGCCCGACCGAGCCGGAAGACGGTGTGGCGCAGTACTGGCCGTTTTATGAAAAGTGCAATCCGAACGAGCTGTTCGGCAATATGGACTTTAAATTCGGTGGCCGTGGGGGCAAGGTGATTATCAATCTGGCCCTGGACCTTTCCGCCATACCGGGCCGCGACCTGGAATTTGCCCTGAGTACCAGCCGCAAGCTGGATGGTATTCTGGCGCTAAGTCCGGATTTCAAGCATCAGTTCAAAACCACCGCCAAGCGGATTGATGGACGTTATACCGAGCTGAAGATTGTCATCAAGGACAAAGAGAAACGGCCGGATAACTTTAAGTTTCTGTGGCTGTGTGAGTGTGTGGATGGTGGGATGCATTTTGTTTCTGGTGACCCGAGAGCCCAAATTGAACCTCTCTAGTCACAAATAATATCCTTTAGTTTTTCGGATGTCTGGGTATGAGGGCAGAGCTGTTCGAACGCCGATAAATTAAACCATTCTGCGCTCATACCTTGATCCACCAATTGCTGAGAATAATAAATAGCGGAGCCCCATTCTTTGGCTAACGCATAAACTTGAGCGACAGTATATTTAACGTAGGTGTCGCTCGGAGCATCTCTAAGCAACTGGTGGGCTAAAGGGATGGCTTTTTCTGCCTGGTTAGTATGGGCTAACGCTAGAGCATAATATTGTTGGTTTATCAGGCCAGTTTTGTTCTTCTTGGTTTCAAGTAATAACTGCAATTTCTTCACGCAGCGAGCAAATCGTCTCGCTGCCCCATAAATAATTCATTTGGTGACTTGCCGCCTCGACTTTCTCTCGGCCTGCTGTTCAACCGATTCATAACAAAGTGAACCTGATCGTCCGTCACCTTGTTGAAGTCCGTTCCTTTTGGAAAATACTGCCGAATAAGACCGTTGGTGTTTTCATTGATCCCCCGCTCCCAAGAGGCGTAGGGGTGCGCGAAATAAATATCCGCGCCCAGCCCTCTGGCTATAACCTCATGTCCGGAGAACTCAAGCCCGTTGTCGAAGGTTATCGTTTTAATCTTGTCCTTCAGGTGAGCCATGTGAGCAACAGCTGCATCGGCCAGCAAGTCTGCTCGTTTACCCGTCAGTCGCACAATGACTGTAAACAATGTCTTGCGCTCAACCATCGTCAGCAATGCTCCGCTGCGTCCCTTGCCAATGACAGTATCACCTTCCCAGTCTCCAATCCGACTCATCTGATCAACAACAACTGGACGTTCTTCTATACTCACCCTGTTTTTGATCTTTCCCCGCCGGTCGTAGCTGCCATAGCGTTTACGATATGGCTTGGACGCTATCCGCAGATGTGTATACAAATCCCCACCGCTGGCTTGATCTGCATAAATTATCTGGTAAATCGTTTCATGGTGTAGCGAAACACCTGTGTGCCTCTCCAAGTAGATCGCAGTCTGCTGCGGGCTTAAATCTTGCATGGTTAGCAGCTCAATCTGACGCTGCACCTCGTCGGTCACTTTCCGCGCCTTATGGGCCTCTCGTCGCCGGACATCTGATAGCTTATGGGCTTGACCAGGGCGATACCCTCGCAGCCCCGTATTTCTCCGCAGTTCTCGACTGATCGTCGATGGATGCCTTTCCAGCAGCTCCGCTATTTCTGCTTGTGAGTGTCCGGCTTTTCTCAGGCTGTAAATCTGGTATCGTTCGTTCTCGGTCAGCTGGTAGTAGCTCATCAGTGCTTTTCTCTTGGTCGGGAGAGGCGCCGACTCTACCAGCTGGCCTCTCTCTTACCAATTGCACTTATTATCCGAAACCGCGCTTTGTAGTGTTTAGTAGTTGGTAGAATTTTTGTTGAGATTCCTCTTTTTGGCCTCTTAATAGATATATTTGAGCAACTTGCTCAAGCGCGGGCGCGTTATTGGGAATCTCTCTTAATATTTTTAGGTTTACTTCTAATGATTCGGAATATTTTTCTTGTAGAAAGTAGGCTACTCCTAGGTTTGATTTTGTACGAAACCCGCGTAAGTTTTCCGGGATTGAGGTGATGAATTTTTCTGCTTCAGAAAAGTTCCCGCTCTCTAGCTCGATTACTCCGGTTAATGAATAAGAGGACCAGTGCTCTGGGTGCGCACTTATAATCTGTTTTAAAACTAGGCGAGCGCTCGGGTAATCTCCGGTTGCAGTATGGTTTATTGCAATTAAATATAGATTGTCAGCAGAAGGGTTCATCGCCGCAGCCAATCTGGCATATTTCAAACCTGCTTCATAGTTTCCATTGCGATAGTATTGGCGTGCGCGCTCACTAAACAGTTCCGCAGCCGGGAAATCAGTTGCTTCTGCTTTATTAATTAATTGCTGATATTGTTCTGGGTAGTCGCCCAATCCGTATAGAAAGAGTTTTTGGTGTAGTATTTCCGACTCTTTAATGCCGAACTCAGTGACTTTGTCGAGAATCCGCAATGCAGCTTCTAAGTAATTGGTTTTTCCGCTAAGAACAAATAGGCGTGCTGCTACATCAGCTAGTGTTTGGTAGATGTATATATTTTGAGGGTAGCGCTCACTCAGTGAGATAAGTGTATTTAAGTCATCTTCACTGAGTTTCTTCGCCTCCATTCGACTGAGAACATCAAGGTAATGGCCGTAGTCATTATCGGACATCGAAACCAGCTTAAGCTCGTTCCGTTGGTAAGAAGCGGTGAACAACTTGACGGCACTGTTGCTGGTGCGATATTGCGCCTCTTGAGTTTTGTCGGTTAGGAAAGTAAAGCTCTCTTGCTGTTTGATTTGGCTGTCTGCAGTTCCCAAGCGCTGCAGCTCAATCTCACACCGGACCTCCGCACACTCCAACCGCGCAAACAGTGCATCGGTAACGCCCTTATCCGTTAGCTTCTTAAGCTGCGCCTCAAAATCCATCCCCTCCTTAGGCTCAAAACTCACCAACGCACTCGCCTTCAACTGCGAAACCGAATTCATCAACGCCTGCCGCACCATGGTTTTGGTCAGCGCTTTGGCATTTTCCTCGCCGCGGATCTCGCCGTTAATCTCCACCGGCATCACCGCAATATATTGCGGTTCCAGCCGGGTGATTTCCTTCCAGCCCCAGTAGCCTCCGGTGCCCACAGTAAGTGCTGCAGCGACACCGGCCACTACCCGCTGCCAGCGGCGGCGTTTTTTGACTTTGTGGTGGGTAAACAGGTCGGTCAGTGTCGCAGTGTAGTCTTCGGTGTCGCTTTCCAGGCCCTGTTTGTGCAGTAGCGCAAAACCCTGGTACACGATCAGTGCGCTTTCGGGGCGCAGGGCCGGGTCTTTGGCGAGCAGTTTGTCCAGCAGTATCGCCAGCGGTTCGGGGATTTGTGGCCACGCCTGTTGTGGCGGGGTGTGGGGTTCGCTGGTGATGCGGTGGGCCATGGCGAGGGCGCCGGCCTCGTGTTTTTCAAACGGGCGGCTGCCACACAGCAGTTCAAACGCAATGGTGCCGAGGCTGAACAGGTCGCTGCGGGCGTCCAGGGTTCTGCCTTGTACCTGTTCCGGCGACATGGCGGTGATGGTGCCGGCGAGCTGGTTTTCTTCGGTGAGGGTTTTCTCATCCAGCTGCTGGGATTTGGCGATGCCGAAGTCGGTGATCTTGGCAGTGGGCTGGCCCTTGGGGGGTTCCGCAATCAGGATGTTGTCCGGCTTCAGGTCTCGGTGGATGATACCGAGGTTGTGGGCCTCAGACAGGCCCTGGCAGATCTGCATCAGCAGATTGAGCTTCTGCTGCAAGCTTGGGGTGCGCTCGCGCATCCACGCGCGCAGCGTGGTGCCCTCGATATATTCCATCACCAGGGCGACGCTGTTTTCGCCATTCTCCCGGGATTCTTCGAGCACATCGTGCAGGGCGACGATATTGGGGTGGTTGAGGCGGGCGAGCAGGCGCGCTTCCTGCTGGATGCGGTCGCGGGCGTTCTGGCTGGTGAGGCCGTCCTTGAGCTTCTTGATCGCCACCTCGCGGTGCAGTTTCAGGTCTTCCGCCAGATAGACGATGCCCATGCCGCCGGCACCGAGTGTACTTTGAAGACGGTAGCGGTCGCCGCCCGGAAATTCAGGCATGGCCGTGCCGGGCAACTGTTCAACCTCGGGATCTGCAATATCCATCTGCGGGTGTTCTTTTTGTTAGAGCCTATTGGGTGCCCGGTCAGTCCATACTCTGGCGCCGGTGCGTGCCGAGCCTGCGGGATCTGCAGCGGGGCCGGGCCCGTTAAAGATTTGCGCTGGTCTCGCCGTTGCGGGCGATCTGGGAATCGTCCGCTTTGTTGTTGTGTTTAGCGCCGCCACAGAGCCCCGGATATTGCTGCCGGAGGTCGTCGAAGGCGGGTAGGTTGCAGATTTTGGCAAACTGCGCGGTGCAATACCAGATGGGAGAGATGCCCTGCTCCAGGGTTTTGCGGATATGCGCCTTGGCGGAGAGCAGGTCTCCGGTGGTGATATACACCTGGGCGCGGGCGTAGTTGACGTAGAGATCGTCCGGTGCGTCCCGGCGGATGCGGATCAGGTTCTCCACGGCTTTCTCCGCCTGGTCGAGTTCTGCGTAGGCGCGCGCCTGCATCAGCAGTCCTTCCCAGTCGTCCCTGCCGATGGTCAGGGCCAGTGCCTTCTGGGCGAGCGCCCGCGCCTGTTCCGGCTGTTGCTGCTCGCGGGCGATTTCTGCGCGGTACAGCAGAGGGTCGGCATCTTTGGGGGCGAGGTCAGATACGCGTTTAAAGCAGGATTGAGCCTCTGTGTAGCGTTGCTCGATATAATACGCCAGGCACAGATTGTAGGTATCCATGGCACCGATACGGTCCAGGCCGGCTCGGGTGAGCAGGCGAATGGTTTCACCGGGCTGGCCGCCATCGAGCAGGTTGCCGGCCAGCAGTGAGATGGCGAAAACCGTATCGTGGTTTTGCGCGATGGCTTCCTGCAATACCGCATTGGCCGCTTCCAGTTCGCCACCCCGGCTCAGGATCATGGCTTTCTGAACCCGGTAGATGTAACTGGGGCGCAGCGCAATGGCCTTGTCGATATCTTCCAGTGCTTTGCCGGTTTCTCCTCGCTGCTGGTAGTAGATGGCGCTCAGGTAGTGTGCGGCAGCGTGGTCGGGCAGGGTCAGGTGCAATTGGGTGAGCAGCTTTTCGGCCTGTATCGGGTCGTTGTGAATAATTGCCAGGCGCAATTTGGCTTTTAGCACTTCGGGAGTATGGGCAATGGCTTGCGGCACCTGCTGCAGGATGGCCGCCAGTCGCTCTCCTGCCTCTGTGCTGTTGCTGTTGTACTTGTAATCGAAGGCGATTGCCGCATAGAACTCGTACAGGGGGGCAAAGGTGCTGGCTTTTTGTTGTAACTGTTCTAATGCGTCGAGAATTTCTTTCTGGTGCCGTTCGTCGTCTCTTTGCTCAAAAATAGTTCCAGGTAGCGCTGGTAGTGCTGCGCACTGATTGGCTGTATGTCGCCAGCATCGTTTGCCGGGTAGTCCGGCAGCAGGTAATTGAGTTGGTAAAGAGTGCGCGAGCGGCTGCCCAGGCTTTCGGTTGGTGCCAGGTGCGTGCTGCGGCTGGCGACGACGGCAAAGCTATTGGCGTTTATCAGATCCAGTGTGAGCTCGCAGGTCGTGTCGTTGCAGTCCAGTTGCGGGACGAGGAGCAGTTGTGCATTGAGCGCGCGAGCCTGCTGCTCCAGTGATTGCCCGGCAAATTTCCGCGACTCGCTGAAAGGGATCAGAAGCAGGCCATCGCGGGTGGAAAGTCCTTGCTTCAGGGCGCTCATTACGTTGCTTTTGAGCAATCGCTGTGCGTCGGAATCCGGTTGCCAGTCAGGGCTGACAACGGCGATATAGCGCCCTTCGGTTTCATGTTCTGGCATCTGGGTGAAACCGAAATAAGCGAGTGTGGCCAATAGGGCAAGGCAGCCGACAACGGCGGAGGGGATCAACAACCATTTCTGCCAGCGGCGCTTGCGGTGCTGGCGATGGTAGTAGCTTTCCACCGTTGCGGTGACACTTTCGGTGCGGGTAAAGCTGTCGGTGCTGTGACGTTCATCCTGCAACAGGTGCTCGATCTCTGCCGCCACCGCGGCGGCGTTAAAGGGCCGCTGGTCCGGGTTTTTGGCCAGCAGGCGATCGAGCAGGTCGCACAGTGCTTGTGGCAGGTCCGGGTTGAGCTTTATCGCCGGTGGATGGGGGTTGTTGACGATGCGATCGATCACCGTATACGGGCTGCTGCCGTCGCCAAACGGATTCTGCCCGCACAGCAGGCGATAGGCGAGTACGCCAAACGCAAACAGGTCGCTGCGGTTGTCCAGGGGTTTGCCCTGGGCCTGCTCCGGCGACATGGCGCCCCAGCTGCCGGCAACGTGCTGTTCGCGGGTGATCTGGCTGTCTTCGAGCCAGTTCTTGGCGATGCCGAAGTCGGTGATCTTGATGGTGTTGCTGGAGTCCACCAGCACATTTTCCGCTTTCAGGTCGCGGTGGATGATGCCGGCGCTGTGGGCGCGGGTGAGGCCTTCGCAGATCTGCTTCAGCAGTTGCAGTTTCTGGCGCAGGTTCGGTTCCCGCTCCCGTTGCCAGCGGTCCAGGCTGCAACCGTCCACGTACTCCATTACCAGGGCGATATCGGCGCCGTCTTCCACCACATCGTAAATCTGTACGATGTTGTTGTGGTTGAGTTGTGCCAGCAGCCGCGCTTCCTGACGGATGCGCTGGTGGGCATTGCTGCTGTTGGGGTTGGCGTGGAGTTTTTTGATGGCCACCTGGCGGTTCAGGTGTTCATCGCTGGCCAGATACACCACACCCATACCGCCGGCGCCGAGTTTGCCGGTGACGAGGTAGCGTCCGATATGGAAGGGCGACTGCTGTGGGTTCATTTCAGTACTGGCTGCGGTTATTACGATTACCTGCGCATCGCCGTCCCTGGTTGTATGCTCCCTGCAGGTGTGTCGTATCTGGTATTACTCGGTGGCCGCCTCGGTGCTGGCCTCTATGATCTCTTTCTGTGACCCCTTGAAGATATCCAGCTGGTTACAGCCAAGACGCATCTCATGAGATCGGCGCTCTACCAGGCTGGAGGTGTCAATGGCGTCTGGCAGGCTGTTGGAGATCTGCTTGCGCGCCCGGAAAATCTGCGTATTGAGGTGATTGACTGTGATGCCCAGTTCCCGTGTGGCCAGATCGATGGCCACCCAGCCCTGGTCTGGCACATCGATGCCGCGGTTGAGGTCGCGGATTCTGGCCCGCGCGAGGTACAGCAGAAGGTAATTGTGCGAGCGCGCCGCCAGGTCTACGGTGAGGTCGGACTTGGTCAGCTGTAGCTGAACGTGTTCTTCATGGTGGCTGACGGTAAGGCGCAGGCGGAAGTCTGAGATACACAGGTTCTTCATCGCCAGTTCGGTGGTAGCCCCCTGACTGTTGCCGAGAAACAGCTCCCAGCTGTCGCGGGCGCAATCGATACGGCTGCCGTGATTGACGATACGCGCGGTTTCGCGGGTATCTGAGCCGTCCAGCAGTTCATAGATCCACACCCCGTTCACGGGATTGAAGTGCAGGCTGGCGATGGGGTCGTGTTCGTCTGGCAGCAGGTGGTAGCTTTCCAGGGATTGCGCCTCGCCGCTGTGCAGGTCGAGCAGCAGGTTTTCCGGCGGGTCTAGGTTTTCCACTTTCCACACCGGGTTGCCGGCACGGCCGAAGCATATTTCGTCGCCGAGCCCCAGGGGCTGATTTTTCGCGGGGATCAGTTGAATGCCATTGACCCAGGTGCCGTTACGGCTGAGGTCGCGGATTACCCACTGACAGCCGCTCCACTGGATAGAGGCGTGAATTCCGGAAATCTCGGGCGCGGTGATACGCGTATCGGCAGCCCCTGCACGGCGGCCAATGGTGTGGTGCGCCAATAGATAGACAGGCTGATCCCGATCGGGATGCTGCAGGCAAGCCATGTTTCCCCCTTCCCTCAAAAAATGCTGCAGTTGGCCTCTGCGCAAGTTGGCGAGGCGCAATTACAGTGTTCTGCAAGACAGAGGCAGATGGTGTCTTCGGGTAACCGGGAGTGACACCGGACACGGCTTTGTGCCGGGCGCTACATCGTGTGATGCGAGCGAGTGATTTCGCCGGGAGCGCTGCACGTCATACATACCGCCAACCATGGCCCCCAGCGGGAGTCAAGTCCGTATAAACGCTTTTCCAGCGGTGCCGGGCACGTGCTCGGCCCCTGTCTTGAGTAAGTGGTCACTAACGGAGTAAACCGCAGAGACTTCAGTGTTGTTGGGTTATTTATACCGGACTGCGGAACGAATGCAATGATTGAATGAGAATTGCTTATAAACCAGACAGAGATTGCCTTGTGACCATTTGTGACACTTTTTGCGAGGCTTTTCAGGGGCCTGTCTTGCTCCAGGTCACCTTTCTCCGTGGGGGAGCTGGGAAGGCAGGTTGCGGCTGTCTTTGCGGTCCAGGTCGCCCACGTCCAGAACCGGGGAGGCGTCGATATGCTCTGCGTCCATCATCAGGGCGACCCGTTGCAGGGAGGAGATGATCATGGATTGTTCCCATTCCCGCAGGTCGCGGAACTGGCGCACGAAATGCTCCTGAAGGGGAGTGGGCGCATCGCGAATGATATCCATGCCCTTGTCCGTCAGGTGAGCGTGCACTTTGCGCTTGTCTTCTGATGAGCGCTCGCGATAAACCAATCCGCGTTTTTCCAGGCGGTCTAGAATAGTGGTGACGGTTGCCTGGCTGAGGCTGATTTCTTTGGCCAGGGCGCCGATGGTGACCTGGCCCTGTTCGCGAATGGCCTGCAACAACAGTAGTTGTGGCGCGGTAAGCCCGGCGGTTTTTACCAGCTGCTTGGAGTGCAGGTCGGTGGCGCGGATCAGGCGGCGCAGGGTGATCAGTACTTCTTCAATCTTATCCATCAGCAGCAGGCTCTCGAGTTCGCGGCGGGATAGTTGCCCGCGGCTGACTTTATGTGCTGGGGCGTCTTTGTCAACTGTTTGCTGACGCCCGTGTGCGGTTTGGGCGCGCCCGCCAGAGGGTGCGCTGTGGCCGCTGGGCCTGTCTTCCTCCGCCTTAGGGGTGTTTGTATTTTGATCTGGTGGCATGAGCCTCGGCCTTGCGTCGTGGATAATGTTTAGAGTACTATAGATTTAATTGTTTAGACCAGTAAATAATTTTCTCGTGTGAACGTCAACCAGGCGTCACACTTCCGGGGTATAAGCTGGTCTTAAGGGATCCAGGTTGCCCGCTACCGAACGGTCGATCCAGGTCTAATTATTTGACAACTAAAGGTGTTGATTTGAGCGCTAGCAGCGAAGGTAAAGAAGGCAAGGATGAAGAACCCAGTGACGAAAAGGTCACGTCGGCGCAGTCGCCCAACGATTCCGCCGAAATCGGCGCTAAAAAAGTAGTACTGCGCCGCCCGGTCAGTGAAGACGGTGCTCATGTGCATGATCTGATTGGCCGCTGCCCGCCTTTGGATGAAAACTCCATTTACTGCAACCTGTTGCAGACCAGCCATTTTTCCGCCACCAGTGTCGCTGCCGAATTGAATGGTGCGTTGGTGGGGTTCATTTCCGGTTACATCGTGCCCGATCGTCCCGACACCCTGTTTGTATGGCAGGTAGCGGTGGCGGAGCAGGGCCGTGGCATGGGGCTCGCCGGCCGTATGCTGCGCGAGATACTGCAGCGCCCGGCCTGCAGTGAGGTGCGTTTCGTAGAAACCACGATTACACCGGACAACGACGCCTCCTGGGCGTTGTTCCGCAGTCTCGCGCGCAAGCTCGAAGCCGAATGTAACGATTCCGTGATGTTTGACCGCGAGCGCCATTTCCTGGGGCGTCACGACAGTGAGATGTTGCTGCGAATTGGTCCGTTTGCGGGTCAGTCTGCCGGCAGCAGCGCTCTCTGATACCGCAGCGGGCCCGTCACAGTTTTCCGAATCCGTATTTAGATAATCCACTCAAAAGGTTGGAATCATGAAAGTTTTTGAAGAAATCGAATCAGAAGTTCAGAGTTATGCCCGTTCTTTCCCGCGCGTATTCAACAAGGCGCAGGGCGAGTACCTGTACGACGAAGAAGGCAACCAGTACCTGGACTTCCTCGCCGGTGCCGGCACCCTGAACTACGGGCACAACAACCCGATCTTCAAGAAAGCGCTGCTCGAGTACATCGAGCAGGACGGCATTACTCACGGTCTGGACCTACACACCAAGGCCAAGCGCGAGTTCCTGGAGTCTTTTTACGAGCACATCCTGAAGCCGCGCGACATGTCCTATGTCATGCAGTTCACCGGCCCGACCGGAACCAACGCGGTAGAAGCTGCGCTGAAAATCGCGCGCAAGTACAAAGGCCGCGAGAACATCATTTCCTTCACCAACGGCTTCCACGGCTGCAGCATGGGCGCCCTGGCCGCTACCGGTAACTCCCATCACCGCGGTGCTGCCGGCGTAAGCATGAGCGGCGTTTCCCGCATTCCGTACGAAGGCTACCTGGGGGATGATATCGACACCACAGCATACCTGGACAAGGTGCTGAGCGACTCATCCAGCGGTATCGATCTGCCGGCGGCGGTAATGGTCGAAACCGTGCAGGGTGAGGGTGGCATCAACGCCGCCAGCTTCGAATGGCTGCGCAACCTGCAGGACGTATGTACCAAGCATGACGTGCTGCTGATCGTCGATGACATTCAGGCTGGTTGCGGCCGTACCGGCAGTTACTTCAGCTTTGAAGAGGCGGGCATCAAGCCGGACATCGTTACCCTGTCCAAATCCCTCAGTGGTTATGGCTTGCCGTTCGCTGTTGTGCTGATGAAGCCGGAGCTGGACCAGTGGAAGCCGGGTGAGCACAACGGTACCTTCCGCGGTAACAATCTGGCGTTCGTTACTGCCAAGGCTGCGATCGACAACTTCTGGAGCGACGACAAGTTTGCCAAGGAAGTACAGCGTAAGGGTGACTATATCGGCCAGCGCCTGGAGACCATCGTCGATAAATACGGTGACGGCAACATGACTACCCGCGGTCGCGGTATGTTCCGCGGTCTGAACTGCGTCAGCGGCGATCTGGCCAGCGAGATCACCCGTGAAGCGTTCAAGCATGGCCTGGTGATTGAGACCAGTGGTGCGGAAGATCACGTAGTGAAAACCCTGTGCCCACTGACCATCAGCGACGAAAACCTGACCAAAGCACTGGATATCGTGGAACAAGCGGTAGCCAAGGTGCTCAAAGGGCAGGACGTTCCGGAAGAGCACGATTTCTTCGCTGACGATGAGTCCTCTTCTGAGGAAGGCACCGAAGCCGCGGCCTGATCGGCCCGGAAATTGAGTTAACGGAAAGAAGTCGCAAAGCGGCTTCTTTTTACAAGTGAACACCGAGAAATTAGAGGTAGAACATGATCGTTCGTCAACTACAAGATTGTGAAAAAACTGACCGTCGTATTGTTTCAGAAGGCTGGGAAAGCACCCGTCTGGCGCTCAAGAACGACAACATGGGCTTTTCCTTCCACATCACCACCATTTACGAAGGCGCCGAGCTGCACCTGCACTATCAGAACCACCTGGAGTCCGTGTACTGCATTTCCGGTGAAGGTTCTGTGATGGCGGAGTCCGATGGTGTGGTGCACGAGATTACTCCGGGAACCATCTACCTGCTGGACAAGCATGATAAACACGTGCTCAAAGGCAAAACTGAAATGAAAATGGCCTGTGTCTTCAACCCGCCGCTGCACGGCAAAGAAGTACACAACGCGGAAGGCGCATACGAGCTGGATGCGGAAGAGGTATCGGACGAAAAATAAGCCGTCCGCGCCCAACAACAAGGCGTTGGAGTTCTGGGGTGCGACTAACCGCGCCCCACACTTGCAACTCACGCACAAGGCAAACAAGGAACCCATGAAGATTCATACGGTGGAAAAAATCGGCGGTACGTCCATGAGCGACTACCAGGCCGTACGCGATAACATCATTTTTAAAAATGGCAGAGCGAAAGCCGAGGGGTTGTACCAGCGCATTTTCGTGGTCTCAGCCTACGGCGGTATTACCGACCTGCTGCTAGAGCACAAAAAGTCTGGTCAGCCGGGTGTCTTTGCCCTGTTTGCCGGTGCGGACGACGAGATGGAGTGGTCCGATGCGGTGCGCGGTCTGCGCGAACGCATGGAAGAAATCAACGCGAGTCTGTTTACCGACCAGGCGACACTGACCAAAGCCAACCAGTTTATTGGTGAGCGCCTGGACGATGCGGCCAACTGCCTGTCGGACCTGGAGCGGGTGTGTCAGCACGGTCACTTTGCCCTGGAAGGTCATCTGGATACCGTGAGTGAAATGCTCGCGAGCCTGGGGGAAGCCCACAGTGCCTGGAATACCGTGCAACTGCTGAAGCAGGAAGGTGTAAATGCGCGTTTTGTTGACCTGACTGGTTGGCGCGATGGCGATCACATGACCCTGGACGCGCGTATCGAGCGTGCGTTTGCGGACGTTGATCTGGCCACCGAGCTGCCGATTGTGACCGGGTACGCGCACACTGCCGACGGCCTGATGAAAACCTTCGCCCGCGGTTACAGTGAGATGACGTTCAGCCGTCTCGCGGTAAAGACCGATGCCAGCGAAGCGATCATTCACAAGGAATATCACCTGAGTAGTGCCGATCCCCGCCTGGTCGGGGAAGAGCAGGCCGTACCCATCGGCCGCACCAACTACGATGTGGCGGACCAGCTCGCCAATCTGGGGATGGAAGCCATCCACCCGCGCGCGGCTAAAGGTCTGCGCCAGCAGGAAATCCCCCTGCGGATCATGAACACCTTTGAGCCGGAACACCGCGGTACCCTGGTGACCGGTGATTACGTCAGTGAGAAGCCGCAGGTGGAAATCATTGCGGGGCGCAAAAGCATCTATGCTGTTGAATGTTTCGATCAGGACATGATGGGCAGCATGACCGTGTACGACCGCGCCATTAACGAAATCATCGCACGCTTCAAAGGCAGTGTGGTGACCAAGGATATCAACGCCAACACCATTACCCACTATCTGGGTAACAACCTGAAAACCGTCAAGCGTATAAAGAGTGCGATTGGCGAGCGCTTCCCGGACTGCGATATGCAGGTACGTAAAGTTGCGGTTGTTTCGGCGATTGGCAGCGACATGAAAATTTCCGGTATGTTGTCCCGCGCGGTGAGCGCACTGGCCAAATCCGGTCTCAGCATCCTTGCAGTACATCAGTCCATGCGTCAGGTGGACATGCAGTTTGTGGTCGACGAAAGCGATTATGAAGTCGCGGTCAAGAGCCTGCACGAGGCACTGGTGGAAGTGCACGAGCACGGCGAAGCGATATGCGCAGCGTAGTATCGCAAACGGCGGGCATTTGCCCGCCGTTTTGGTATCTGCGTGTCTTCGCGCTGTGTGGCGGCCTGTTTTTTGCCACCTGCTCCCTCGCGCAAGACCAGGAGCCTGCAGAGGTTTCTGGACAAACGGAGACGGCCACTGCGGAGCAGCAGCAACAACAACGCCGTGCCGAGCGGGCGGTTGATGAGCTCGAGAAGCCCCTCTATTCCCCCTTCATCGAGCGCTATGTGCTGGATGAGCTCAAACAGTTGCGTACCGATATGGCCGCGCAAAAGGTATCCCTCACAGAAAGTATCACCGACCGGCAGCTGAGCGCCGCGGACAAGGCGATTTCATACGCCACGGATACCATTACCTACTTCTTTTACCTGATCGCGGGCTTCAGTTCCCTGCTGGTGATCATGGGTTGGACTTCCATTCGCGACGTGAAGGAGAAGGTCCACAGCCTCGCCAACGAAGAAATCTCCAAACTGGTAGAGCAGTACGAGGCGCGTTTGCGCAGTATTGAAGAGCAGCTGTCGGAAAAGACCCAGCATATTGAAGACAACCGCGATGAAATTGAGCTCACCCAGGAAGTCCATTCCCTATGGCTGCGCGCCGGTCGCGAACAGACGCCTACCGGTAAAATTGCGGTTTACGATCAGATCCTGAAGTTGCGTCCCAATGATGGTGAGGCGCTGACCTACAAAGCAGATGCAGTACTGGAGTTGGACGAGCCTCAGTGGGCGATCAATCTCTGTCTTCAGGCGTTGCAGATTGATAGTCAGAACGGCAACGCTTATTACCAATTGGGCTGTGCCTACGCTTATCTGGAGCAATGTGATGAGGCGGTGGAATACCTGTCCAAAGCACTGGATATTTCAGTTACCTACCGGGATGAAGCGCTGGAGGACTCCGCGTTTAACAAGTTGCACGAATACCAGCCATTTGTTGAACTGATGGGGATTCAGTCAGACGAGGGAAGCCTCAAGGGATGAGACTGTCTGAAATGTTAGTGCCGTAAATTCTGATGCGGGTCTGATGTTCTGCCCGAATTAGCAAAGAAACACGCCATATTTAATAAAAACGACAAAGGGGAGAAGTCGTGCTTATCAGTTTCCTATTATTCCTGGGTATGTTTGCCGCGGTCGGGATCAGCTCATTCCGCAAAAGTCGCGGTACCAAAAAAGACTACTATCTCGCGAGTCAGGACGTGCACCCGATGCTGGTGGGGCTTTCCGCTGTTGCCACCAACAACAGCGGTTATATGTTTATTGGCGTGATCGGTTATACCTACGCGACGGGCCTCGCTTCCATCTGGATGATGGTGGGGTGGATTCTGGGGGATTTCCTCGGTTCCCTGTGGATGCACAAAAACCTGCGCGAGGCCGCGAAACGTAGTGGCGAGTCCAGCTACGCGGGCGTGCTGGCCAGCTGGAACGGCACCCGCTTCGCCGGTTGGCAAAAACTCGCCGGATTATTGTCTTTGATATTTCTTCTCGCTTACGCCAGTGCCCAGCTGGTTGCCGGTAGCAAGGCGCTTTCGGTGGTCCTCGGAATGCCCGCCTGGAGTGGTGCCGTGATCGGCGGCATTATCGTCGCTGCCTACTGCCTGGCCGGCGGTATCCGCGCTTCCATCTGGACCGATGCAGCCCAGTCCATCGTGATGGTGGTAGCCATGGGCCTGTTGCTGGTTGTGGCCACCAGTTCCATCGGTGGCCTCGGCGCCGCCTGGACGGCGATGGGACAGGTAGAGGGCTATCTCGACCTGTACCCGCAGGATCTGGCACTGCCGGGCATTGCTGGTCTCGTGCTGTTTGCCTTGGGCTGGCTGTTTGCCGGTATCTCGGTGGTAGGCCAGCCCCATGTCATGGTGCGCTTTATGGCGCTGGACGATGCCGGCCGCATGGTACAGGCGCGTTGCTGGTACTACCTGTGGTTTACGGTGTTCTACATGATGGCCACTGCGGTGGGTATGCTGTCTCGCATCCTGCTCAGTGACCCGGGAACATTCGACGCAGAGCTGGCGTTGCCAATGATGGCGATGGAACTGTTGCCGCCGGCGCTGGTGGGGCTGATTCTGGCGGGTATTTTTGCGGCGACTATGTCCACTGCCGATTCCCTGGTGCTGAGCTGTTCTGCGGCACTGACCAGCGATCTACTGCCCAAGCGCACCGAAGATACCCGGATACTGAAAATCGCGACCTTGGGAATCACTACCCTGGCGGTGGTCTGGGCATTGGTAAATCAGCAGAGTGTGTTCAGCCTGGTGGTGATGTCCTGGTCGGCTCTGGCCTCGGCCTTCGGCCCGCTGCTGATGGTGCTCGCCGCCGGTGGCCGTCCGTCCCAGCGCCTGGCGATCATCATGAGCGTGTTGGGGCTGGCAACGGCACTGATCTGGCGCTGGCTGGGCTGGCAGGCATTTGTGTACGAAGGTATGCCGGGTATCCTGATGGGATTGGTGACCTTTGCGGTTGGCCGATTTCTGGCCCGGGAACCTGTTGGGCGCACCGTGAACGCGTGATTGGTCCTGTGCCTGCCGAGCTTTGGTTCTACTCGGGTGGCGGCGAAGCACCGGGTATTCCTTTTCGGGACCGAGCTAGCCGCCCCCCACCTGTGGACACTTCCCTGTACGCTGCGGCGGCGACGTGGCCCGGCCGCTTCAACGCGGCGCCTTCGGCCCCTGTCGCCGACGCTCCTGAAAGGAATACCCGGCACTTTGCCTTCAATTCTGGCAATGCGCTTCGTAGCTCCGATTTCACCCTCGCTCTATTATCCGCCATCGATGCCTTGCCAGATATTCGTGTGGTTCAAGGCCATTTAGAATCGAAGGCGGTTCTATAGATAGCAGGTTGTAAGAAAACTTCTTTCATTCATTTCAATCTTGACTGCCATTTGGCCACTTATAGTATCTATGGCCCCCTTTTTTGTAATAAATTCAACTTGGCTCTCTCGATTCCGCGCGCAAATATAAGAGGGCCTATTCGAGCAGCACTGAACTTTCCATTATGTGATCTGTGAATATGAATCTATTAGAAGGGATATTAATACTGCCCTGATAGTTTGGGGTTTTTAATGTAGCGGGGCTATGTGGTTAATTCACTGGCGAGGAGTTCTGAAGTGAATGGAAGTCAGCATTTGATGCGCTATGAATGGTCCAGTTCAAATTGAAGGGAATAGAGAACAAAGCTTACCATTTAGTTTCTGGGCAAAAAAAGCTCAGCCTGTGTATTGACCGTTCAGTGTCATCAGCCAAAAAAAGTGGATTATATTGAAGGAGTTGAATAAAGATTTTTTCATGCCAGTAAAAATTTCGTCACCAATAGTTACTGGTATTGCGGGTGTGGAAGGCCATAAGTCTATTAATCTTTATTTCTTAGGGAAGTATTCACAGAGCGTCTTTAGTCAAGCGTGGTCAAAAACTCTAAGTTGGAGCCCCAGCCCTTCAATCGAGACAGGGTAATGCTAGGATTTCCGCCAAATTAAGTTAGGGGGATAGACTGGACATCGCTTCCAGTCAGTATTTTCTGGGGAAAATCAAGTGACAAAAATTCTAAGAAGAATTTCGGGATTCATACTGTTTTTTGTGGCAAGTTCGGCTCTTGCTGTAGGGTTATCCGGACCGACGACAGATAAGACTGGTCAGTTTAGGATTAATCTGGAAGGAAATAGTGGGTACGTATCTAGTTTCTATATATCGCGGGACGGAGAAACCTTAGGTAGATCGGATACCCTGGGTAAAAACTACAAAGACGTTTCTCTTGGCGAATCTGGTAAGTATAGGTTTAAGCTTACGGTAGCTACTACCTGCTTGCAATTTTACTACAGTACATGCATGGAACCAGACGGCTATCAGTCAGCCTTTCACTATGTCGATGTAGCCCTTAAGCCTAATAGGCCAACTAGCGCCAGTTTTTCAGAAATAACTAGTGGTTCAGTAGACAGAAATGGCCAGTTTAAATTCAACTGGGGGACGTCTCAGACACCTCCGAAAATCACAGGCTATCAAGTTCAGCAACAAGTAAATGGCGGTGGCTGGTCACAGGTCTACAGGAAGTCAAGTACTACAACTCGATCAATCCAAAGGCCGTCATCTGGAAGGCTAGCGGATGGTACCTATCGATATCGTGTTCGCGCATTCACAACAGTTGGAAGCACTACCAATTGGGGGGATTTCCGCTACTCGAGTACCATAACTGTTAACCGAAAACCGGATCCAGTTGGCTCATTTACACAGCCCGGGTCTGGGACCCAAACAACAGCGTTTCAGGTTGCATGGAGTCCAGTATCTGGTCAGTTCGATACTGTGACTAGATATGAACTTCAGTGCAAGATTCCAGGCCAATCTAAATGGGGCGATTCAAGTTGTACCAAATGGGATGACAGCGCCACCAATAACGGAACTAGTACGAAAAAGACAATTAACTTGGAGACCGGGTCCGAAGGTCAATATCGATTTCAAGCACGCGCATGTAATGGACGAGGGTGTGGCGACTGGTCTCCTGCAAAGGTGGTAGTAGTCGATATACCGATTCCCCCACCTAGCACAGCATCGTTCGATAAGTTGCCTGAGGAGAGTGACTACGGTGACTATGACATTCGTTGGAAATTACCATCCGGCAGCGTGACTTCCTATAAACTGGAAAGACGGTGCAAATTGGGGGGCGCGACATGTGGCGTTGCTGGCTGGCATGAAATTGAGCCTACTGGCGGGCCTCTAAGTCGTATATTTGAAGCTAGAGGAGATATTGCAGATAAATATCAGTATCGCGTGAAGGGTTGTAATGTCGATGCGTGTGCCAATTCATGGGCTACTACGGCTTGGATTGATGTGCATAACTTAGAGGGGGTGGCTCCCGCGGTATCGTTAACTTCTGCTACAAGCCCTGGCAGCATCGAATATGACGCAAGCGTGACCTACCAAGGGGATGCTGCTGTTTCAGTACCAGTGGAAGTTGCTCCTGGCGTTAATGGTCTTATGCCAAATGTCGGTATCCACTACTCTGGCGCGCGATATCGAGAGCGTAATAATGAGGTTTTGCCCGAAGATATTCTCGGTTACGGCTGGCGTATTTCCGGTATGAGCGCTATCCGTCGGTGTGTGAAAAATCGACCGGCGGAAGATTCAATTGAACTCGATACCACTGACTCAATCTGTTTGGACGGTGAGCCGCTTGTTCTTGTTTCAGGGGCACATTGGCAGGCAGGTGCAACGTACAGAACTTTGCGTGATAGCTTTCGCCTAATCGAGTTGAAAGTTCTAAATGGAAAAACGTGGTTCCAAGTGTCCGAGCCAAGTGGTGAGGTTAAGGAATACGGAAAGACAGCTGATAGCCGACTGAAGGCCGGAAGCTCAGTGCACTTTGGATGGACGCTAAATAGGGTCGAAGACTCCTTTGGTAACGAAATTAACTATCTTTACCACCGCGATACAGTTGAGGGTATCAATTATCCGCTTGAGATTACTTATGGAAACAATGCAGATGCAAAAATCGAGTTTTTGTACGGGACTCGGAATGATGCACCACCACAACCGTTGAGCCATGGTGAAATTGAGCAAGAACAGTTGGTATTGTTGCATCACATCAAAGTCAGTTTGGATGGAAATCTACAGCGTGAATACCGACTTATTACTGAACCTGATACCGAAGAATATCGGCGCCTGAAGTACGTCCAGCTTTGTGGGTATGGCGAGTTTGGGCAGAGCTCCGAATGCCTTGAACCCTTATCTATTGGGTGGCTAGATCCGGACGGCGAAAACCCAATTGATATTAAAACAGGTGTGGGCGAGGTCACAGACGGCTTAGGTAAAACGACGCAATTTCATCACGCGATGATGCGCGAAGGCTCTGTCGATGGCCTTTTCAGTGAGCGTCCCTTTGGCGAGGGTGTGGTACCACCAGGGGTGAAACTACTGGATCCCGTAAATGGTGAGTATCGCTGTGTTGTCACCGAAGTGCATCGATCTAATGGCTTCGCCGATGGCTGGCACGTCACTCGCTACAGCTACCAAGGTACGGGTCTAGTTAGTGAGAACCACTGGGGTTTCCTTGGCTACTATGCACAGAAAATCGCCGACGCTGAGACTGGAGTCGTTACCTATAAACAGTTTCGTTCCGATTTCCCTTACATTGGGAAAGTCGCGCGTATCGAGCAGTACGAAGGAAACTATGATGACAATCTACAGCGTCTAACAGCGCAACAATTCCATTATCAATCTCTCTCTCTTGATGTAGTAGGCGGCTCTACTCTCTATCCGTTTGTGAAGCAAAAGCTTCAGGTACAACTTGAAAACAACGAAGTCATTGGGTACGTAGCAGAAGAAACGGATCTGACGACGGAGTTGATTAGTGGCTATGGAGAACTTATTGATGGAGAGGTGCATACAAAAGTGTATGCGCAGGATGCCCAGGTTAGTGCCCCTGGTAGTACCTGGGGCGATGTTTCGGTTACCAGTTTTTCAGAAGTAGAGCGAACTACCGAAAGTGTCTTTACCCTCGATAACCGTGTTTCTCCCTGGATAGTTGGGTTTGTAAGCGGTAAAGCAGTAAATCACTATGATGGTGCAAGTGACTTAGCTCCTGATCGAAGCCAGATTGTTACCGCTATTCCCTACCAAGGTAGTAATAAGGTAGGAGCTGTTACACGTTTCCCTGAAGACCCAGACCTAGAGTTATCTACTACCTATACTTATGATGGCTACGGTAATGTATTAACGGAGACAACATTCGGTGTTAATGTTGATACAAGAACAGCTTCCGCAAGTGGTTACATCGATGCTCGGTACCCTAGCCAGCTCACGAATGCGCTCGAACAGCCGATGACGGTCACTTACGACAAGCGATTTGGAGCGCCTAAAAAAATTACCAACGCTAATTCCAAGTTAACAGAAACTACATACGATGAGTTTGGTCGAGAGATTTCTCGGAAGAATATTGATGGTGTCGAGTTCACGACAAGTTATAGTGTGTGTTATTCCTCTACTTGTCCTGTTTACAACAATGTAATTACCGCATATAAGGTGACGACAAGTTCACCGGTTACACCTCTTTCTGAACGATACTTTGATATTCTCGGTCGGCCGGTACAGCTTGATGTCGAGTCATTCGATGGCACTAAGGTGTCGCGAAAGGAATACAACTACGATGAGGCTGGTCGCCTGTACTTGGAAACCGAGCCGTATTATGAAAACGAAACTAAACCGATATCGATTTATAAGTACGATATTCGAAATCGAATTGAATCAATACAAAAGGCTGCTGGCGGTGAGGTAAGAGCAACTTATAGTCCTCTGTCTTCAGAAGGGAAAGTGAAAGTCACTGTTGAAGAGGATGTATATGATCACGGTGGAAGTTTTGTTGAAACGCAAAAGAAGGTATCGCACTACAATGTAGCGGGTGACCTGGTTGAAACGATCGATGCATTCGGGACCGTGGATCAGGTATCGACTGTTTATGAGCATGATGGGATGGGGCTGCTTGAGAGTGTGGTGATTAATGGTGACCCTGCAACAGAGTCAACATTCGATTACGATGCGGCAGGAAATCGTACCTTCCTATCTGATCCCAATTTGGGCACAGTCACTACAACTTATACCGCACTTAATGAAGTCTGGAACCAGATTGATGGAAAACTTCAAGAAATAGATTATCGCTATGATAAGTTAGGTCGCATTGTAGAAAAGACGAATTCTGATGGGGTTGCTCACTGGAATTACGACCCTGAAGGTGCAATCGGCCAGCTCGCTAACACTGTTTATACAGAAGATGGCGTGGAAATTTTCCGTGAAAGCTATTTCTATATCGACTCGAAAGTTGATTATAAAACCACCGCTTTGGTTGCCGGGGGGCTGAGTAAGTCCTATCGTCATGATTATGACTATGACGGGCTGGGGCGCTTACAATACATCACCTACCCCAGTGGCGTTGAGGCGCATTATCAGTATAACTCTGCAGGCTATTTGGAAGCGATTACAGATGGTAGCTCCACGCTTAAAAGCATCGTAGATACTACAGCTGGTGGTCACTCTATCGCAGAGACCTACGGAAATGGCGTTGCGACAAGTCGTGTATACGATCCGATGACAGGGCAACTTGAATCCATAGCGACACTGGGCGCAAGTACTATTCAGGATAATACATACGAGTGGCGGACTAACGGAACGCTGGAGAGCAGAGTATCATCGGTCGGCGCTGTAAAGCGCGAAGAGTTTACCTACGACTCGATTAATCGACTCAAAACTTCGGATACTAGAGTGGATGGATCTTTGATTCGTTCACTCTCGAACGAGTATGACAAGTTAGGGAATATTTTATCGAAAACTAGCACTAACTCTGAGTACGCTAGTGTCAGCGGTTATCAATATGGACAGGGCGGTAATGCTGGTCGCAACGCTGTCAGTTACGTATCCGTAAATGGAGAGGGATATAACCTACATTATGATAATAATGGAGCTATCACCAGATACGACGCTGTATCTGGTGACGATAAGTGGATAACCTGGAATGGAAGGCATCTGCCGACGGAGATCACGGTGGGTAGCTCCAAGTCGACGGAAACACCGACGGCTCGAGATCGATTCAAGTACGGTCCGAGTGGGCAGAGGTTCTACCGTGAAAGCGCATGGTGGGATGAAGCGAGTCAGTCCATGCAATCAGAAAAGGTGTTTATAGTCGGGGGCTATGAAGATGTTCTTCCGGCGAATGATCCAGATTACCAGCGTATTCAAAAGGTGCAGATAGAGAAAAATATCCAGCACGTGGCGCTTACTGATATCGCAGGCATCTCTTTTGGAACGTTTGAATACATACACAGAGATCATCTCGGTTCCATTGAAAAGGTTACCGATGAAACCGGCAATATCATTCTTGATAGTAGCTTCGATGCATTTGGTTCTCGTCGCGACACCAGCTGGCAGAGCGAGATATCGGCTAGTGACTTGGAGAGTGTTCTCACTGCCCAGGGATTGACCACCAAGAGAGGATTCACTGGTCACGAACATTTGGATCGTACTGGTTTGATTCATATGAATGGGCGTTTGTACGACCCAACCTTAGGCCGGTTCCTGAGTCCCGACCCATTTGTCCAGGCGCCAGCTAATAGTCAAAGTTGGAATCGTTATAGTTATGTATTTAACAGTCCACTTAATTTCACTGACCCTAGTGGTTTCATAGGAATCCGCCAGAAGTTCCACGACTCGACAGGTGGAGGAAGCTCTGATGGCTGGGACGTCTATGTTGTTGGAAATCGGCTGGGTAGTGGATTTAAGGAGACCACCTGGAATGATGTAATCCGTGAATACGGTAACTACTATGACAACCGTAGGACTCCTGGTGAAGAAATAGCTATAGCTTCATCGACCGATGGTGAGGATGAAACAATTGACGAAGTTGTTTGTAATGCGGATCCAGAAACCGGAGAGTGTGCACAAGAGGATCCGCAGTTCAATTCAAACGACCCAAATTATCATGAGTACGAATTACGCACCCAAATTTGTCATACGATGACAACTAGTTGTACAGCGCAGAATGTCTATTCAGCACTGAAACGATTCCCTGCACCTGGATATGATGGGACAAGTTCCGTTGAGAATGGACAAGTTGCAAATGTTCCAGGCTTGGGACACGTAACACATATTGTTAATGATGATCGAATGTCAGTTGTGAATGTGACAATGGGTGACCACTTGCTTTATCCAGGCAAAGTCGTGAGGAGTGTTGTTGTGGAGGGGCCGAAAATTTATGTGAATACATATGGTGATGGTACTGGCCCGCTAGGAACTATGAATGAGATTTTAGACAATGTTGTCTGGGAGCCGGTGGATTGGAAGATACGTAATGCGATATATAATGAATAGGTTGTCGCATAACAGGTGTTATAGAAGGTCTGTTTTATGATGGCCGCACTTGGTTTTTTGTCTGCTTCGATTGCGGCAAGCGCCATTTACACTTTCTGGGCAGTTAGTGGAGATCTCGCATTGTATGCAAGAGTATTTCCAGTTGTTTTCGTGGCGGCGCTTTTGCAATCCTTTTTGTTTGCAGGTCCAGCCTATTTATGGCTTAAAGCAAAGGGTAATTTAAGGTTGATGCCTATAATGGGAGCAGCCGTTTTGTGTGCTGTTCTACCTTGGGCAGTTTTGCACCTAATGAGTGGCTTAGATCATCAGTATTTGCGGTCCGGCAGTCGTATACTTATTGAGGACGGTCATTTGACAATACATTGGTGGAGAAGGTTTTTTATTAATTTAGCCAAGCTGGCTTTTTGTGGGGCTGTTGCGGCAGTGGTATTTAAGGTTGTTATTGATAACAAGAAATTGAACTTATGAGAGTTATTCTAGGGCTCGTATTAGGCCTTGCCCTTTTAACACAGGCCCAAGGTCAAGTTGAGGTATCGGTGGAGGATATTCCGAAAGAAAAATGGGATTCCATGTGGCAAGAGGTGACTAGTGCAACGGGTAGTGCTGTCATTGACGAGGGGACTAGTTATCGAGTGGATGTTCCCGATGAAATGGCTGTTTATTTTTTTACAAAGCCTAACCATACAGCACACCCTGCAGTGGTTAAGCGGTCCGTTGCAACGGAAGGACAAAGCATAGAGTTAAAGACCCAAGCATGGGTGGCAGGTTCGAAAAAGGAATTTGAGGCGTGGTTTGAGGGTTTTCTCCATCAGGACATGGAGGTCAGGAATGAGATGGATGGATCAAGCGATAACAGCGACTAGAAAGAGGGTGTTCAGAATTCTGTGTCAGCCATATAGACTCACAGTTGAATAAGGTGTGATACCTTGGCGTTTATCTATTCACGAGGCATAAAAAACCCGGCACTAAGGCCGGGTTCTCAAACGTTCATCCTGTGAGAGATGAAATCTGACGATTACTGGCGAATACCTTCCACATCCAGGATCATCTCAACGGTCTGGGAGGCCGGGCCCAGATCGTAGTCGATGCCGAAGTCTTTCAGTTTGAATTCGGTAGTGCCGGTAAAGCCTTGACGGTAGCCGCCCCACGGGTCCTTACCACCGCCCACTTCGCTGACATCGATGGTGATCGGCTTGGTTACACCGTGCAGGGTCAGGTTACCCTTCAGCAGCGCTTTACCGTCGCCTTGCGGTTCAAAGCTGGTGCTCTTGAAGGTGGCGGTGGGGAACTCGGCCACGTTCAGGAAATCTTTGCCGCGCAGGTGCTTGTCGCGCTCCGCGTGGTTACTGTTCAGGCTGGTGGTGTCCACGGTGACTTCAACAGTAGAGGCTTCGGGCTTGGCTTCATCGTAAACAAAGTTGCCGTCGAACTTGTCGAAACGGCCATACAGCCAGCTGTAGCCCAGGTGCTTGATGCGGAACTGGACAAATGCGTGGGCGCCTTTGGTGTCGAATTTGTAATCAGCGGCCTGGGCGGTGGCGCCAATCAGTGTGGCAAACAGCAGAACTGCAAGTTTTTTCATGGTCTCTTCCTGTTTTGGTTTATGGACGATTGGTTTGTAAGCTTTTTTCGTGTGCGCGGGGCCCAAGCCCCAGGATCTTGCGCAATGTGGCATCGCGGTTGATAAAATGGTGTTTCAGTGCAGCCAGGCCGTGCAGCAATACCAATCCCATCAGCGTCCACGCCAGCCACTTGTGAATGGTCCCGGCGATATCTTCCTGATTCTCCAGCCCCTGCAGCGTTGCGGGTACCGTGAACCAGTTGAAGACTTCAATAGCGCGTCCGTCCGCGGTGGAAATCAGGTAACCGGCGATGGAGATCACAATCAGCAGCAGGTAAAGCAGGCCGTGTGCCGCGCCGGCGATTTTCTGCTGCCAGCGGGGAGCCGCTTCCGGTGCCGGTGCGGGGTTGGCCCAGCGCCACAATAGCCGCGCGACCAGCAACGCAAACAGGATAATCCCTACCGCCTTGTGGATTTCCGGTCCCTGACGATACCAGGGGTCGTAATAGGAAAGCCCACGCATCCACCAGCCGAGCGCGAACATACCGATGATTGCCGGCGCCATCAGCCAGTGGAACGCGACGGCGACCCAGCCGTAGTGAGTGTCTGTATTACGGGTCTGCACTGTAAACTCCTTGATCCGCGACCGCTTATCTCAGGTCAGGGCAGCATTATAAAAATTCTACGCGCAGGGAATAGCGCAAAAAGCTGAATCTATTGTTCGAAATTTTCGCATGAGCGCAAATAGCGGCAGGCTATTGCCAGCTGGCCAAGAGGTAATAGATCAGATTTACCGCGATAAGTTCAGGTACGATCAGGGGCTGGTGGCGAGAGTCGGCAGGATAGAAGGTTTCAGTGGTGGGACTGGTGGCGGCGCTCCGCGGCGTGCAGCACGCGGTCGAGGATCGCGGGCTCCAGTTGTGTACGGTCACTCAGGGTATGGGCAAGCCACTGTAGGTCGTGCCGGGAGGGATCGTTGGCGTTGCCGTTTTCCAGCGCCAGTTGCTCCAGTTCCCAGATGACGTCCAGCAACAGTTGTGGTTCCAGGTCGCTGTCTTCATCACTCTGGAACAGGCGCTGTTCCAGCCGCTCAATGTCACGCCGCTTGACCACCAGCTCTCCGTACTGGGGATACCAACGCCCACTGAACGGCTCTGGACGGCCGTTGAAGTCGAATGTGATGCGCATTTTGTTGCCATCAGCGTCCCGCAGCAGGGGCGTATCGTTTTCTTCCGCGGGGAAGGCGGGGCGCTGGCGCAGCACACCGACGATTGCCTGCCAGTCGCTTTCGATCGTCGGGCACAGGCGCAGCGGTTGGCTGAGTTCGGTGGTGGGGGTATGGGGGTGGTCGACATAATGGAGTTGCTGGCCGGGGCGGTACCAGTAGAGATCAAGCTGGTGGTCTTCTGCGAGGCGTGCGAGATCGTCGCTGGTGAGGGGCTCTTCGGACAGGGCGCTGAGGTGATCGACCGCCTGCTGAATACTTAGCCAGCGCCGCATATGGAAGGGTCTGCTGCCGGTTTTGCTGCCAGCCTGTGCCATCTCCGCTCCCTATGGCTTTATGGAGTTTTACCCATCAAGGGTAGCAGGTAGCGATGGGTTTTGTTGGCTCAGGAGCTTTAGTTTTTGACTAGCTGGGTGGCGGTGTCGCTACCGGGTATGCCCCTGCGAGACACGAGCTAGGTGCCCCCGTAACCTATCCCTGGGGGCTCTTCTGCGAGGTCCCCTGTCGCAGAAGGTCTCGCAGGGACATACCCGGTATCGCCGCCTTCGCTTCACAACCATCCCTTCTTCTTGAAATACAGAAATGGCGCCATACCCGCCATCAACATCAATAACAGTGCCCAGGGGTAGCCCAAAAGCCAGTCCAACTCCGGCATGTATTTAAAGTTCATTCCGTAGATACTGGCGACCATGGTGGGGGGTAGGAAAACCACCGCGGCAATGGAGAAGATCTTGATGATCTTGCTCTGCTCGATATTGATAAACCCCTGGGTGGAATCCATCAGAAAGTTGATCTTCTCGAACAGAAACGTGGTGTGGGAAAGCAGGGTGTCGATATCACGCAGGATACCCCAGCAGCTTTCGCGCAGGTTGGCATCGTCTTTGAATTGCCGTTGCAGAAAGGCCACAGAACGCTGGGTATCCATCAGGCACAGGCGGATCTTACCGTTGGAGTCTTCCAGTTTTGCCAGGTAGTCGATGGCTTCTTCGAGATCTGCGCCCTCGTCTTCCAGCACCAGGTGGCTGACCTCTCCGAGCTTGAGATAGTTGTCTTCCAACGCATCGGCCAGGTTTTCCACTTTCTGTTCAAACAGTAGCGTGAGTAACTCCTGGGCACTGTGGGCTTCTACCTGGTCGCGTCGTGCCCGCATCCGCAACAGGCGGAAGTCCGCCAGTTCGCTGTCGCGCACGGTAATCAGGCGTTGCGGCTGGAGGATAAACGCCGCAGTGGCGGTTGCATGCCGACCTTCGCTCTGGGTCAGGTACAGGGAGTGAACGTGAATACCTGCGGTATCCACAAAATAACGTGCGGAAGATTCCAGTTCGTCGACATCTTCCGACTCTGGCAGTTCGGTGCGCAGTAACTGTTCCAGCAGGTCCCGTTCATCTGCCTCGGGCTCTTGCAGATCAATCCACGCCGCTTCTGCGAGGGCCCGGTTATCGTAATGACTACCGGAATTGGACTCCCTGATCTTGCCGTGCTGGATTTCAAACAGTCTGAGCATTGCCGCGTCCTGATGATGATATTGCTTACGCCATGTTCGCAAGCTCCCCGCGACAAATCAATTGCCGTCGCTGTGGCGGCAATAAGGTGCTTGGCGCTGCTGATCAAGACTCACACTATCAGGAAAGCCACATGGGGAGCTCTGCACGGATTTTTTCCGAATCGCAGGTGACCAGATTTTTGCGGGACTCTCCGGCAATGGTGGCCAGGGTCGGTGAACTCATGGACATACGCAGTGTGCCCGCCATCGACGGCTCCGCAACAATGTAGAGTTTGTCGTAACGGCCTTCCACGCGGCCTTTTTCCAGGGCGTGCGCAATGTCCCGGGCGAACTTCTGCGCACCCTGTTTGCGCAGTCCGGTGGAGGGGGACATGGCGTGGCGCCCCTCACCACTGCTGTCAAAACTGCGCCCCGGGGCGTCGGTGATCAGGTCGCGCCCTTTCATGCGACCTTCCGGATACACCATGGATTCGATTTCGTGGAGCGTTTTGGCCCGCTTTTCCCCCTCAAAGAGGCGCGCGTGCGTATGGTTTGCTACCAGTACCCAGGCTTTTGACATGACCTTTTACCTCTCATTTTCATTGGGTCGGTTGCGACAGGACTGCGATACAGACCCCGTGCGACTTTTCTCCTTGATAGAGAATTCAATGGTAGAGAGTGCGGCAGGCAGTTCGTAATCCAACCGTGAGACCCGGATCAGCGCACTATACTGGCGGTGTAATCAACCGGGGTTTCAAACCCTAGACCCAGTCCGAAATCTTGAGTAGGAGGTGTGCGATGAAAGTGGAACAGGCAATGCACCGGGGAGTCACCTGGTGCCCGCCGGAAACGCCCTTACGGGAAGTCGCAGAGATGTTACGAGACCACGATGTGGGGGTAATACCGGTAGGGGAAAATGACAAATTGATCGGGATGGTCACGGATCGCGATATCGTCTGTCGCGGTGTGGCGGAAGGTTCGGACCTGAGTGGCCTGACGGCTCGCGATGTGATGAGTGACGGTGTGGAGTTCTGTTTTGCCGATGACAATATGGAAGAGGCCATTGCGCATATGGCGCGCGAGAAGGTCCGTCGGCTGCCGGTAGTGAATGGCGCCAAACGCATGGTGGGAATGCTCAGTATGGGGGATATTTCCCACGGCGCGAATGACGAAGAATGCACCCGTTACGCCTCGGCGGTTTCGGCACATCATTGACCGTGTGAGTGTACTGGTCAGTTGGTTTTCGTACCCGTTTACGGGGGCGCTACTGTCCAAAAAATGTGCATCCGTGCACAAAATGACGACCGGTGGGCGTATATCACTGGTCGGCCCGTTTCCGGGAGATGTTGGAAGCGGGCATTCCTTCCCTGGTTCTGTGAACAAAACCTGTTGACGATGACGCAATCCTACCTCTGATCGGAGAATGCGAATCGTTATTGTTTATGTTATGTTAATGGGCAGCCCCAGTGAAGTGTTTATGGTATTGCGCGAGGGGCAATTGCTATGCGCAATCGTCAGCCCCCCATGTTGTCCGGATTTGCGGGAAGCAATCAGGCCGGTGCAGGGGATGTATCGGCCACACGCAGTAGAGAGCAGAACAGTAGTGCAGGGGAAGAGTAAGAGTGGTGGGAAATGGACATGACCACGGACACGGATAAGTCGCCCATCATCGCCGGTAATGGTAGGCAGGGGATGCTGGATCATTCGGTGACCGGTCACCAGCTGCAGGCACCCGGCCAAACAGCGAGGGGGAGAAGTACGCCAATAGGCGAGGGTGTCTTGCGTGGCAAGTTTTTCCACCACAGTTTCAGTGGTGGCCTGTCAGTGCAGGGTAGCGACGCGGTAGAGCTGCAGAACCTGAGCAGTATGAGCGAGTTACAACCCGGGATCAGCTTCAACCTGATCTTTGCCGGGCAGGTGGATTTCACCCTTGGCCCGCAACGCTGCAGGTTGGGGGCCAGTGAATACCGGTCACTGGAGTGTTCCGCCTATGTCCTGGCGCGCCCGGATATAATGACGCGCTTCACCTGCAGCGGCATGCATGTGCGTAAACTGAGTGTATTTGTGGAGCGGGGCTGGTTGCAGCAGCGTTGCCGCCTGGAAGCGGAACAGGCGCAATTGCACAGGCTGTTTGCCGGTCACGGACAGTTGCGGGTGTGGCGGCCGCAACAGGATACAGCCGGACTGGCGCAGTCCCTGCTTGACGATCAATTGGCGGAACCTGAGTCACCGGGGCTGCCACAGCGTCTGAGTCTCGAATGCCGCACCCTCGCGCTGTTGGAAGCGCTGTTGCAGGAGCTGATCGATCAGCTGCCGGAACCCAGTGAAAAGTGCGATGATTTTCCTCCTGTCCTTCCATCCTTCAAAGACAAAGTGGATACCTGCCTGAAAGAATGCCGCAGGCTGGAAGACGTCGCCACAGCGTTGGGAATCTCTGTCAGCACACTGCAGAGAAAGTTTAAAGCCGCCTACGGATACACGGTAATCGACTATGTGCGTCGCCGCCGGCTGGAAATGGCCCGCTCGGCACTGGTCATTGACGGCATCAGTATCGGTGAAGCGGCCTATATGGCCGGCTACAACCATCCGTCCAATTTTGTCGCGGCGTTTCGCCGTCAGTTCGATGTCACGCCGGCGCGGCTGGTGCGCCAGCATCGCAATCGGCAGCGTCAACCTGTCACGGCAGAGCGGGAAACTGCTGAGTAACCTGAAGTGGAATCGCCGCACGCGGCTTCCTGCCGCGTGCGCCACTGGTCATCGGTTTGTCATAAAAAATACATAGACTGCGGGCATAACCTGGCGGCCCGGAACAGTTGGTCGCCTTGCAATTGCAGGCCGCAGTTTCATGTCGTCTTTCTCTCCCAACCGATGGATAAATCGCCGGCTTCCTACTATCGGCGTCTCGTCCCGGCGCAGTTACACGGCTGCACTGCTGGGTTTACTGCTCGTTACAATCGCAGTTTCCTCCCTGCTGGCGCGCCAGCATATTGAACTCGATACCCTGGGGAAGTATCACGTATACCAGTGCCAGACCGGCGGAGTGACATCTGCGCCGGTGTTTGACCTTCTCGCGGTTTCCTCACACCGCGCGCGCCAGGTAGCGGACCACCTGTGCGCGGCTGCCTCTATGGGGCAGTACTACAGCGCAGTTCGGATCGACTGGCAGCCCCGTGGCCAGCTGAGCGCAAAGGATATCCTCAATGAAACCTACGATCTGATCTGGAGCCGGGAGCACACCATGACTGGCCTGGTGCCGGAATATGCGTCCTATTACGAACCTCTACTGCATTACGATCACTACCAGGTTTACTGGTTCAGCCGCGGCGCCCCACCCAGGCTCACTCCCGAGTACTTTCACGGTAAACGGATCGGGCTGCTGAATGATCGCCAGAGTCACACCATGTACCTGCTACCGCTGGCATCACTAAAGGAAGCGGGGATCGATTTCTCCGCCGAGGAGCTGGTGTACTTTGACGATGCGCCCAGTCTCTACGGCGCCTTTGCCCGCGGTGAGTTGGATCTGGTCAGCGGTGGGCTTTTTCTGGAGCAGGATCTGGATATCCCCCTGTCTCGCACTCTGATTGCCGGCAACGCCACCGCGGCGACACTGTTTGTGCGTAAAGATCGTCCTACGGAGGTAGATTGTGCGGTAGCGTCAGCGCTCGACCAGTTTACCGGGGAGTACCTGCGCAGCCAGCGTGTGTTCGCCGGAGGGCAGCGCTGTGGGTCCTGAGCGTATTCGACAGACTATCCGGCTCGCCGGACTGTGGCTGCTGGTATCTGTATTGCTGTCCGGTCTGGCCTACTGGCAGGCACAGCGGACCGTTGCGCAAGATCTCGCCCGGCAGCTACAGGTCGAACTACCTTCCCGCCTGTCACTGGCGCTGCAGTCTCGCTTTGGGGACGATACCGTGTCGGATCTGGTAGCGGAAAAGCTGGGTAAAGACCTGCAGTCGCTGCCGGTCGATGGCCCTCTGAATCTGGTCGAGCAATGCCAGCTGCATGTGCTGCAGCTCGAAGCCGAACAACACCGTGCAGCAGCGGGGGTTATCAGCGTGCCCTGGTCTCTTGGCAGTGAGCCGCGGTTTGTGCAGCTGCAGCTGACATGTGATTTCCGGTGGGGGTGGCTGCTGGGCAGCCAGAGCCTGCTGGCGCTGATGGCCATTTTATCGATCGCACTGTTACCGCACCCAATGTCGATCAATCACCGCCAGCGGATGCGCCGACTGGTCGAAGCCGGTATTGCACCGGGCAATGCACGGCAACGTGCAGCACAGCTTTCGGATCGTGCCATGGCCTGGTTTGATTGTGCGTTGCGCGCGGACGATATGGATGGAGAAAAGGCCCTGGCGGCCGCCGTTTGTGAGGATTCACTGGTTTTTGACTGCAGGCAGCGCCGGGTGATTGTGCACGGTATCCCGGTTGCGCTGGCGAAAACGCCGTTCTTCTATTTTCTCTGGTATGCCCGCCAGCGCCAATACGGAGATGGCTGGTATCGGAACCCGCCGGTAAACCGTCCTGATCGCGATGCCGCTGCGTCACTGATTACATTGATGGAAGCCCACGGTGGCCATAATAAGTCCATCAACGACCTGAAGGAGCACGGGCTGCGCGCGAAAACCCTGGACCAGAACCGCAATAAAATCCGCGATGAACTGATCACTGTACTGGGAGAAGATCTGGCTGCGCCCTACCTTTTTGCCTCTGAACGCGATCTCAAAAGCGGTCGTTACCGCTACCGGCTGCTCCTGGATGCCCGGCAGATTGAATTTATAACTTAATGATTAATAAGGATTTTTTCTTTAGAGATATCTCTTTTTGCCATTGAGGTGTCTTTTTAACCCGACTGTCACAGGCAATTTTGATCATGCGCTCCGAACGCCCCGGCAATGATCCGGGCCCTTGCGAGACCTGACGTGCAAACAACCGAGTCTTATTCGGAGCAGAACAATGATCAAATTCAAGCGCAACAGACTTTCTCTGTTGATTTCACTCTCCCCCTCCCTTGTCCTTGCCGGTGTGGCCCTGCCGGGCATGGCGCAGAGCGTCGACGGTAGCGCAGCGGAGGCGGTTGAAGAAATCGTGGTGATGGCATCGCCGATCCGCGACAGTCAAAAGGCCGCGATCGATGCCAAGCGCGATGCGGACAACAATGTTGACGTGATCTCCGCCGATACCATTGGCCGCTTCCCCGACCAGAACCTGGCGGATTCCCTCGGCCGTGTACCGGGCCTCGCCATCGAGCGCGACCAGGGACAGGCGCGCTATATCAATTTCCGCGGTGCCCCATTCCGCTATACCTCGCTGGCCATCGACGGTCTGAGTATTCCCGGTGCCGAGAACGGTCGTGTGCCGCGTTTTGACAGTTTTCCGTCGGTGATCACCAGCCGCATCGACGCCAATAAGGCGATCATGCCCAACATGCCCGGGGAGGCGGTTTCCGGCTACATCAATATTTCCACCTTCGATCCATTCGCACAGTCCGGCTGGGCGGTTTCTACCGATGTGGGGCTCGGCAACCAGCAGCTGGGCGACGGCGATATCGAAAAGCTCGCCCTGCGCACTTCCTGGTCCGGTGACAATTTCGGATTCTCCCTGTTCACCTCCGAGAACAGCCGCGAGCAGACCACCGACAACCGCGAATACGGCATCGAGCGCGATGCCAATGGCGAGCTGCTGGTCAACGAGCTGGACTTTCGCAGCTATAAAGTGACCCGTGAAGACCGCGCCCACGGTGGCCGCTTCGAGTTCCGCGGCGACGGTGCGGTGGAGCGGGTATTTGTCAGTACCCTGTACAACGAATTTCAGGACTTTGAAGAGCGCAACCAGTTTGTGTTCGATTTCGCCGGCGGCGCCGACGCAGTAGGCGCACCGCAAGTGAGCGGAGAGGTGGGTGAAAATCAGTTCGCCCTGGTTGGACGCGCGCTGGAATACGGGCTGTACGAAAACTCCACTTTCACCAACACCCTCGGTGCCGACTTTGCCCTGGGTGAGTGGCTGCTGGAATCCCGCATCAACTTCACCGAAACCGAAAACATCATGTACCTGCCGATGCCCCGCAGCGAAGGCGGCTTCGTGATGGCGAGTTTTGATGTCAGCGATCTGTACGACCCGGCAGTTTCTGACCTGGTGGATTTTGCCACCCAGACGCCAGTCGGCATCAACGATATTCAGTACAGCGCTCGCGGACGACTGGGCATGCAGATCGGTTCCGAAATGAGTATCGATGCCACCAAGTTCAAACTGGACGCCGAGCGCGACCTGATGTTGTTTGGCCTGGACGCCACTGTGAAAACCGGTGTGGAAATGGATTCCCGTGAGGCCGACGGTTACGGCATGGTACTGGCCATGGGTGAATTCCCGGCGGAAATCAATATCGCCGATTACGCCACCGATAAAGCCTGGGACAGCAACTTCAGCAACGGCATTACCGGCGCAACCTATTACGACAACAAAGCTCTGCGTAAAGCTTGGGCCGACGTTGCTGGCGGCCTGAACCTGACCCCGAACGATTCCCAGGCCATCCGCCTGGAAGAAGACGTCACCGCCGGTTACGTCATGGTAACCACCCGCTACGACTGGGGTAATCTGGTACTGGGCGCACGGGCGGAAAATACCGATTACCTGAGCGAAGGCCCCACCGGCAACTTCGAAGACAGCTTCACCCATGTGCTTCCCAGTGCACACCTGAATGTGGACCTGGCGGAGGATGTGAAACTGCGTATGTCCGTCTCCACCGGCGTCAGCCGCCCGACCTATTCCGAGTGGCGCGGCGACGACATGGTGGATTTTATTCAGAGCACAGTCACCGCGGGCAACCCGGAACTGGACGCGGAAGAATCCCTGGGTGCGGATCTGGCGCTGGAGTGGTATGCGGGCGATGCCAGCCTGCTGAGTGCCGGCCTGTTCACCCGGAACATCGACAACGTGATCTACGCGCAGAGCGACTACATTCCCGGTGATGCCTACCTGCCGGACGTGGGGGCCGATGGCTGGGTCTACACCCAGTACATCAATGGCAGCAACGGCAAGATGCGCGGCGCCGAGTTCAATGCTATCGCCCAGGCGGCGGATTTTCTGCCGGCACTGGATGGCTTCGGCATCAGCGCCAACCTGACCTTGCTGGACAGCGAGTTTGAAACCCGCGATGGCAGTCGCCACAGCCTGCCGGGTACTTCCGACAGTATCTTCAATGCCTCCGTGTTCTACGAGATGGAAGGGTTCTCCATCCGCCTGAACCACCAGTACCGCGACGATTGGCTCTCCACCACCGAGAACGTCGGCATGACCGATTACTGGGCAGAGCAGCAGCGTGTAGATCTGTCAGTGAGCTACGACCTGCCGACGCCGGTATTGGGTGCGGATGTCACCCTGTATGCGAATGCTAACAACCTGACCGATGAACAGGATGTGCGTTACACCGGTGATGAAAGTATGCCCAATCAGGTGGAAAACTTCGGCCGCCGCTACCTGGCTGGCTTCCGGGTGAACTTCTGATTTCCTTTTCGTGAATGTCCTTTTTCAGGGTGCTTGGGCCAGCCCATTGGCCCGGTATCCATACCCACTTACAAACTGATATTGAGGTAGACCATGCAAAATAAATTCATCCATGGAATCCTGGCGGCGGCGATTTCTCTGGTCCTCGGGGCCTGCAGTGCAACGGCCCCGGTTGCGGATAGCGCGCAGACCGCTGCGGTTAAATCCAACGTAGAGCAGACCCGTGTGCTGCCGCTGGAAGGCGGGCGCAACTTCCGCGATCTCGGCGGTTATGAGACCACCGATGGCAAAACCGTGAAGTGGGGCAAACTGTATCGTTCCGGCGTGCTGACCAACCTGACCGGCGATGATTATGACTACCTGCGTGATCGTGCAATTGCCACTATCGTGGATTTCCGCTCCACCCGCGAACGCACAGAAGAACCTACCAACTGGCAGGCGGGCAGCGTGATGCAACTGAAGTGGGACTACGACATGGGCAACTGGGAGCAGGAGTTCGCCAAGGTCATGTCCAAACCTGACTTCGGCAAAGAAGATCTGGTGGAAATGATGGACAAAGGCTATGTGGGCCTTGTGAAGCAGCAGACGCCGGCCTACCGCGCCATGTTCCAGAAATTGATCGAGAGCGACGATCCGTTATTATTCCACTGCTCCGCCGGTAAAGACCGCACGGGAATTGGCGCTGCGCTGATTCTCACCGCCCTGGGGGTGGATCGCGAAACCATCAAGCAGGATTACATGCTGTCGAACAAAGCCCTGCAGGGTTCGAATATGATGGAGTTGCCGGAAGACGCCACCGAGAAGCAGAAGCAGATGTTTGCCTTCTTCTCTCAGCTCCCCCCGGAAGTGCGTCAGGTGCTGGCGGGAGTAGAAGTATCCTGGCTGGAAACGGCTTTCGCCGAGATGGAGCGTGAACATGGCTCTGTGGAAGGCTATATCGAGCATGCGCTGGATGTGGATGCTCAGGAATTGGCTCTGCTGAAGTCGCGCTACCTGCAATAACTCTGCTCCGGGCGATAATGCTCGTATTGCTCAGAGGCAACATGCAATAGCGGGCTGCGCTGTATCTGGCCCGCTGATTGCAGGGAGTGGTGATCGGGCATTTCTGGTTGAGGCCGGGAGTGCTCCATCCACTAACCCGGAGCGCACGAGAGCGATGCCATGCCCCTCAATCGATTTGTTTACCTGAAAGCCCTTACTGCCAACCCCCTGAGAGTATCCCTTTCTCTGTTTTTTGCTGTAGCAGCGGGCTGGTCTTCTGCGATCTTTGCCAAGGCGTCCAGCACCTGGCCCGGATACAACGGGGAGAATCCTGTCATCCGGCTGGCGGTAACGCCCGTTGAAATTCGCATAGAGGCCCCGACACCGCTCTCTGGCAACAATCTGCAATTACTGCTTGCCCTGTCCGGGAGCAATGGGGGACTGGGGGAATTGCGCGAGAAGGCCAGCCGGGAGTTCAGTGCTTATCTGAGTCAGCAGGTACAGCAGCGGTTCGGTGATTTTTTTGCCGGCGAGCGTGTGCATCTGGTGGATGCTGGGGCGCCGCTGACGTTATACACCAGCTTTGATGTGATCATCCGCCAGAAAATTCTCGATATTTTCAGCCGCCGTGACTACGACCTGGAGAAAGGCACCATGTCGGCGTATGGCCAGTTCCATTATCGTGTGCAGGGGGCCGTAAAGGGGGCGACAGCCCTGCGCGAGGGTTCGGTGGATTTGTCCAGCCTCAAACTCAAGACCCACTACAGTACCCGAGCCCCGAAAGATGGTGGCGTCGTTGAGGATACCACTCGCGAGGCTACCGAGCGTCTGCTGGCGGAAATGGCCGAAGAAATACTCGACGAAATTGAAGATACGTTGGAGGCAGATGCTCTGCTGGCTATGGCCCACAGATGATATCCGTTAGCGGCTACCTTCAACTTCAAGTTGGTCAATGTGGCCGTCAGTTGCGTACTGGCTGGCCGCGATACATTTTGCGCGGAAGTTCAGGTTTGCCCCGACCATTGTGAAGCGCCAGGTCCTTCCCATAAATCAGCTCGTATATATCCTGCCCCTTTTTTTCCTGCAGTATCTTTTGTCCCCGATAGAGCCTTTCCGGTGGTTCGTGACCGGTCATGAACGGCGCACCCTTGAGTGCCTCCAGTTCGGTAATCAGATTCAGGGTGTCGGTGTCGTGACTGCGGTGTTTGAGCTCCGCCAATTGGGTTTCAAAGTCGAAATCAGAAAAGCGCAAATTGATATCAAATTCTGCCTGAATCCGTTTGCGCAGTTTGCGCAGCGTATTGAGAGCCTGGGAATTCATCAACCACTGGTGATCGTTCATCGTCTTTGAGCCTGTGTTGTCTTTTTATGTTTTCCTTGGGTAACAGTTGACGAGCAAATACCGGGCCAGTTTGCATTCAGTCCACATGACACAGGTGACTGCTGTCACGGTTCACAACTGTGTGGAAGCACCAACGAGGTGCAAATGTGCGTCTGTGCGGCGGGATGTGCTCTAGAGGGGGGCAATGGTGGGGCAGTCCCCGTGTTTCCTTGGCGGTTCCCTTTCTCAACTCCCAGTTCCCAACTTCCTGATACTTGATATTCGTTAAAAATGGCGTCAATGGTTCCGCACAGTGTCAGTTTCACTGGGTATCACAGGGTGATCAGCGGTCAGTAATGATTTGCCACCTGCTCGCATGGCGGAAAAATTTTGTCGGCCGTTGCAACATTGAAACTCCGGTGGCTGCTAATTAAGTGCAGTGGATTTTTATAACAAAGAAGGAACTTATGTCAGGTCAGAATAAAGAACTATCTATTCTGCAATCGCTCCGCGTGCCATGTTTCCTTTTGCTGACCGACGCTTGAATGCAGTCTTGGAGAGCAGGATGGCGCATCTATTGTTGCTGGAGCCGTTTGTTATGCCGACCCCGGTAGTCGGACCGCCAAAGAAACGCTGCCTGAACTGCGGACGCACTTTTATCTGGCGCCTGCTTTTGTTACTGGCGGTGGTCTTCTCGGCGGCTGCTGGTCCCGCGTCTGCACAGCAGATGGAGAACACGGCGAATATCAGCCTGTCACCGGACAGCAATCTGGTCGACAGCAATCCCGATAACAATACCTCCACCGAAACCCTGAACGTTCTGCCGCCGCCGGAGATCAGTTACAACAAGGTGGCGGATGTTTCCGAAGTGGCGGTGGGGGATACCGTCACTTACACCGTGACAGTCACCGTAGCCGATGCGCCCCTGAGTGCAGACCTGCAGATCACGGATACCCTGGGTGCCGGCCTGCAATTCAGTGCTGTCACGGATGCCGGCAGCTTTACCTGCAACAATTCCAATCCTCTGGTCTGTGCCCTGCCAACAGGTACGCCCGAAGGCACCTACAGCCTTACTTATACCGCACTGGTGACTGAAGATGCCGATACCGAAGTGAGCAACAGCGTCACCGCAAGCGGGGGGGGTGACGATACGCCGGTGTGCGACGCCGAGTGTGCACTGGATATCCCGGTATTACCGCAGATCACCTACAACAAGGTTGCCGATCCTGCCGATGGTGTGGAGATCGGGGATGCGATTACCTACACCTTCGACGTTACCGTGGACAATGGTCCGCTGGCGGAAGACCTGACACTGGAGGATACCCTCGGTGTCGGTCTCGCCTTTGATACGTTTATCAGTACTGCACCGTTCAATTGCTCTGCGGGTACACCGTTACAGTGCGTCCTGCCTGCAGGTACTGCCCAGGGCACTTACAGTGTGAGTTACACCGCGACCGTAACAGATGCCGCCGGCGATTCCGTGAGTAATGATCTGGTAGCCAGCGGTGGTGGTAGCGACCCGGTTTGTGATGTGAGCTGTTCCACGGTTGTTCCGGTACGGTACCCGAGTGTTCATTACAACAAATCCACCGACGAGTCGGGCCCGGTCACCTCCGGTGATCAGTTCATTTACACCGTGTCAGTAACGATTGAAGACGCGGCATTGGTCGATCCGCTACAGGTAGCGGACCAGCTGGGAGTGGGGTTGGACTTTGTCGGCTTCGTCGGCGGTACCAATCCGTTCAGCTGTTCCAGCGGTAATAGTTTCACCTGTACCCTGCCGGCCGGTACCCAGCCGGGAACCTATGAATTCCAGCTTACGGTGGAGGTCAATGACGAGGCGGAAAACTTCGTTACCAACACCGTTACCGCCAGTGGTGGAGGCGGCGAGTCGGATCCGGTTTGCGATAGCGAATGCAGCCCGGATACGCCGGTTGACGCACAGGATCAGACTTACATTACGTATCGGAAGTCCGCTGCACCGGGCGAGGTACAGGTTGGGGATACGATTACCTATACCGTCGATATTACCATCGCTGAGGGCGTTACTAGCGCAGATACTTCACTGGAGGATACGCTGGGTGGCGGATTGCAGTTCGACGCTATCGTCAGTGCCGAGACCGCCGCTGAATATATCTGCCAGCCCGGAAATCCACTGCTCTGCAGCTTGCCTGCGGGTACGGGCGAGGGCACCTACACCCTGACCTACACCGCCACGGTCACCGATGACGCCGGCGATACGGTAAACAACGCTGCGGTCGCGACCGGTGGCGGTGGTGGCGGCCCCGACTGTATCGGTGACTGTTCCATTGAGACGCCGGTGATCCGTCCTGAGGTAACCTACAGCAAGGTTGCCGACCCCAGCGATATGGTGTCGGTGGGAGAGGAAATCACCTACACCATCACCGTGACTGTCGAAGGTGCGCGGCTGACCGATGATCTCACCCTGGAGGATACGCTGGGCCCGGGGCAGGACTTTGTTGCATTCAGTGGCAGTACCGACCCGTTCACCTGCACCAGCGGCAATGCATTTACCTGCACCCTGCCGGCGGGTTCTGAGCCCGACAGCTACACGCTCTCTTATACCGCCTCGGTCAACACTCAGGCACAACTGCAGGTGGAAAATGCGGTTGTTGCCACCGGCAACGATAATCCGCAGTGTGATGGGGATAATTGCAGCACGGTGGTGCCGGTACAGCTGCCGGACGTGACCTACAGCAAATCCGCCAGCCCCGATCAGGTAGAGATTGGCGATACCATCACCTACACGGTGACAGTCAATATCAGCGGCGGCGCCCTGACCGAAGATCTTCAGGGGACTGATGCCTTCGGGACAGGGCTGGTATTCGATCAGCTCGATCCCGCCTCGGACCCGGAGTTTCAATGTGCGCAGGGCAACCCGCTTGGCTGTTCCATGCCCGCCGGCACGGCGCCGGGCACCTATCAACTGATCTACACCGCCACTGTTACCAGTGACGCGGGCGATGTGGTCAGCAATAGTGTGACCGTAACCAGCGGCAGCGAGAACCCACCAGTATGTGACGGTGCCTGTGCCACGGATACACCGGTGGTGCGCCCATCGGTGACTTACGAAAAAGCGGTGGACAAAAGCGAAGCCGCGATAGGCGATACACTCACCTACACCGTTACCGTGGTGGTAGAAGATTATACGCTGACAGACACCGTGAGGGTCACCGATACACTGGGAACGGGCCTTACCTTTGACAGCTTTGTTGAGCCTGTTGCGCCATTTGTCTGCTCTACCGGTAACCTGTTCAATTGCGACTTACCGCAAGGGAGCGAGCCCGGTATTTATACCTTCCAATACACGGCAACGATAACCGACGACGCTCGAGATAGCGTAGAGAATGTGGTTACAGCCTCCAGTCCCGAAGGGGAGCCCCCGCAATGCAGTGCCCCCAGCTGTACCGTGGTCACGGCTCTGACTCAGCCCGACATCACCTACGAGAAAAGCGCAGATAAAAGCGAAGTGGAAGTGGGGGATACCATCACCTACAGCGTGGAGGTTTCTGTCACCGGTGCAGCCCTGACACGACCGCTTGTGGTGGATGATGCGCTCGGGTTCGGATTGGCACTTGATGGATTTGTGGAGCCCACGGACCCGTTTAATTGTGGAGAAATACCCCCCCGCTGCGTCTTGCCCAGTGGCACGCCCGCGGGCGACTACACCTTCCGTTATACCGCAGTCGTCACCAGTGATGCGCAGGATTCAGTCGTCAACAGCGCGATTGCAACGGGCGGCGGTGGCACGGCGCCACAGTGTCGCGGTGACTGTGACCTGGAGATCCCGGTTACAGCACCGGATGTCGGTTTCAACAAAACTGCAGACAAAACATCGGTGCAAGTGGGTGATGCTGTCACGTATACCGCCACGGTCAGCGTGGCCAATGCCGCTACCCGCGATGACGTGGTATTGAGTGATGCGCTCGGTGTTGGGCTGGAATTCGACAGCTTTATTGAACCGGTGAACCCTTTTATCTGCTCGCAAGGTACGCCTTTACAGTGCACGCTTCCGGCTGGATCTGAACCGGGTACTTATTCGATCAGTTATACCGCAACCGTTACTGCAGAAGCCTCGCAAAGCGTGACCAATAACCTGCGTGCCCGCGGGGATGATAACCCTGTCTGCGACGCCCAGTGTGAACTGGAGATTCCACTGCGCCCCACGGTATTGTATGAAAAGTCTGCCGATACCAGTGAAGCGGAAGTGGGTGACCTGGTGACCTACACTCTGTCGGTTGAGGTCGAAAGTGCAACCCTGACGGAAGCGGTAATTCTGGAAGATATACCGGGTGCTGGCCTGGAGTTCCAACAGGTCACCGATAGCGGTGAATTCAGCTGTGACGACGGTTCGCCACTGCACTGTGCATTGCCCGCCGGCACAGGGCCCGGTGTTTACAGCCTGAGTTACACCGCACTGATCACCTCGGGCGCGGCGGGCGAAGTTCAGAATACCGTGACCGCCACCGCTGGTGAGGATGTCGACCCGCAGTGCAGTGATGCGTGCACGGTAATCATTCCTGTAATCGCTTCACAGGTGACCTACAGCAAGTCGGCCAACCGGAGTGAAGTCGCCGTTGGTGACACCGTTACCTACACCCTTTCTGCTACCGTCAATGGTGCACCGCTCAGCGCCCCTCTGACACTAACGGATACCGCGGGCTCCGGTCTGTCCCTGATTGAGGTCACAGACAGCGGTGACTACAACTGCAACGAAGAATCCCCGCTGGTATGTACCCTGCCTGCCGGCACCGAACCGGGTACCTATAACCTGAGTTATACCGCACGGGTTACCAGTGATGCCGCGGTAGAAGTGGATAACCAGGTGCTTGCGGACGGCAATGGTGGCTCGAACCCGGTCTGCGACGATGAATGTGCGGTAACGATTCCGGTACTGGCACCGCAGGTCAGTGTCAGCAAAGTCGCCAATCCCGAATCCGGGACAGAGGTGGCAGTGGGTGACCCGATCGCCTTTACCATTGAAGTCCGGGTGGAGGACTCGGCGCTTACCGAAGACCTGATCTTGTCCGATACACCCAGCCAGGGATTGTCCGGCGGTCCGCTACCGGATGGCTGCACCCGACTGGATAAAGAAATTACCTGCACATTGCCGGCGGGAACGCCGGCGGGCATTTACCAGTACAACTATGTTGCTGAGGTCGACAGCAGCGCCGGTAACCTGATTACCAACGAAGTTTCTCCCTCCGGCGGCGGGGACTTGGATCCCGAGTGTTCTCCCTGCAGAACCGAACACCCGGTACGCGCCCCTGAAATTGTTCTGACCAAAACCGTTGCACGCAGCGAAGTCCAGATCGGCGAAATCGTGTTCTACACCTTGGTGGCGGAAAATATTGGCCGCCGCGATCTCACCGACGGAGTGATTGTGGACACCCCCGCAGCGGGCTTCACCTATGTGGATGACACCTTGCAGGTAGAAGACCTGGATGGCAGTGGCACGTTACTCAATACACAACCATTGGTGGTCGGTGATATTGATATCGCCGCCGGAGACAGTGCCACCATTATTTACGGTATGCGTGTGGGCGCGGGTGTCCGCACCGGTGTCCATACCAACCGCGCCCAGGTACAGGATGTTGACGGTACGGGCATATCCAACGAGGCAACGGCCAGCGTGGTGCTTGCCGCAGATCCACTGCTGGATGAATCCCTGATTATGGGGCGGGTGTTCCACGACCGGAACGGTAATGGTCGCCAGGATTCGGCCACGCTCACCGGCGTGCGAATTCGGGGCGGTTATACACCGGAGGTTTATGTCCCCGGTTCTACCACCGTCAATGGCGTGCCCGTACCGGATGCCAGTGCGCCGCTATTGCGCGGAATTGACCTCGGTGTGCTTGCTGCCCGCGGTGAAGAGCGTGATGCAGCAACGGTGGTGGTAGGGCAGCGGCTCACTGCACTGAAGTTTACCAATGGCTTCCGCCTCACCAGTAACCAGGGGTACACGGTGCGTCTCGAGGGACAGGACCAGTTGCGGGTGGAGACCGTTGCCTCTGCGGAAGGGTTCCGAGCGCAGGTGACGGTAGAGCGCCGCGTGCAGAGAGAAGGGGATGTCTACCTGGTGGAATACCTGATCCGCAATCACGGAGTGGATGAAAACGGGCTGCCGGGTGTGCGCATTGCCTCGGTAGAAGGCCTGTTGATGGAAACCGATCAATTCGGCCGCTACCACCTGGTAGGCATTGATGGTGGTGACTGGGGGCGCGGGCGCAACTTTATTCTCAAAGTGGATCCGGCCACGCTGCCCAAAGGTAGTCGTATCACTACCGACAATCCCCTGATTCGTCGCATCACCCCGGGGTTACCGGTACGGTTCGACTTTGGGGTGCAGTTGCCAACGCCGGATACGGCCGTTCCCCTGAGCGATACCGGTAAGAGTCAGACCAGCCGGGCCGAGAGGGGAGGTGCTCTATGAGCTTTCCCCGGATAAAGACAATAATCAGATCGCAAGCTATGTCAGAAAGTGCCAGCAGTCGAAACTCATTTTTTTGCCCGCCAGTACTGTGGTTGATGCTGTGCTGTGCACCGTTACTGGCGCAGTCCACCTACGGGCAATCCGATCAATCGCAGCCGGATTTCGGAGCCTGCGATAGTCGTATCTGGATTGTGGGAGCCAGCGCATCCGGGCGCACGGCGTTGATGCCGGTGGATCACGATGGGCCTGAAATCGACCTGCACCCTGCCGGTGATCCCGGTGCAGAAATTCAGATAAGCGCGCCGGCGTTCCATCACGGTGAGCGTCAGGTCTTCGGCATCGGCGCCGGCAGCGATGGCCGCTTTCAGTTACTGCGTGTACACGGTGATGGCGCGGTTACCGCGGAAGCGTCCCTGAACGGTGTCGTGGCGGACTGGCAGCCAGCCGCCGGGGCCATTGATCTCGACGATAACTATTTTGTCGCAGCAGGGAATTCCAAAGCGCTTTACCGGATAAACCTGAATGATGGTGAAGTGCATAAGCTGCCAATGGACCGGTCACTTCTGTTGAGTGGACTCACCTGGTATGACGGCCATCTGTATGGTTTGACCGGTGACCGGAAGGTTGTGGTATTGGATTCCAGCGAGCCAGAAGGCCCGCTCTCGATAACGCCGCTCTTGGGGGCAGATTCTGATCTGGACCTCCGCGGATTGTTTTCTGCGACAGAGGGCGTATATGGCTATGACGCCGAAGGCCGAGTTTATCGCTTGCACGCGGAAACCGGCGTAGCCAGCCAGGTCGCCCTTTGGGGACCGGTGACAAATGGTATGCCGGTGCGATGTGTACAGTCGCCGTTCCAGGCCACATCCCCTGGCCAGCGTTTCCATATGAGCCGTAAGTCCCACGTTGAAGGCGAAGTGGGTAGCCAGCGTATGCCGTCGGCAGATATCTATCTGGAGCTGCAGGATGACGACAGCAGCTTTACCGCAGGTGGAGTGCAGCGCTACAGCCTTACCGTGGGCAGTAATAGCCCAGGCAGGGTGGAGAACCTTCCCGTAACCGTACCGGTACCCGCGGGTGTTACCAGAGTCGCCTGGCGTTGCGTCGCCGAAGCCGGTGCGCGCTGCGAAGTGGCGTCGGGCACCGGCCCGATTGATACCCTCGTGCATCTGGACGGCGGGACCGTCCGCTTTATCATCGAGCAGCAGATAGCAGAGCAGCTTGTCGGCTCTGTCACCACTACCGTTTCCGCAGCACCGCCCGCGGGCACGGTAGATCCGAACCCGAGTAACAACAATATCCGTCATACCAATACCCGTGTATTGCAGGAAGATTTTGGCCGCTGTGACAGTCGGGTATTCATCCATCAGGGCGCGGGTACCACCAATCTGCTGTTACTGGAGCCGGGAAGCGGAGCGACGACATTTATTGGCAATTCTCCCAACGTGCAGTACAACGCGGCCGCCTACAATCCCGATGATAATTACATCTACGCCATTTCTTCAGATTATTCGCTGATCAGAATCTCCAGTGATGGGACCTCCGAAGTCGTACGGATCAATATTGTTCCGGCGGCAGACTGGGTTGCCGGTACTTTCGCCAGTGATGGCTATATGTACGTCACTACCAGCGGTGCAATTCAGAACGTATACCGTATTGATGTCACATTGCAGGATCCGTTTGTCTCCCAGCAACTGCTCTTTGACACCACCCAAGTGACCAGCTCGGGGGATTTGGCGTTCTATAACGGTCGGATGTACACGGTGGATACGGGTAATAACCAGCTGCGTTCCTATGATGTGGTGGGCCAGCCGAACGGTGCGGTTTTGTCTGTAACGAAAATTGGCAATGGCTATTCAGGGGCACCGGTAACCTCGATGTGGTCCGGCACTAACGGCGTGTTCGGAGCCGACGATGCGGGTAATGTTTACCAGTTTGATTTGACCACCGGCGTGCCCACCCGAGTCGGCTCAGCGCCAACCTCCAGCGTAAGTGACGGCTCCCACTGCAACGAGGCGCCGTTTGAGCTCTCTACGGATCTTGGCATATTCAAGTCTGCACTGGATTTCAATCAGTATTACAAGCCCACTGGTGAAGTAACCTATCAGGTTCTAGTTTATAACAATGGCCCCACGCCGGTTCAGGATGCCGTAGTGAGTGACCCGTTGCCGGCGGGAATTACCGATGCTACCTGGACCTGTAGTGCTAACGGGCTGGCCAGCTGCGGTGCGGCCAGTGGCAGTGGCGACCTGCTGGATACGCCGGATCTGCAGGTAAACGGGCAGGTGACATACCTGATAACAATACAGATTCCGCGCGATTTCACCGGTGATCTGACCAACACGGCCACCGTGGAGCCACCGGAGGGAATTGTAGATTCCAACCCTGATGACAATACGAGTACATACAACCAGCAACGTATCCCACTGGTGCAGTTTGAAAAAGTTTCCATCGGTGGCGTTGGTGGTTTTGGATTCCAGACCACCAATGTGCAGGACGGTGGGCCTTATCTGGTTACCCAACAGGAGGGGGTGCCAGTTCAGAGTGGCCTGTATCCGGCGATCAATCCGGGGCAGCCGATAACGATCACGGAGAATGCGATCAACGATCCCAGCTTCAGCCTGACCGATATCAGCTGCACTGGTATGTCTCCCGGCGGTAACGCGACGGTAGATCTGAACGCGCGCAACGTGACCTTTGACAGCGCCGCCACGCAGCCCGGTGCTGATATCTTCTGTACTTTTACCAATGAATCGCAACAGGCGACACTCACGATTGAGAAAATATCCATTGGTGGTGTGGGCAGTTTCAGCTTCAGCGTCAGCAATGCCGGTGGCTCGCCCAATATCACCACTGTGGAAGAGGGGGTCGCAGTCCAGGCGCCAACGCAGACGATCGTCAATCCGGGCCAGCAGGTCAGCGTCAGTGAACCTACACTTCCCGATGGTTTTACCCTGACTGATATCAGTTGTACGGGGCTTTCCGATGGCGGTAGTGCCGACGTGGATCTGGATGGGCGTCGGGTAACCATTGACGGTGCCGGCACTCAACTGGGCGCCGATATCATCTGTACTTTTACCAATACCGCGACGCCGCCGGCCAGTATCACGCTGCAGAAGGCGCTGCCGAACGGACGTTTTGTGGATAGTGATCAATTTGATCTGACCATCAGTGGTGCGGGTGGTACAAGTGCCACCACCCAGGGCTCGGGAAGTCAGGTTTCTCCTGTCATCAGTGCTACCAACCCGGTAGTGGGGCAGAGTTACACACTCTCGGAAGCCGGAAACGGGTCGACCAACCTGGGTAACTATGCGACCTCCTATGCCTGCACCAACGCGTTGTCCGGTGGTCAGATGCCCAGCGGTGATGGCAGCAGTTTCAGTTTTACCCTGAATCAGGGCGACCAGTTGAGCTGTACCTTCACCAATACGCCCCTCGATCGCCAGGCGGATCTGGCGGTAACCAAAACGGATAACAGCGATATCTACACTCCCGGTAGCGATGTAACCTATCAGATTGTGGTCAGCAATAATGGGCCTGACGATGTGTCCGAGGCGACGTTAACCGATGCCTTACCTTCGGCGATCAGCAACGCAAGTTGGACCTGCAGTGCCGCCGGTGGGGCAAGTTGTGGCGCAGCCAGTGGCAGCGGTGCGATCAATGACATGCCGGATATCCCTGTAGGGGGAAATGTGACTTACACCTTTACCCTCTCGGTGCCGGCGGATTACTCCGGCAGTCTTGCCAATACCGCGACCGTGGCGGTACCGGATGGTTTTGTTGACCCGAACCCGGACAACAATGCAGCCACGGATATTGACCAGCGGGCGCCTGCGGTGACGATTGAGAAAATTACCGAAGGTGATGTGGGCACCTTTGGTTTCTCTGGCAATAACGGGATTCCTTCGCTGGATCTCACTACCGTCAGTGAGGGCGTTGCGGTGGACTCACAGCTGATTTACCTGTTGTCGGCGGATACGGAAACCACGATCACAGAAGGCTCAATACCCGATACGTTTGAGTTGTCTGCGATCAGCTGTACGGGGCTCGGCAGCGGCGGTACCGCCAGTGTCGACCTGAGCGGCGGTAGCGTCACACTCGACGCTGCCGCGATCGCCCCCAATACCGATATTGTCTGCACCTTCACCAATACCCGCCTGGCCACCGACCTGGCGGTGACCAAAACCGCACCGGTAGATACCGTGCAGACCGGGGATCAGGTGACCTACACCCTGACGGTGGACAATCTCGGCCCCAATGACACCACCAACGCGGTACTTACCGACACGCCGGACAATAATCAGAACTGTGCAGCCCCCGATAGCGTCACCTGTAGCGCCAGCGGCGGCGCGCAGTGCCCTGCGCCGCCGATTGATGTCAATGCGCTGCTCGGCAGCGGTGTAATCATTCCGTCACTGCCTGCCAACAGCGAAGTCATCTTTACGGTGGTATGTGATGTCACCGGAACCGGTAATCCTTAGATAAAGCCGTTTGCTGAACGTGATTACGGCCCTTCTGCGGTGATCAGTGATAGTGGGCAGTTCCTCGTTAGGGGAAGTGCCCGCAGCGTCAAATACGTCCCCCCCCCTTTTTTGGCTCTCGCCAAGACTTGCATGACTTTTATCTATTTACTGACTTAAGTGAGCAGGTCCTCAGTAGAATTTGTGAAAATAGTTTTCACAATATTTCATTTTTATTGAAAGTTATTTTCCCAGTTGTTATGTTCCTATCATCCATCGAGTTTCACCTTGTACCGCTTGTCGGTCGGGAGGAGCCGCGATATCCGTGCAACTCCCGCTTTTTTTAAAGCAGGTGAGGGCTGGGCTCGAAGGAATGGCCTCGGCCTTGCCGGCAAATAGCCGGGTAGTCGAGAGCCAGTTACCGCGGGCAGGTGGTCAGGTCCAGCGGTAGCCGACTAACAATAAATAAATCCACCGAGGGTGCACCATGCAAGGAAAATACAATCACAAGCTGCTCAGTATTGCGGTCTGCAGTGCCGTTTATGGCCTGCTGCCGGGCAATGCCGTTGCCCAGGACGCCGCGCAAGAAAAGATTGCGCCAGAGTCCGTGGAAGAAGTCGTCGTATATGGGGATATCCGCGCGACATTACAGTCTGCCCAGGCGATCAAGCGCGATGCGGATACCGTAAAAGATGTGATAACCGCATCGGACATTGGCGCGCTGCCGGACAAGTCCGTCACCGAGGCCCTGCAGCGGGTGCCCGGTGTCAGTATCGAGCGTTTCGCCGCGTCCGATGATCCCAACCACTATGCCGATGAAGGTACCGGCGTGCTGGTGCGCGGCCTGGATCGCGTGCGCAGTGAAATCAACGGCCGCGATTCCTTCAGTGCCAATCCCAATGGCGGACTCAATTTCGAGGATATTTCCCCGGAGCTGCTGGGCGCGGTAGAGGTGGTCAAAAACCAGACCGCAGACATGATTGCCGGCGGCATTGCCGGTACCGTGAACCTGGTGACCCGCAAACCCTTCGACGCTGACGGTCGCATGGTTGCCGGTACCGTAAAGAGCAACTACGGCGACTTCCGCGAAGAAGCGACACCCACCAGCTCCGGTCTGTTCAGTGATGTGTGGGAAACCGATGCCGGGGATTTTGGCGTGCTGGTTTCCGCGTCCCATTCTGAACTCGCCACCCGCGGTGATGGTATTGGTGTCGCCAACTACTATTCCCGCGGCGACTCCCATATTCACGTAGGGGCTGGTTGGGATCCCTCTGTGGTTGCCGGCACCGCGCCGGACTCCCCGGTAGAGGGCCCGGTGGCGTTTGACGGCCAGCCGGAAGGTTCTGTCTATTACACTCCTGGCCAGTACTCCCTGCGCAGTGCCGAAAACGATCGCGAGCGCACCGGGTTCGCTTCCTCGTTTCAATGGCGGAGCCCGGATGACAGCGTTATCACCACGCTGGAATACGTGCGCTCCGATGCGTCCCTGGAGTGGCGCGAGAACGTGATTGGCCCCCAGGCCCAGGGTTTTGAGCAGGTGCAGTGGTTTGATTCCCGGGTGCTTACCGATGTACCGGCGGGCATGGAACCCACCTGGGATGAAAGCAACCGCTTCACCAGCGGGGTGCTCAGCTTCGGTGCCAATATGCCCATGCACCTGTCGTCCCGCTATAACGAAACCGAAACCTCGGTGGAGGACCTGTCGTTCAACGTCAACTGGCAGGCTACCGATCGCCTGAACGTGGCTTTGGACGTGCAGCGGGTGGACTCCAATGAAGAGATGATCAACAACGGTATCAATGCCCGCGCCCAGCACACCGTGTCCGATGTCTATCTGGATTTGAGCGGCAGCCGCCCGAGTATCGAATTTCTGAATGAGCGTCTGTTCACCCCGGACTACACACCCAACTGGGATGGCGATCGCCCGGATGTGTTCCTCGCCACCGCACTGGATACCGCCACCGACTCCGATGCCAGTATGAACGCGGTCAAACTGGATCTGGATTACGAGCTGGGTGACGGCTGGGCGCGCACCCTGAGCGGCGGTGTGTACAGTTCTGACAAAGATCTTACCGTGCGGGACAGTGAATATTCCAACTGGGGCGCAGTCAACACGCCGTGGAATACTGCACTGTCCATGAACGGTGACTACAACGCGATCAGCGACGAATTCGAGCGCCAGAACTGGGGTGGTTTCTATCAGGGCGGTATTCTCGAGGGGCGCAATGATTTTCTGATGATCGACATGGCATCGGCAAAAGACTTTGCCAACTTTATGCGACGCGCCTGTGAGGAGGGATTCAATACCGCACCTTACGGGGAAACCAATATTGGTGGCGCCTCCGATGTGGGCCAGAGCAACCCTGACTGTTATCAGGCCATGGAAGATATGGCCGGCCGTGTTGCCCCCGGCAGTCCGTTTGCGCCCCACGATATTACTTCCACTAATGAAAAACGCGCGGAAGCCTATGTGCGCTTTGATTTCGCGGACGATGAACTTGACACGCCTTATCGCGGTAATTTCGGTTTGCGCTACGTCAGCTATCAGCTGGAGTCCACCGGTTACACGGTGATGCCGAATGTGAGCGGCGAAGGGGCCGAATTCCTGAGCGAAAACCTGCAGGCGTTTGCCGATGGCATGGGCGCGGTGAGCACGGTGGACGGCACCGATTACACGACCGTATTGCCCAGCTTCAACCTCGCGCTCAATCTGCGGGAAGATGTGGTCATGCGTTTCGGTGCCTCCGAGAGCCTGTATTTCCCCAACCTGCGGGATACCCGCAACTCTCGTATTGTCAACCTGAGCTACAACGTCGAGACCGACGGTGAAGGCGGTCCGGCGACGGGGATTGTTCCCGGCAGTGTGCAGATCAACGGTACTTCCCGTAACCCGTTCCTGGAACCGGAGGAGGCGCTCAATATCGACCTGTCCACGGAGTGGTATTTCTCGGATACCGGTGCGCTGGCGTTGGCGCTGTTCCGCAAGGATATCGACAATCTGTTCCGCGAGCGTCCTTTTCTGCAGGAGGTGACCAACCCGCGTACCGGTGTTACGGAGTCGGTTTCCTTCAATGGTCCGGCCAATGATGGTTCCGGTTCCATTCAGGGCTTCGAGGTTTCCTACAGTCAGTTCTTCGACAACCTGCCGGGTGCCTGGAGCGGCCTGGGGGTGCAGATGAACTACACCTACATTGACCAGAATGATCTGAACGATCCGATGAGCGATGCGCAGTTGGGGGCGGTGCGGTTTGATACCACGGGTGCGCCGATTTCCGACGGGCGCAACAGTTTCCGTGCGTTTACGGATCTGCCGCTGCCGGGCTATTCGGATGAGAGTTACAACATTGTGGGTATGTACGAGTATGAGGATCTGTCGATGCGCCTGGCGTATAACTGGCGTTCCGAGTATCTGGTGACCCGTCGCGATTCGAATGAGTTTGCGCCGGTGTATGCGAAGGCGGCGGGCTTCCTGGATGGCTCTGCGTATTATCACCTGACAGATAATATTCAGGTGGGCCTGGAGGCAAGCAATATCCTGAATACGGAAACCCGCACGGAGCTGCAATTGGATCAGCAGGGTACCCGCACGGATTCCCTGAACTTTATTACCGATCGCCGCTATGCCTTGAGCCTGCGCGCGAAGTTCTAAAGTCTGTCCTGTACCGAGTTATCCACCGGTGCAAAATGAAGAAGCTCACCTGTCAAAAGCGGGTGGGCTTTTTTGCTGAGTGGTTATTGCTCCGCTATGGTGGCGGCGCCGCTGCTGGTAACTGCTTTGTGAGACACGCCGTAAACCCATCCATGGGGGCTCGGCTGCGGCCGTCCTGGCCGCAGACGGTCTCACAAAGCAGTTCCCAGCATCGACACCTTCGCTTCAGACTCAATACAGTGTTTATTAACGAACTTCAGGATATATGTGAAGGTAGCGCTATCCTGGGAATGCCACTGCCATAACCGTTATTTGGAGCGAATAAAGAACCGCTCAATAGCACCACGCTTCTGCATGGTCACAAAAGCAGACTGACCATCGGCACTGAGCGCAATATTCGTTGGATGCTGCCCCTTGAGCTGAATGGTTCTCAGGATCTTGCCCGCGGGAGAAACTTTCAAAACCACACCGGCACCATAGCGGGTGATATACAGGTTGCCGGTGCTGTCGGTCTGCATGCCATCGAGACCGAAGTCTTCAAACGCCATCAGCAGTTTTTTATTGGTCACGTCGCCGTTGTCCAGAACATCGTAGACCCATACCCGCCGCTGGACGCTCTCATTCAGGTACAGCTTTTTACCATCCGGGCTCAGTTCGATCCCGTTGGTCGTACCCATATCTTTTTCCAGCAGAGTAAAAATACCTTCCGGGCTAACCCGCCAGAGCTGGCCGCTGTTGTTGTTCCAGTCGGGGTCACTGGCATAGAGGGTGCCGTTGTCGGCAATAGCAATATCATTGGGCTGGTGCATCTGCGGGTTGTGCAGTGTGCGCTGGATTTTCCGGCTGTCCGGGTCTATCACCAGAATATTATGGCCGGTGTAGTCCGCTACATAGAGACGGTTGTTATGAAAACGCAGACTGTTGCCAGTACTGCCTTCGGGCAGCTGTAGCCATACCTCCCCCGCTTTTTTTGCCGAGATTTTTCCGATCGTACCCTGGTGGGAAAAATTGACCGCATAGAGGTTGCCGTCGGGGCCTATAGCCGGACCTTCAACACCATCGGTGAAGCTGCCTTCCGGCATCCAGTCCCGGGTGTCGGGATTTTTGGTCGATGCCGTTGTGTACAGCGAGCCAGTGGCGAGCAATAGCGCGAGTGCGAGCGTTGTTTTAATCATGTTCGTGTTCCTTTCCTTGTGGGATTGCTCTCGCAGCAGACTTTGAACCGGTGCCTGAACCGGTATTTGATCTATCGGCAGAGGAGTGCTGCAGATGATCCAGTAACCGTTCGAGCGCGGGAACGGCGGGTAGTATCATTTCGTGGTGTATTCCTTTGAGTGGTTGCAGGCGGTTGCGCAAGGCGACTTCCTCGGTGGGAGAAAACGGCGTCGTATCCAGATAGCGCTCGACCACCAGGAAGGCGAGCTCGGATTGCTGTTGAGCGAGTTTGGCGATGCTGGTGACTTCCGCCGGCACCGTATTGCGGGACTGCAAAATCGTGCTTGCTGCCCGATGACTTTTCCACAGTTGCATCAGGCTGCTTTCCAGCGCCGGGTGCGTTTCATCGGTTATCTCGTTGCCCGGTAGTTTCGATTGTCCCGCAAACAGACGTAGCGGCCCCAGGGCGACACTCTCCGCCGGCAGGCTGTCCGCAAGGCGATCCAGTGGATCGCGGCGGGAGTAGGTTTCACTTGCGGACTTTTCGTGGTGGCGATGGTAATAGTGTGCCGGTTCCAGAACGGCGGCGAGCTCCCGTGCCTGCGGCAGTAGTGGGTCGGGGAAGAGCTGTTCCAATGCGGCGGATTGTTGTTGCCGGTGTTGCAGGCCGGTGGCCGTTTGCGTCCAGTCACTGATGGTATGCAGACGTCGGTAAAGGAAATCCTCGTTGCGCAATTCTCCGTTGGACCACAGCCGCTCTGCTACTGCAAATGCGCGTGGCCACAGTTTTACGTCGATATTTTGCTCGGTCACCATCTCTGACCATAGTGCCACTTCGCCGCCGAGGATTCGGTCCGCCTGTGCGGAAGTCAGCGGCGTATCTGTGTCGGTAAATGTGGGGGCTGTGTCTTCGTTGGCGCTACTGGCGAGCAGGTGGCCGCTGGGGTGGTAAGGTGCGTTCCCCACCAGGAACTCGCCTTCAAGCGTGTTCTTCTGTAACTGTAGCCGTGCGGTGAGCGGCCCCATCCAGGTATCGAGACTGAATGTGGTATAGGGGCCTATTTGCGATACGTTGTTCAGTGGCTGCGGGCGTTTGCCGGCAAATACCATGATGCCGCGTGCGGGGCCGGTTTCCGGCTTGATCAGGGTGAAGTGTCCACTGACCGCACTGCCACGTTTGCGCGGGGCGGAAAATGCCCAGGTCTGCCATTGCGCTCCCGCTCTTGGGGCTGTGACATCTGTTGGCCGTGGCAGGATATTGTTGCGATAGTGATAGCCGGCGTACTGGGGCTGATCCAGGTAAAATCCGGTGGATAGGATTCCGAAGTGGCCGGCGCGGGCAATATCGCCGAGGGCGTCGGGGCCGCGCCAGGACTGTACTGCTGCGCTGGGCGCAAGCCCGGGATGCAATATTTCGTCCCAGCCGATCATTTTGCGGCCGTGACGGGCGAGGATTTCTGCCAGGCGGTGATTGAAATCATTGTGTAGCGCGCGGCTGTCGGTGAGCTGGTGCTGGTTCATATACTCGCGGATCTGTGGATTGTTCAGCCACTGCGCCGGATCGACTTCATCACCACCGATATGCACGTATTCAAACGGAAACAGGTCCGCTACTTCCGCAAGAATTTTTTCCGCAAATTCATACACCGCCGGATCGGCGGGATTCAATAGCGGCTTGTGTACGCCCCAGCGATCTTCCGGCGGGTAAGGGCCTGGCGCCGATATCAGTTCCGGATAGGCATGGGCGATTGCACTGGCGTGCCCTGGCATATCGATTTCCGGCACCACTACGATCCCGCGGTCACGGGCATAGCGGACAATCTCCCGTACCTGTTCACGAGAATAATAATCGCCACCCGGTGCCGTTTCGTGCAGGCGCGGATAAGCCTTGCTTTCCAGTCGCCAGCCCTGGTCATCGGTGAGATGCCAGTGGAATACATTGAGCTTTGACGCTGCCATGCCATCGAGTTGACGCTTGATGGTGTCCACAGAAAAAAAGTGACGCGCAGAATCGAGCATTAACCCGCGCCAGCGAAATCGAGGGTAGTCGAGGATTTTCAGCGCCGGTAGTTCGCTATAGCCCGGTTTACTATCGGAGATACCAATCAGCTGTGACAGTGTCTGCAACCCGTGTAGCAGGCCCGGTTCATTTTTTGCGCTGACTTGAACCCCGTCAGTATTGATTCGCAGGTGATAGGATTCGCGCTTTGTGTCCAATGCGGCAAGGGTGGTTTCATCGTGGTCATCTGCGGTATTTTCTACCGTCAGCACCAGTCGAGTGAGTGCGCTGTCGTCAGTCAGCGTTGAGCAGTCTGTGGCGGCGTCCAGCTGGATATCCTGCTGTCGCACCAGGCGTTCCCGGAATCGCGCGCTGGCGGCGCTTACACGCGGCGTGGGCGGTATGGTGAAACAAAGCCGGGTGCTTTGGTCCAGTCGCAGCGCCGATGACTGATTGCGCTCCAGTCCGACCTGTAGTTCGACCTGCTGTGGATAGGGTATGAGTGCCGGGATACGCGGATCGTGTGGTGCGTGATTAGCGGTTTCTGCTTTTGCCAGTGGTAGACAGGCAAGTGCGAGCAGGCCCGTCAGCGTATTCTTTATCACACGGTCTTGTTGGGAAACTGGGCTTTCCATTGTGATTGCCATAGTAGTCCGTCGTTATTATTGAATGACTGGGCTTGCTCGGATGCGATTCAGAAAAACGTCTCCACTCGCTCGACAACCGTGTAATCATCGTCGACTACCAGAAGCTGTCGCCACTTGTCGAAAGTGAGACAGGGGTGAGAGGTGGAGAATGCGATTATGTCGCCTACTTGCAAATCCGCATTTTGCGGTACCTGCATCATCGCATGCTGATCCATGATGGCGGTAAGCTTCCACGCTGTCGGGGCTGCTGTCGGTTTCTGGTCGCTGCCGGGGCGAAAGTGCAGTTCCGGCTGCGGCAGCCCGGCATCGTAGGCGGCATCGCGCTTTCCGAAAGCGATAATCGCCATATCGGGTTCCGGTCGGGATTGCACATAAGCCCAGATTTCCAGACTCGACTGCAGGTCGCCGACGGGACAGCACTGGTTTTGCAGCCGGGCCATCACAGCTGCCTGTGCCTGCTGGTAAATGCCGCGATCGTGGGTGAGGTAGCAGCCCGGGCGGATCACCGGCAGGATGCGTTGATCGTCATGATCGGTAAATACGGCACTGACCACGTCGTACCAGGCGGAGCCCGCGCCACTCAGGATGACCGGTTCGCACTGGATATACCCTTGCGCGATCAGGTCGAGACAGAGATCCCGGGTCTGTTGCAGGTGGGTGCGCACTCTGGCTTCCGCATCTTCTCCGTGGATCAGGCCTTCGTAGGTTTCCACGCCGCACAATTTCAGTGATCGCCAGTGGGCGATTTCCTCACAAACCTCGATGGCCTGATCGGCATTGCGACACCCGGTGCGCCCGCCGGATACCCCGAATTCCAGCAACAGTTGCAGGCACTGCTCCTGCTGGGAAAAGAATGCGCCGAGCTGACTTGCGTTCTGCGCCGAGTCCACCAGGCAGTAAAAGTCCAGGCCCGGGAAATCACGCAGCAGCGCACTGACATCTGCGCAGTTCTGTTTTCCCACCAGCTGGTTCGCCATCAGGATACGTGACACGCCCGCTTCAGCCGCCACCCGGGCCTGTGCCGGGGTCGCCAGCGTCATGCCCCAGGCGCCGGCGGCCACCTGGTGGCGAAAGAACGCCGGCACCATGGTGGTCTTTCCATGGGGGGCCAGTTTGACCCCGCGCTCATCGGCAAAGCGCTGCATCCAGTGCAGGTTGTGCTGGAGCCGTGTGCAATAGATCACTGCGGCGGGCAGTGCGATCTCTTCCCGGAGCAGGTTGAGAGGGGCGGAATCGGAGGGTGAACGCATGAACTCTTTCCTGACTGTTCTAAGGATGCACTGGCGTCAATGACGATGCCGGAAAAACTGCCTCTGTGTATGGCGGGTATTCTGAAAGAAATTACCATAAAAATAAACAAGTATTGAAAATATCAAACACGATACCTATACTGGGCCGACTTACGTAACATCCATATCCGGTTAATACAGCAGCTAAAAAGCCGCTTAGAAAGTTGGAAATCATAGAAGAACAGGATAAATCGCCGTGAGTCACGAACCGGATATTGTGTCGAAAATCAACGCCCACTACGGCCAGCTTCGGGATGCGGAGCAGAAAATTGCCGCGCTGGTGCTGGACGATATCAGCTTTGCCGCCCATGCCAGTATCAGTGAGCTGGCGACCAAAGCCGGTGTGAGCGAGGCGACGATTACCCGCTTTGCCAAAGCGATCGACTGCAAGAATGTACGCGACCTCAAGTTGCGCCTGGCCCAGGCGCTGGCCGTAGGTCAGCGCTTCTATACCGAAGTGAAGGCAGAGCCGGGGTCGCATTATGGCGTGTATGAGGAAATCAAAACGGCGCTGGATCACAACGCCGGGTTGATTACCGAGGCGGTGATTGAGCCGGCGGTTGCCGCGCTGGCAACGGCGCGACAGATATTGGTATTCGGCGTTGGCGGCGGATCCACGGTGATGGCCCAGGAGTGCCAGCATCGCTTTTTCCGCCTCGGATTTCCCGCCACCGCCTATTCCGATCCGATGCTGATGCGCATGGCCGCCTCCACCATCGACAGCAACGATGTGGTGTTGTGTCTGTCCCTCGGCGGATACAGCCCGGACGTACAGGAAGCTGCGGAAATTGCCCGCGAATATGGCGCGACACTGGTGGGGGTTACGGTTGCCGATTCGCCGCTGTCGAAAGTGCTGCACCATCTGGTGCCCATGGAGCCCCTGGAGACAGATTACATTTTCAAGCCAACCGCAGCCCGTTACGTGATGCTTGCCGCGATCGATGTACTGGCAACGGAGCTTGCCGTGAAACAGAAGCGCAAAAGCCGCGAGGCGCTCAGGCGTCTTAAACATACTCTGGACAGTCACAAGCACGGTGAAGACCGCCTGCCATTGGGAGACTGACCGACACTCACAGGAAAGTGAATGACTTTTACCTCGGTAATTCGCAATGCGCAGATCGTCGATGGTAGTGGCGCTCCCGCCTATTACGGAGACCTGGCCATCAGCGGTGGTCATATTCTGCGAATTGCCCCGTCCAGCGGCGGCGGTTTTTCCGATAGCGAGTTACGCCAGCTGGACGTCGAGGAAATCATGGATGCCCGCGGTCTGGTGCTGGCGCCGGGCTTTATTGATGTGCACACCCATGACGACCTGGCAGTGATTCACAATCCACAGGTGCCGGCAAAAATCACCCAGGGAGTGACCACGGTGGTGGTCGGCAACTGTGGAATCAGTGCCAGTCCGGTAAGTCTCGACAGTGATCCGCCGGATCCTCTCAATCTTCTGGGGCCGAAAGCGCGGTTTTGCTACCCGAACTTTTCCGACTATGCCCGCGCCGTGCAAAAAGCGCGACCGAATGTAAATGTAGCCGCGCTGATTGGCCATACTTCCCTGCGCAACAATCACATGAGCAGTCTCCAGCGCACGGCCACGCAAGCCGAGCTGACCGCCATGAAGCAACAGTTGCGACGCGCCCTGCAGCAGGGCGCCATCGGTCTCAGTTCCGGCCTCGCCTACGGCAATGCCAAATGTGCCGATACCGCGGAAGTGCTGGAGATGGTCTCGGTACTTGCCGAGCAGGGTGGGGTTTACACCACGCACCTGCGCACGGAGTTTGAACAGATTCTGGAGGCGATTGATGAGGCGCTGCTCACTGCCCGTGAACATCGGGTGCCACTGATTATTTCCCACCTGAAATGTGCCGGACGCGGAAACTGGGGTCGCAGTGATGCGGTGTTGTCTTCGCTGGAGTCGGCTGCCAAACACCAAACGCTGGCCTGTGACTGTTACCCCTATACCGCCAGCTCCAGCACCCTGGACCTGGCACAAGTCACTGACGATATCGATATTTTCATTACCTGGTCGGAGCCTTATCCGGATCAGGGAGGCCGGCCGTTGGCGGAGATTGCCAAAGCCTGGAACCTTACCCGTTATCAGGCCGCGCAAAGATTGCAGCCGGCCGGCGCGGTCTATCACTGTATGAGCGACAGTGATGTGCAGAATATTCTGCGTCACCCGTTGACCATGGTGGGGTCAGATGGCCTGCCCAATGACCCGCATCCGCACCCGAGGCTGTGGGGCGCTTTTCCCAGAGTGCTTGCCCATTATGGTAGGGAGCTGGGGCTGCTGGACCTGCCACAGGCGGTGCACAAAATGACGGGACTGTCCGCGAAAAACTTTGGTTTGCAGGGACGCGGGCTGATTCGCGAGGGATTCTGTGCAGACCTGGTGTTGTTCGATTACGACGCTCTCGAGTCAGCAGCAAGTTATTCCGAGCCGCAGAAAGCGGCCCGGGGGATTCACCGGGTGTGGGTGAACGGAGTATGTAGTTATTCTGAAGGCAAGGTACTCGAGGGGAGAAGTGGTGCATTCCTGTTTCGTAGTGCGCGATAAACCGGCGCGGCGACCTATCTGTTCACTGCACTGCGGAAAGTATTTGCAGCAATTTTTTATACAAAATGTGAGGTAATCATGATCCAGAGATTCGGTGCAGAAGGTGGAACCGGAACCGGGGGGCAGCACTTGCCCTTTTCCAGTGCGGTAGAAGCCGGTGGCTTTTTATACGTGTCCGGTCAGACGCCGATGTTGGATGGTGAAGTTGTGGAAGGTGGGATCGTCGAGCAGTCACGACTGGCCATCGACAACTGTTTTTCAATCATGGATCGCGCCGGCTACAGTGCTTCGGACGTGGTGCATGTCACAGTGATTCTGACCGATGCAAGATACTTTCAGTCTTTCAATAAGGTGTTCAAGGAGCGGTTCGGTAAAAACCCGCCGGCGCGGATCTGTTCTGTCAGTGATCTGGTTGTAGACTGCAAGGTGGAAGTGGGCCTGGTCTGCTATAAGCAGCCGGTCATGTGACAAGGTGGTACTTTAAGCAAACCTGAAAGAGGTATTTAATCAGGTCGGACTCGATAGCAAGAAATCTTCAAGAATAAAGAATATCGCTCGATCAACCCAATGAATGCCAACTACTTTCTCGCCGCTTTCGGGCTCTACATCGTGCTGCTGATTGGTATCGGCTGGTTTTTCTCTCGTCGTGCGCAAGACAGTGACGATTTTCTACTGGCGGGCAGAGGTCTACCCGTTTTTCTCACTATTGGCACCACGGTTGCAACGATGGTTGGCACCGGTTCGTCCATGGGGGCGGTCGGTTTCGGTTATGCCAATGGCTGGGTGGGGGCGCTGTACGGGTTTGGTGGTGCGGTGGGTATTCTGTTACTGGGGCTGTTGTTTGCACCCGTGCGTGCGCAGCGCTTTGCCACCATGAGTGAAGAGCTCGCTTCCTATGTGGGTGATCACCTGCTGGTCAAGAAAACCGTGGCTGTGCTGATTCTGCTGGCGTGTGTGGGGTGGCTGGGCGCTCACATTCTCGGGGGCAGTCTCTATCTGTCCTGGGTCAGTGGTATTGACCTGCAGCTGGCCAAGCTGCTGGTGGCACTGGGGTTCGGTATTTTCGTGGTGATCGGGGGCTATCATGCGGTGGTGTGGACAGATACCCTGCAGGCGATAGTGCTGTTCGTCGGCTTTCTGCTGATGGCGGGTTTTGCCGTCGATCAGGTGGGCGGCTGGAATACGATGGTGGGGGCCTGGTCTTATAGTGGGGCTTATAGTGAGGCTTCTGGTGAGACTTCCGCACTGGCAACCAGCCGTGAATCCGGCCGTCTTCTCCCTGGCATTTCACTGGCTGCTGTGATCGCAGTGGGCGTGTTGGCAACGCCTTCTTTTCGGCAGCGTATTTATTCCGGGCGCAGTGTGCAATCGGTGCGCCGTTCCTTTTATGTGTCAGGCGGTGTGTATCTCCTGTTTTCTCTGGTGCCGGCGATCATCGGCATTTGCGCCTTCTTGCTGAATCCGGCATTGGAAAACCGAAACTACGCGTTTCCCTATCTCGCGCTGGAAGTATTGCCACTGGGAGTCGGGGTTCTGGTGTTGCTCGCGGGCCTTTCTGCCACCATGTCCAGCGCCAGTTCCGATGCCATTGCCGGGGTATCGGTGCTGGTGCGGGATTTACGTGCGCAATCCGTAGCGGAGACGGTTACCCAGTCTCGAATTGGCCTGTTACTGGTGATCGGCGTCGCGCTGGCACTGGCACTATTGTCCGACGACCTGATTGGCTATATCAGCAAAATGATCTCCACCGTAATGTCCGGGCTATTTGTCTGTGGCCTGCTCGGACGCTTCTGGTCGCGCTTCACCTGGCAGGGCGCTATGGCAGCCATCATAGCGGGATCTTTTGCTTCTCTGGGTGTGATGGGTTGGTTCAATGTTTTCTGGGGAAACCCGGTGTTGCCGGCGGTGCTGACGGCGTTGCTCGCGGGGGGGCTGGTCAGTGTTATGACTGCCCCGACCGGGACGGGGGCCGAGGCGTCCACCCGCGCAGAGAGGGAGATTAAACTCGACGCTCGCTGAGGTCACATCGCCGCAAAATCTGGCGCTCAAACCCCTCGCGCTCTATCATCATCCGCCTGCTTCGGGGGAGCTGTAATGCAGCTTCCGATTAATAATGATTAGAGTGCGAGAGGCTGTATGAAACGGAAATTGATTTTCCTGCTGGCCGGCATGTTTGCCAGTTATTCTTCTGCAGAACAGTTGACCATTGATAGAATATTCTCCGATCCTGCCTTGAGCGGCACCAGCCCGCGCGCGCTGCAGTATTCCCCCGATGGCAGCCGCGTTACCTTCCTCAAGGGGCGCAAAGACGATTACAACCGCTACGACCTGTGGGAGTACCGCCTGAAAGATGGTGAAACCCGCATGCTGGTCAATTCCGACAAGCTCCACAGTGGCGAAGAAAACCTGTCCGATGAAGAGAAAGCCCGCCGTGAGCGTCAGCGGATCTTCGGCAGCGGGATCATGGAATACAGCTGGTCGAAAGACGGTAGGTCACTGCTGTTCCCTCTCGCCGGCGATGTGTTCTATTACGATCTCAACAATGGTCAGCCCAAGCGCCTGACAGAAACCGAAGCATTTGAGACCGACGTCCGCGTTTCCCCCAAAGGCAATCTGGTGTCGTTTATCCGCGACCAGAATATCTTTGTGGTCGACCTGAAAACCGGTAAAGAACGCCAGCTCACCACCGATGGTAAAGGTCCGATCAAAAATGGCATGGCGGAATTTGTGGCCCAGGAAGAAATGGACCGCATGACCGGCTACTGGTGGTCTCCGGATGAGAAAAATATCGCCTTCCTGCGGGTGGATGAGAGCCCGGTAGACGAAGTCACCCGCAGTGAAATCTATGCGGATCGCATCGATATGATCAAACAGCGCTATCCCGCAGCCGGCCGTCCCAATGTCAAAATCAAGCTGGGCGTACTGAATCTGGACAGCGGTAAGACCCGGTGGCTGAACCTGGGCGGGAACGAAGATATCTACATTCCCCGGGTAAAGTGGGCGCGTAGCGACCTGCTCTCTTACCAATGGCAGAACCGCAGCCAGCAAAAGCTGGAACTGCGCTTTGTGGATATCCCCAGTGGCAAAACCCGCACCGGCCTTACTGAAACCAGTGATACCTGGGTCAATCTCTTCCACGACCTGCGTTTCCTGAAAGACAGCGATCGCTTCATCTGGGCATCGGAAAAGGACGGATTTAAACACCTGTATCTGTTTGATCTGGACGGTAAGCAGCTGGCGCAGATCACCAAGGGAGGTTGGGCCATCGACGCGCTGGAAGCCGTGGATGAGGGGGCCGGCAAGGTCTATTTCACGGGCCGTAAAGATACGCCCCTGGAGCGTCACCTTTACGTGGCGAATCTCGATGGATCCGGTGAGGTTGAAAAGATTTCCCGACGCGCCGGTATGCATCGCATCGCCTTTGCCAAAGATGCTTCCGGCTATATCGATACCTATTCCAATCCCACCACTCCCGCCCAGGTAAGTCTGCACAGTGCGGACGGTGAGCGTGTGACCTGGTTGCAGGAAAACAAAGTGGAGCAGGGCCACCCATTGTTCCCCTACGTGAGCGACTGGATCGAGCCCGAGTTCGGCACCATCGATGCGCCGGAAGGTCATACCCTCTACTACCGCATGTACAAGCCGGCTGGCTTCGATGCGAGCAAACAATATCCGGTGATGGTCTACCTCTACGGTGGCCCCCATGCGCAGCTCGTGACCAACAGTTGGGATCGCCCGTTTAATCAGTACATGGCCCAGCAGGGGTATGTGGTATTCACCCTGGATAACCGCGGCTCCGCCAATCGCGGTAAAGCGTTTGAGGATCCCATTTTCAAGAAAATGGGATCGGTGGAAGTCGATGATCAGGTAAGCGGAGTTAAATTCCTGCGCTCACTGCCATTCGTGGACCCCGAGCGCATCGGTGTATACGGCCACAGCTACGGCGGCTACATGGCGCTGATGACCATGTTCAAGGCGGGAGATTATTTCAAGGCCGGCATTTCCGGCGCACCGGTAACCGACTGGGGGCTGTACGATACCCACTATACCGAGCGCTACATGGGCAATCCCAATGAAGTACCCGAAGCCTACAAGGCCGCTTCGGTATTCCCTTACGCCGATGGCCTCAAGGGCCCGCTGTTGATTTACCATGGAATGGCCGATGACAACGTGTTGTTTACCAATACCACCAAACTCATCAAGCAGTTGCAGGACAATGGTCAGCAGTTCGAGCTGATGACTTATCCGGGTAAGAAACACAGTCTGCGCGGCAAGGAAACCCGCAAGCACTGGTTCCAGATGATGAAGGATTTCTTCGATCGCAATCTGAAAGCGGAGCGTTGATTTCTAACCGGCTGCCGGTGTCATCACCGGCATGCCGCTCACTTTTTGCCCGTTGCTCTTTGCCAGTTCCTCTTTGCCCGTTTTTCTCACTCAGTGGCCACTGTCACCACTCCTGATGCGCCGGTACAGCTGGTCTTTCATGCGCGCACGGCGGACTTTCAGTTCCGTAAAGTGCGCATCGTCCGTTGCCACCCCGCGCTCCTCCAGCCCGCGAATCTCTTTATCCAACCGGTGATAGGTCTCGCTATCGTTCCTGAACGCCAGATTCTCCTCGCGCAGGTGACGGATGGTATCGGTGTATTGGGGGAAATCAGACTCCAGTGTATGCGGCTGTATTGGCATGAAACTGTCTCCGGGTTGCAGGTAAAAGACAGGGAAGAGCCCCTGATGACAGTTTAGTGTTGGATTGGACGACAGAGAGGGGGATTTCCGAGTGGGCTTAGCGTCGCCACTCCGTCGACAGGGCGAGAGTAATTAAGAGTAAGCGCTATACACATAAAAACTAAATGAGAATTGGTTGCATTTGCTTTTGTTGTCCACTAGACTGCCGGCCGAATTTAAGGGGTAACTTCTGGGGACGTATTGATGTCATCGAATTCGCGAATTTTCTCCCGAGCACTGCTGGCTTCCGCCCTGTGCCTGGCTAACGGTGCCATTGCTGCTGAGAAAGAGGCTGAAAAGTCTGAGCAGCTGGAAAATGTGGAAGTGACTGGTGAGCAGGTCGAGTCTTACCTGACTCAGGAGATGGATGCCTCCACCGGCCTCGGTCTCTCCATCATGGATACTCCCCAGTCTGTCTCTGCCATCAGCCAGGTACAGCTCCAGGACTTCAAACTGCAAAGCCTGAATGATGCGCTGGTTACCGTGCCCGGGATTCAGGTCGAGAGTGTTGAGACCGACCGCACCTACTACACGTCCCGCGGGTTCGATATCACCAACTTCCAGGTGGACGGCGTCGGTATGGTGTCTGCCTATGGTAACCAGGACGGCGAGCTGGATACGGCGCTGTACGAGCGTATCGAGGTAGTGCGCGGCGCAAATGGCCTGATGGCCGGTGCCGGTAACCCGTCTGCGACCGTGAATCTGGTGCGCAAACGTCCTACCGATGACCTGCAACTGTCTTTCAGCTCTACCGTAGGATCCTGGGACAAGCTGCGCGCCGAGACCGACGTTTCCGGCACCCTCACCGAGGGGCTGCGTGGCCGCGCGGTACTGGTGAAGGAAGACCGTGAATCCTGGCTGGACTACTACGCCATGGACAAAACCGTAGCCTACGGCGTGATCGAAAAAGACCTGGGCGAGTCCACGCTGTTTACCCTGGGTGGCAGCTACCAGAGTAGCCTGGCCGACAGTCCGCTGTGGGGTGCATTGCCGATGCACTACACCGATGGCTCCCCCACAGACTATGACGTTTCCGCATCCACCTCCGCAGAGTGGGCCTACTGGGACAATATCCAGACCGAGGTCTTTGCGGAACTGAAGCACGAGTTCAGCAATGGCTGGCAGGTGAAGGCCTACTACAATCAGGCGGATGTCGAAGGCGACAGTGAGCTGTTCTATATGTACAGCCTGCCGGCCCCGGATACCGACGTGGGCCTGATTGGCTATGCCAGCGGTTACGACAAAGACCAGAAGCGGGAAGTGTTCGACGTGCGTGTCAACGGCGATTACAGCCTGTTCGGCCGTGAGCACGAGGTGATGTTCGGCTACAACTGGGCCAAGGACAATATCGAAGAGACCTCCCTGTACGACTACACCAATGGGTATCCCCCTATCGGCGATTTCACTCAATGGAATGGCCAGACCCCAGTGCGCCCGAGTTTTACCGATGGGCTGACCGGCAGTGACTTCAACTCCGAGCAGGGCGCCTATTTCGCGGCCACCCGCCTGAACCTGACCGATGCCCTGTCGGTTATCGGCGGTGCGCGGGTAATCGACTGGGAGAGTGAGGGCACTGGTTACGGCACCAGCAAGGCTACCCGAGAAAGTGGCCGCGTATTGCCATACGCCGGTGTCGTTTACCGGATTGACGACAACTACTCGGTCTATGCCAGCCACACCGAAACCTTTATGCCCCAGGACGACATTAGCGAAGACCTGACCTACATGGATCCCACCGAAGGGGTTAACCAGGAGATCGGTGCCAAGGGTGCTTTCTTTGACGGCAAGCTGGTGGCGACCGCGTCTTATTATCAAACCGAGCAGAACAATGTGGCGGAATTCCTCAAGGAGATTGAGGACCCGATTTCCGGTGGTCCGCTATCGGTATACGCCGGCGAAGACTACGATAGTGACGGCTACGACCTCACCCTGAGCGGTATGCTGGCAGAAGGGTTGCAGGCCGATCTGAGCTTTACCAAGGTCAATATCGCCAACAAGGTCGGTGGTGAGCTGAATCGCGATTACGTGCCTTCCAAGGTGGTGCGCCTGTATGCGAGCTACCGTCCCCCGATGCTGGATCAGTTGAAAGTTGGTGGTGGTGTAAACTGGCAGGACGATATCCAGCGTGTCAGCGCCACTGGCGCCACTATCCAGCAGGACGCCTACGCGACCCTGCGATTGTTCGCCAACTACCAGGTGAGCGAACAGCTGAGTTTCTCCGTCAACGGCAATAACCTGACCGACGAAAAGTACATCAGCAGCCTGTACTGGGACCAGGCCTTTTACGCGGCACCGCGCAACTTCAGCGCGTCGGTAAACTGGCGCTACTGATCACCGGACAGGTGTAGTAAAAACGGGGTGGCGGACTTGAAAAAGGCCGTCGCCCCTTCTGTGTTTAAGAAGCAGTGTAAAAAAGCATGAATAAGACCCTGTTCAAACTGCATAGCTGGATGGCCCTGATTGCCTTTGTGCCGTTGTTAGTCATCTGTGTCACCGGCAGCATTCTGGTATTCAAGTACGAGATCGACTCGCTGCTGATCGAAGATAAAGTGCGGGTAGACGCTGCCGGCCGCGAGCGCCAGAGCCTGGACAGTCTGGCATCATCGGTGAACAGCCATTTTCCGGACTACGAAATCGTCGGCTGGGCATTGTTCCAGGATGAGAACCGCGCGGACCTGGTGTACACCATGGAGCACGGCACCGACGAGTGGACCTATGCACTGCTGGACCAATATACCGGCGAACCGCTACGCCCGCCCATGGGGCTCACCCATCACCTGACCGACTGGCTACTCGACCTGCATTTCACCCTGCTGGCGGGGGACTGGGGCATGCTGATCACCAGTGTGTTCTCGATCCTGCTGTGCGGGCTCGGGATCACCGGTTTTATTCTTTACCGTAAATTCTGGAAAAATTTTTTCACCCTACGCTGGAATGCGCGCATGATCGTCTACTTTTCCGATCTGCATAAAATGACCGGTATTATCGGCGCGCCGATTCTGCTGATCCTGGGCTTCACCGGTGCCTGGTGGAATATCACCCACTTTGCCCACGAGATGGAAGAGCACGCGGACGGCCACGAGCATTACAAGATGGCGGAGCGGCTGTACAACGACGACCTGTCTCTGCAGGGGCTGATGGACGACACCGGCAACCGTATACAGAATTTTGAAACCACCTACATTTCCTTCCCCTGGGAACCGGATACCAATTTCACCTTTTGGGGCGATGTCCATTCCGGCAACCCGTTGCTGAGCGAGTACGCCAGCAATGTCAGCTACAACGCCCAGACCGGCGATCACATGCTGAGCTACGACATTCGCGAAGCCACCCTGGGCGCGAAGATTATCGACAGCTACCGGCGCCTGCACTTTGGCAACTTTGCCGGCCTGGTGAGCAAGATCCTCTGGTGCATCATCGGCCTGACACCGTTGCTGCTCTCCATTACCGGGATCTACATCTGGAATCAACGCCGGGGCAAGCGCAAGGCGGCGCGGGAGAAACGCCGGGCGAAGGCTGCAGCGATGGCCGCAGGAGCTGCCGCTACCTGACGACCAGAATGAACAGGAACCCGGGCGATGCCCGGGTTTTTTATGCCCGCCAATCACACGATTGTTCACCGGCAGCACCTTCTGATACCATCATTTGGCCTTACCAAAATACAAATCTGCCTGACAGTGTGGCCCTATGACCGTCTCCATGACATTCAGAACGATCGCCTCCTGCGTACTTCTCGCGCTCACCGGCTGTGCTCAGGATTCCGGTGCCTGGTCCGCGCCGCAGCCGGTCTCCGGCATGGCAGCGTATCGTGCGCAATCCGAGCGGCTGTACCGGCGCGATCAGGCGGTTCTCGCCGCGGAAATCGAGGCATCCGGACTGGAGGAAGCGCTGGAGGCGCCCCATACCAAGCGTTTCGGCTTTGACGTCAAGGCCGCTACCCGCGACCCTGCATTTATCGCCAGTGAAGCGGGGCGGCGGCTTGTGGATATCGTGCTCTCTTTCCAGACGCCCTCGGGCGGCTGGTCCAAGCGCACCGATATGGGCGCGGAACCGCGCAAGCCCGGGCAGGCGTTTGGTACCGAGAAAAACTACGTGCCCACCTTCGACAACAGTGCCACCAGTGTGCAGTTCTGGGTGATGGTGAACGCCTGCAATGCCATCGGTGAAAAGCCTTACTGTGACTCTGCCGAGCGCGCGCTGAAGCTGATCCTGGCGGCGCAATACCCCAACGGTGGTTGGCCGCAGACGTTCCCGTTGCGGGGCGATTACCACGACGACATCACCTTTAATGACGATGCTATCGCCAACCTGTTGAAGATTGTTGGCGCAGCTGCGCACGAAGAGCCGTCACTGTCATTCATCTCTGAAGCTGTGCGCACTCAGTCCCGGGACAGCCTGGCCCGCGCTCTGCAGATGCTGGCGGATACTCAGGTAGTGGTGAATGGCAGGCCGACGATCTGGGGCGCACAGCACGATGCAGAAACCCTGGCGCCCACCTCCGCGCGGGCCTTCGAGCCGGTGGCGCTGGCTACCAGTGAGAGCGCGGATATCCTGTTATTCCTGATGAGCCTGGATAATCCACCGCCGGTGGTTGTGGGCATGATCGACAGTGCCACGCAATGGTTTGCAGAACGTCAGATCGACGGATACAGCTACAGGCGCGTCGAACACGAATACAAAGAGCTGATTGCAGAGGAGGGCGCAGACCCCATCTGGGCCCGCTTTTACGATATTGAGGCGGACAAGCCGGTATTCGGTGATCGCAACGGTGCGGTGTATTTTGATATCGAAAAGGTTTCGAAAGAGCGCCGGGCGGGTTACGGCTGGTATACCGAACAGCCTTACAAGGTGATGAAGCGTTACGCTAAATGGCAGAAGGAGCGAAAGGAAGCGCATCGGCCCTCGGGCTGAGCGCTTTCTTCTCTCCTATCGCTACTCTTCTCTCCCCATCGGGACCTCAGTGATAGCTGAGATCCGTGGCCTTGCCACGAAACACCCGGTAGGAAAACGCGGTGTACAGCAGGATCACCGGCACCACGATGACCGCGCCCACCAGAATAAACTGCAACGACGCGCGGGCGCTGGCTGCTTCCCAGATATTCAGTTGCCCCGGAACGATCTCCGGGTAGAAGCTGAACGCCAGGCCGATAAAGCTCAGAATAAAAATCCCCACCACGGTATAAAACGGCAGGCTGCAGTGTCGGTCCTCGGGTTTGGGGAGTCGGCGCAGCAGAATATCGTTGGTGACGAATCCCAGGAAACACAGGGTGGGAATCAGCAGCACGAACATCACCAGCGGGAAGGTAAACCAGCGGTCGAATACTCCGGGGTTGACCAGCGGGTTGATGACGCAGACCGCAACCACGCCCAGTAGTGCCGCCCGCCCCGCATTTTTTGCCCACACCACAGCCCGTTGCTGCAGCCCCTGCTCCGTTTTCATCACCAGCCAGGTGGCACCGATATAGGTGTAGGCCGCGGTGACCCCCAGAGCGCTCAACAGGCAGAAAAGCTGCGCCGACCAGCTGTGCTCAAATCCCATTACATACTGCCCGAGCATGTAGCCCTGGGTGAGGGTGGTGAGTAGTGAACCGAATTTGAAAGTGCGGTCCCAGGCCAGCTTGTGATCCACCGCTGCCTTCGCGCGGAAGTCGAAAGCCACCCCGCGCATGATCAATCCGATCAGCATAATTGCTGCGGGAATATACAGGTTGGTCAGCACAATACTGTGTGCTTCGGGAAATGCGATCAGCAGCAGGCCGATGGCCAGTACCAGCCAGGTTTCATTGGCATCCCAGAAGGGGCCGATGGAGGCGATCATTGTATCCCGCTGACCTTCGTCGCTCTCACCCATCGGCAACAGGATGCCCACGCCCAGGTCGTAGCCATCCAGAATCGCGTAAACGATGACCGCCAAACCCATCAGGCCGATAAAAACCACCGGCAGCCAGTCGCCGCTGATCATGCTGGTTGCATCACTCATTGAACACCTCCGCGCGCGCTGTAACCGTATTCCGAAGCCGTGTGTTGCGACAGGTTGGTAAGGCTGCCATCCGCCACCGGTTCCTCGGTTTCAAACTCTTCCACCTTGACCGACTTCAGTGCCATCACCTTGAGCGTGTGGATATAGGCCCACATCAATACTGCGTAGGTGATCAGGTAGAGTGTCAGGGAAAGGCCCACGTTGGCCGGCGCAACCGGAGTGACGGCATCCGCGGTACGCAAAACCCCGCTGACCAGCCAGGGTTGCCGGCCTACTTCAGTGACATACCAGCCTGCGAGTGTGGCCACCCATCCGGAGAATGTCATAGCAACCAGCAGCTTCAGCATCCAGCGTGGCAGCTCATCACGCCTGCGTAACAGGTAACAGCCGGCCCAGGCGGTAGCGAGCATCAGCAGCCCCATACCCACCATGATGCGGAAGCCGAAAAACAGCGGTTTGACCGGCGGGTGGTTGTCCTCGAAGTCGTTGAGTCCTTTGATTTCGCCGTCGGTTTCGTGGGTCAGGATCAGGCTCGCCAGTTTGGGAATCCCGATGCTCAGGTGGTTGGTGCGCTGCGCTTCATCGGGGATCGCAAACAGCAGCAGCGGGGCCCCCTGCTCGGTCTCCCACACCCCTTCCATGGCGGCAATCTTCTGCGGTTGATGCTCAAGAGTATTGAGCCCGTGCAAGTCACCCACAAATGCCTGTAGTGGCGCCAGCACCGCAGCGATGATCAGGCCGGTTTTCAGCGCCAGTCTCGGTGCCTGCTTGTGATCTCCCTTAAGGATGCGGTAGGCGGACAGACCGGCGACAAAAAAAGCTGCGGTCAAACCGGATGCGAGCAACATGTGTGTCAGCCGGTAGGGGAAGGAGGGATTGAATATCACCGCCATCCAGTCGGTAGCGTGGACCACGCCATCGCGAATCTCGTAGCCCGCCGGTGTCTGCATCCAGGAGTTGAGCGCCAGAATCCAGAACGCCGACAGGGTGGTGCCGATGGCGACAATCAGGGCCGAGAGCGTATGCACCCGGCTGGAAACGCGCTTGATACCAAACAGCATAATCCCGAGAAAAGTCGCCTCCAGAAAGAAGGCGGTGAGCACTTCGTAACCCAGAAGCGGGCCGGCAATATTGCCCACTTTTTCCATAAAGCCCGGCCAGTTGGTACCGAACTGGAACGACATGGTCAGGCCGCTGACCACCCCGAGGGCAAAGGTAAGCGCGAATATCTTCACCCAGAAGCGGTAGGCCCGCATCCATACCGGGTTACCGGTGAGGTCGAAGCGCAGCTTGAAAAAGAAAAGGATCCAGCACAGTGCAATGGTGATGGTGGGGAAAAGAATATGAAAGCTGATGTTGGCCGCGAACTGTATGCGCGACAGTATCAGAGTATCCAGCATGGGCACCTCGTATACCACGGGCCGCCCCGGGTTAGAGCGGCGAAATTCCTGCTCTGACTAACGCTCTTTGGGCGGGCTCTTTTTAGTGCCGGCTCTGGACTTCAGCTCCAGCAGCTTGCTGAGGCCGGAGCCCAGTTTCATCAGTTTGAGCAGATCTTTCTCGTCCAGTTTGCTCAGGGTGTTGGCAAACCGATCGAGCATCTCCAGCAGGCTGTAGACCTCCTGGATTTTTTCCTGTGCCAGCGCTTCCTGTTCGTCGCCAGGGTCGGTCAGTAACAGTTGGCGCAGAAGTGTCAGGGTGGGGTCGAGCTCGCGCTTGCGGCGCTCCTCGAACACGGTGCGTGCCAGATCCCAGATGGAGCCGGCTGCGGTGAAATAATCCTTGCGGTCGCCGGGCTGGTGGTGCAGCTCGATCAGTCGCCAGGCCTGTAGCTCCTTGAGCCCCATGCTCACATTGCCGCGGCTGATTTTCAGGGCCTCAGCCAGTTGATCGGCATTTACCGGCTCGCTGTGAATGGTCAGCAGGGCAAACATCTGCCCCACGGTGCGGTTAAAGCCCCAACGGCTGCCCATCTCTCCAAAGTGCAGAACGAATGCCTGTGCCTGGCTGGATAAATTCATACTTCCCTTTAGAGTTTTCTTAAGTTTCAGAAATTTCTGAAAATTGTAAATGTAATCTGATCTGTGTCAAGGGATTACGCGTGTAATTATTCCGGGGGCAGGGTGATTGTGGCGCTCTGCAGCCAGTGGTCGGGCACCAGAAAGCCGCGGCTGACCTCGCCTGTGTCACCGGTGACGGCGATGTACAGCGGGCCGCGGCCATCCAGAGAGCTGCGCAGTGTTTCCGGGTTGAATTGATGAATTGGCAGGGGTACTGGCAGTGTCCGAGACGGATATGCCAGATCGCAAGACGCGAGCCAGGCCTGCTTGGGCAGGTGCAGCAATGAAAGGGGGGAGGCGGAAAAGTGCCGTTGAAACTGTGTGCAATCTGCCCACCAGAATCCGGGTTCTGATGGCGTGGTGGAGTCTAACGGGGTGAACAGCCGTCCCGGCATCAGGGTCCACTGGCGATCCAGTTGAACATTCTGCGCAGCCAGCGTGGACTCTGCTTCTGCGCAGCGTGCAATGGGAATCTGGTGGTCCGCCATACGGGCCAGTTTGATATCCAGGCGGTCCCGTTGGCCGGGACCTACCCAGCAGTCTCCCACCTGCAAATAAAACTTTACCGCCAACTCCCAGTGCTCTGTGACGTTGTCGGGCAGGTACTCGACCACAAAGTCCAGTTCGCCCAGTGTTTTACCGGCATTGCGGATCGGCAGGTTTCGGGCCAGTAAGCGATAGTCGGGATGATGGTGGAAAGCGAAGGCCCACAGATTTTCAAAGTAGATACCAAGGCGATGGCTGCGTTTTTGCTCCAGTCGCGCAACCAGCTCCGGTTCCAGAGTGGCGCGAGTGCGCGGTTGCTGGAAAAAGTCGCCCAGGTGCTTGCGGCGGGATGCCGGCAGCCAGGGGAGCCTGGTGTCGGCGGAAATGTCTGGTGATACCAGTGACCACAGCAGGTTCTGCCAGTGGTCGGGAATCGCCTTGGGAAGGGGGGCGCTGGATAAACGGCGGTCAGTCATCCCGCGAGTATAGGGAAAACCCGCACGGGTTGTCAGCGGCTACCACTTGAAGCGAAAGCCGACCGTCAGGCTGGCCCCGTAGCTGTCACCGAAGTTACTCAGACTGGTGCTGTAATCGGCTTCCGCATAAAACGAACAGCGATCACCGCACTCGTCATAGGTTACCCCAACACCAAGCTGCCCCCACCAGTCGTCCCGCGCCTGGTAGAGCGGGGTATGGGAGACTTTTACTTCGGTTTCATCATCAAAATAATAATGGGCATTGGCGATGGCATAGAGCCCGATACGCTCCAGCGGGAGGACGCCATACATGTTGGCGAAAGATTTTCGTCGACTGGCGCGCTGTTCAAACGCGAGGCCAAAACGGGCGGACCCGCCCCGGTTCTTGGTGTCCTTCATGAAAACACCGTACTGATCGTAGTTATCGTCGATTTCTTCGGCGTTAAAGGTCAGCTGCACCTGTGGTGTAAGTGAGTAGTAATCACACAGCTTGATACTGTGGCCGGCCTCGGCAGAGAAGGAGAAGGCCACCGCGTCGTTGCCGTGGCCGAGATAGTAGAGCTCGTGGGAATAAAGCTCCGAGTCGAACCAGTTGAACTGCATTTGCAAATCGGCATAGGTCCCCTGGTGGCCATACCAGGTGAGGCTGCTGCCAACGCCCCAGTTATCGGTGCGAATTTTCCCGTGGCCAAAGAAACTGTCCAGCTCGGTATTGCCGTAGCCGTAGCGGGCGGAAACCCCAAAAATCAGCCGGCCACCATAAACCGCGGGATCGACGGAAAAGTCGGAGCCGATCTGTACCAGTCCGAAATCCTGCTGCCATTTCGCATTGGCCGTGGAATGTTCCGGCTCAACATCGTAGTAGTGCCCCCGGGTACGCAACCACAGGCCTCCACCATCAATGGTCTTTTCTACCGCATTGGTGTAGCAGCACTCCCCGCGGTCATTGTGGCTGCTACCTGCCCAGAACCGGTTACCCACTCGTTGGCGCAGGGACTCCGGCTGACTCATTAATCGAATGGCCTGGGCATAGGTTTCGTAGAGCACCGCGCCCGGCTGCCAGCGCGGTATCCGTTTTTCACCGCCGCCAAACGGGTCGGGTAACGTAGAGCGCAGATACCAGTTGCCGTCGTCAGGATTATCGAGACCGCCGTGGTGCAGGGTATAGCCGTAGGCGCCGCCAACGGTGGCGGGGCGTCCGTCGTAGCCCATGTAGTCGCCGTCGAGAATAAACGCATTGGCCGGTGATTTTCCGGCGATGTCGATCACTTTTATCCCGTCGCCGTGGGTTTCTCCACCATCGCCGTCCAGGTTGTAGATGCGCACGAACGTTGTGCCTGCTGCATCTCCTGCGATGGTCAACAGATCTGAGGGGCTGCTGTCATCTCCAAACGTTGTTTCCATCCACAATCTGCCGTTGCGCCCGGTGTAGTTGCCGAAACGTCCGCTATCGTGGCTGGCAATATTTACTTGATTAATGCGGTTGTCGTTCAGCCACAAGGTGCCGGCATTGATGACGTCGCCGCGGATATTGAAGGTGCGAGGCACAAATTCCACCACGCCGCCAAACCAGATATCCAGGCCCAGTTGTTGACCGTCACTGGCGCGACCGCCTCCTACATCCAGGCTGCCGAAAAAGTCGATTTTCGAGCTGCCCTGAACGATAATTCGTTCCCAGTTGCGCAGCAGCTGGCCGTCGATTTCATGGTCGAGAATAAACTTGAGGGTATCGATATAACCGTCATCAGCGGTCAGGTCGTCGCCGCCATCCAGAATGGCTTCGCCTTCGTAAGCGAACGCATCAATGACTACTTCATCGGAACCGGTACCGCCGATAAAGTGTTCAATGACACCTTCATCCCAGTAAAACGTGTCGTCGCCGGCGCCCATGTTTGTTTCGAAAAAGATATACCCTTCATCCAGCAGCAGGCTGTCGTCACCGTCGCCGGCATCAAGTCTGAATATCAGTCCATCAGAGATTTCGATACGATCATTGCCGGCACCGGTATCCAGACCGCCGGAAAAGTAGGTGCCCACTTCCGAATCGCGGTTGGAAATGATGACGGTATCGTCGCCGTCACCGGTCAACAGATTGTTTTCAACCAGACTGCCATTCAGGTTGATGGTATCTCTGCCACTGCCGCTATCAAGGGTGCCGATGGTGCCGCCATTCAGGTCCAGGACATCGTCACCGCCGAGACTCGATACATCGGCACCATTGGGGTCATTGTCATTATCGCAAAGAATCTGGTCGGGTCCGGCGGTACCGGTATTACCGGGGGTACAGTCCGCAAATACGCTTGCTGACAAAGTGACAAGTCCGAGTGTAAGGCAGAGCTGGTGCCAACGAGGGGAGTGGCAGTACGGTGCCGTATCAGAACTCATAGGTAACACCCAGATTCAGGGTCCAGGGGTTGGTCTCGAAATCGGAATACAGGCGGTCGTAGCCGGGAGAGATGGGATAGGTCACCACACCATCGGTATTGGCATCGGTATACATCACTGAGGCGTTGATCATCCAGGAGCTGGCGCGTCCACGGCCCAGGCGCCAGTCTATGCCCAGTTGGGCGCTTGCACCCCAGGAGTGACCCATACCGAATTTGGCGGGGCCGGTAGAGATGCCGCTATCCTGCAGGTAATGCTGGAAGTCGGAGTTCAGGGCATCGTCGTAAAAGTCTGAGTAATTGACGCCAATTCCCAGGTAGGGCTGCGCGAGACAGTCGTCGTCCAGCATGTACCAGTTCACGAACAGGTTGGCGGAAGAGCTGGCAAAGCGACCAAATTTAATAAAATCCCGCCCGGGGTAAGCGCGAAAATTCTCAACCGTCAAAGAGTGATCGGCACCGTTTATATAAAGCAGCTCCAACCCTGCGTAAGGCAGTGGTCGCCAAACGGCGGAGATATTCCAGGTAGTGTCTTCCTCAACCTCCCAATGGGTGCGATAGAGCTCCCAATCCTGCAGCAGGTAATACTTCAGAGATGTCGCGTCATCGTCGGGGTAAACGAAACTGACTCCGAGCCGTAAGTAAAAACGTGTCAGATCTATGTCGGAAGCCTGAATCTGTGCTCTGGCTGAGGGGGTGGTAATGAGAGAAAGTGCCAGCGCCAGTACAGCGCTCAAGCCGGCGGCTTTATTCATAGTTGGACTCCATGTCACATTCCGTCCCGCAATATCAGCAGGCAATACAGAATACGGATCACTCTTGACCCATACGTCCTGGGGAAATGGCGCCGGTAGTACTGAACTGCAGCACTGGAGTTGCCAGATTTATCAGCGGGTTATTCCGGCAGTAAGTGAGAAATTACCTGTAAAAATAGCAGGCCTGAGCAAGCTTGCCGGACCGAGTGTGACCGGTGTATTGAACTATGTTTAAAGCTCGAAGATTTCTGTCCTGCCAGAATGATCAATCGGACATTGTTGGCGTCCGCATCGCCAGATTATGAGAGGAAAGTGCGGGATCTGATTAATAGAGGTGCTCTAAAGTATCAAACCCAAGAGGAAAATCCAGTGAATAGTCAAACCCCAACGGTGGTAACAGTAGAGGAAAAAGGTGACGGTAAATTCACCCAAACAATGACCTCTGGTCCTCACCATCTGATTGCCGATGAGCCGGAGAGTGTCGGCGGAGAGAATCTCGGTCCGGGCCCCTACGAGTATTTACTGATGGGGCTGGGCGCCTGCACCAGTATGACGATCCGGATGTATGCAGAACGAAAAAATATACCGCTAGAGCGGGTCCGGGTAATTCTCTCTCATCAGAAGGTACACGTGGAAGACTGTGAGAGTTGTGAATCGAAGAAGGGGAAAATTGATGAAATAGTCAGGGAAGTGACGCTTGAGGGAGCACTCACCGGTGAGCAACGCGAGCAGCTGCTGGATATAGCCAACCGCTGCCCGGTGCATCGTACGCTGACATCGGTGATACAGGTGCGCACACGGCTATCCTCATCTTGATGTCTTTAACGGGCGCTCTACCGGTACAGTTTCGTGTCGATGCATTGTTTCCTGTATCCGGGTTTAAATAAGTTGCCTTATTTCGAGATTGCGATAATCTAGCGATCCTTATCGTTTTGTCACTTATCCATCTTCGATAGCTGGCTCAGCGCTTCCATTTGCGGCCAGATAAATGACAAATCTCCGATTGCGATACCAGACCGTTGAGTTCGGTAAAACTGACATCCACCTTTGCACGTTGCGCAACAAGCAGGAGTTTCACGACCCGTCGGGCATCGCCGAGAAGCTCGGTATATCGTCTGCGTCCTGGCCAATATTCGGCGTGGTCTGGCCCTCCAGCATGGTTCTTGCTCACTACATCTGTGATTACGAAACCGGCTCGAAACGCATCCTTGAAGTCGGGTGTGGCATGGCCCTTTCAAGCCTCCTCCTGAACAAACAGTGTGCTGATATTACCGCGACGGATTATCACCCTGAAGTAAATGTGTTCCTGCAAAGAAATGCGCTACTTAATGAGGGTAAGCCCATTGCTTTTGAACAGGTCGACTGGGCGGATAGTAACGATACGCTCGGTTTATTTGATCTGATTATTGGTAGTGATCTGCTATATGAAGATGAGCATATCGAGCTGTTGGCCACCTTTATTGAAAATCACGCAAAGCCGAGCTGTGAAGTGATTATTGTTGATCCGGGTCGGGGGCGGAAAAACAAATTGACGGCGCTCATGCAGAACTACGGTTTTACATCCGAACACCGGAAACCCGAACACACCGATTATCTTGATGGTGTCTTCAAGGGGTATATCCTGAAGTTTACGCGCTGAGCCGAGATGTTGGTCCGCTCAGGTCGGCATGAGACCTGAGCGGCGACAAGCTCCGGGGAGCTTGGTCTCTATGGTTATCGGAGACCTGGTTGTTGGAGGTCCAGTTGTTGGAGATCTAGTTGGCGAGGGAAAGTTCTATTTTCCGTCGTTCCATATCGACACGTACAACACGCACTTTGATGGTATCGCCAATGGCAAAACTACTATTGCCACGCTCGCCGATCAGACGTTGCTTGGCGGCATCAAAGTGGTAATAGTCCTTTTTTAGCGCCGATATATGCACCAGACCTTCAACCTGAATGTCATTGATTTCGATAAACAAGCCAAAGCCCGTAACACTACTGACAAGCCCTTCAAAAGTATCGCCGACAAAATCCTGCATATACTCACACTTCAACCAGGCTTCTACATCCCAGCTCGCCTTATCGGCGCGGCGCGAGGCGTTTGAGCAGTGCACGGCCAGAGCCTGCATTCCCGTTTTGTCATAGGGATAACTTTTTCCCTGGGGGAGCGTTTCTGCACTGTGGAAACGCTGCACTGGTGCGCTGCCTGCGCCGAGGACAAACTTTAACGCGCGGCGCACAGGGTTGCGCGCTTGGGGCTGGCGGATCACTGAGCGAATGGCTCTGTGCACCAGCAGATCCGGATAGCGGCGAATGGGCGAGGTAAAGTGCGCGTAAGCGGAGTACACCAGCCCAAAGTGGCCGCGATTCTGCGGGCTGTACTCAGCCTGGCTCAGTGATCGCAGCATCATGGTGCGGATGGTTTGCGCATCGGGACGGTGTTCAATACTGCTCATCAGCTGGTCGTAATGTACGGGCGACGGTTTGTTACCGCCCGCCAGCTTGAGACCTTTTTCGCCAAGGAAAGCGCGCAACGCGGTCAATTTTTTATCCCGCGGTCCGTCATGCACACGAAACAGCGCCGGCATCTTCTGTTTTTCGAGGAAGTCGGCCGTTGCCACATTGGCACTCAGCATGAACTCCTCAATCATTTTATGCGCGTCGTTGCGTATGACCGGGACAATCCGCTCTATCTTGCGGCCTTCAGTGAATTCGAATTTGACTTCCGGCCTTTCAAAATCCATCGCACCGCGTTTTTTCCGGGCTTTCTTCAGTACCGCGTACAGCTGGTGCAGGGCGTGTATATGCGGTGCCGTATCTTTCAGCTGCCGAGCGGTTTTCTGTCCCAGAGATGAGTCAGGGGCGGTGATGAAAGCGTTCACCTGGTTGTAGGTGAGGCGCGCATGGGAATGGATGACGCCTTCGGAAAAGGTGTAACCGGTCATTTTCCCGGACTTGTCGATTGTCATTTCGCAGACCATCACCAGTCGGTCTACCCGCGGATTGAGCGAGCAGAGTCCATTCGACAAGGACTCCGGCAGCATAGGCACTACGCGACCGGGAAAGTAGACGGAGGTAGCACGTATTTGCGCTTCCTGGTCGAGCGCACTGTCCGGTTCAACATAGTGGGACACATCCGCAATGGCCACATACAAACGCCAGCTGCCGGATTTCCCTTTTTCACAGTAGACGGCATCGTCGAAATCTTTGGCATCTTCACCATCGATGGTGACAAACGGAAGATGTCTCAGGTCGGCACGATGGTGCTTGTCCGCCTCGGGTACTTCGCTGCCCAGCTGTTTCGCCGCGCGCAAAGCATCCTTTGGCCAGTCGTGGGGGATATCGTGGCTGCGGATCGCTACATCGATCTCCATTCCGGGGCCCATGGCATTGCCCAGTACCTCGGTCACCCGTGCGGAGGCATTGTAGCGGCGATTCGGGTAATCGGTGATTTCCACGGAAATATACTGTCCGACCTCGGCGCCCATTAGCTGGTCTCGATCAAGATCAATTTCATGGGCAATACGGCTGTTTTCCGGCTTGAGGAAATAGTCGCCGTCGTCACACTGTAAGCGTCCTACCAGTTGGGTGGTATTGCGTTCGAGTACATTGACAATAACGCCGGTTTTACGACCGCGGCGGTCACTGCCGCTGATGCGGGCCTGCACGCGGTCACCGTCAAACACGGTCAGCATCTCGTTGTCGGATAAAAACAGGTCTTCTTCAGACTCGTCGCTGGTCAGGAAGCCGAAGCCATCCGGGTGACCAATCACTCGTCCGCTTATCAGGTCTTCGGGTTTTACCAGGCTGTAGCCATCGCGACGATCGAACAGGATCTGTCCATCGCGCTCCATGGCGCGCAATCGACGGCGCAATGCTTCTTTTTCTCCGTCTTCGGAGAGTTCCAGAACTTTAGCCAGCTGCTCGCGATCCAGCTTCTTTTTGTTATTTTCAAGCAAGCTCATAATGAACTCGCGTGCGGGAATAGGGTTGCTGTATTTTTCAGCGTCCTGCGGATTAAACGCAGCTATTGGGGATTTTCTCATGATTTCCTCTCGGGAAAGCCGCCAATAAGATTGCGCAGGGTAAAAACTGGAGTGATGTGTCAGGGCAGATCAGATGTTACTCGGCAAGGTATGCAGGCGGATAATGCGCAATGGGGTCAGGGGAGTAAAACAAGTGGGGGTTAAAGTTGTGACCATTAAGGTCACCTTTTAAGGTCGAGATACCGGGAGGGTATCCCGACCGGAGTGGCCGTCAGGGCCACTCGGCAGCAGGCCAGTAAGGGCTGCTTCAAACGGGAGCCTATTGGCTCACGCGCAAACGATATTTTCAGCTTGCGGGCCTTTCGGGCCTTGAGTCACGGTGAACTCAACGGCCTGGCCTTCGTTCAGGGTTTTGAATCCTGAGCTTGCAATGGCGCTGAAGTGCGCGAACACGTCAGGACCAGATTTCTGTTCAATAAAGCCAAAGCCTTTGGATTCGTTAAACCACTTAACAGTGCCGGTAGTAGTGTTTGACATGATGATTTCCTGTAAACAAATAAAGATACGCCTTCATGAGGCATGAATAGCAAAAAAAAGTCTGGAATTTAGATGCTACAGGACGAAGAAGGACTGCTACGACGAAACTGAGGATTTAAACAATAGGCTTACTTTTAACTAAGTTCACTGTAGGCCTCCTTGTGAGCGAAGTCAAAGTATTTCTTCAAGTGAGGTGCAAAGTAAGGCCCAGCTTCGTCTGGCTGGTCACCGCGCTCTATCGCAGGGCCTCCAGCAACAGTGAAAAGGCCGGGGACGATTGCAGACGGCTGGTGTAATAGAGGTAATAGCCGGGATGTACCATGTTGTAGCCCGCCAGCACTTCCGCCAGTTCGCCTTCTTTGATATAAGGCTCTGCCATGCTTTCGGGCACATAGGCCAGGCCGTACCCCGCCAGGGCGGCTTCCAGCACACTGTTGATACTGTTGAAAACCAGCTGCCCCTCTCCCCTGATCTTCACTTCCCGTCCCTTCTCTCTGAAACTCCATGGCCAAAGGCCACCGTGGGTGGGTAACCGCAGATTGATACAATCGTGTCGGGTGGCCAGCTCCTGCGGCTTCTTCGGTATACCGCGACGCTCCAGGTAACGGGGGGAAGCCACCACCATCATCTTGATCTCATCACTGATGGGCACGGCAATCATATCCTTGGCTACCAATCCACCCCGTCTGACCCCTGCGTCATAACGCCCTTCCACAATGTCCACCAGGCCATAGTCCGTACTGAGCTCGATCTTGATGTCGGGGTACTGGTACAAAAATTCCCTGATCTTGGGCCACAGCACTGCGCTGACGGCGTATTCGTCTGCCGTGATGCGAATGGTACCCGCGGGCTTGTCCTTCAGGGCGCTCATCTGGTTCAGCCCGGCATTGATCTGCTCAAGCGCTGGTCCGATCAGGGCCATCAGGCGTTCACCCGCCTCCGTCGGGGTGACGCTGCGGGTAGTGCGGGATAGCAGTTTGATGCCGAGACGTTGCTCCAGGTTCTTCACTGTTTGGCTGATGGCCGACTGCGAGGTTGCCAGCTTGCTGGCCGCCCGGGTGAAGCTCTGTTCCTTTGCTACCACCATAAAGGCGGACAGTTCGTTCAGGTTTTCTTTCATGATTTATAAGAAATTCGGATAAAAGCAATCTGATTATAGCGGCTAATCAGATCAAAGCCGGATCGCTATGATTTCTTCCCAAAGCCAGTTACCGACACCTTTACTACCGGGAGGAAACACCTGATGGAAACCGTCACTTTCAAAAATCGCACCTGGGATGTGGCTGCCACTCTACGACTGCCCGAGGGCTTTGATGCGAACAAGCAATACGCGGCGATCGTTTGCGCCCACCCGATCAGCAGCTGCAAAGAGCAGACCTCCGGCGCCGTCTATGGTGAGGCACTGACACGGGCCGGCTTCATCACCCTGGCATTCGACGCCTCCACCCAGGGGGCCAGCGGCGGCGAGCCACGCTTCAGCGAAGATCCCGCTACCCGTATTGAAGACTTCCGCTGCGCGGTGGACTACCTGGTGACCCTGCCCTACGTGGATGCTGATCGCATCGGCGTGCTGGGTGTGTGTGGCGGTGGTGGCTATGCCGTCAGCGCCGCCATGACCGAGCGCCGCTTCAAGGCCGTGGCCACCGTGGTTGGGGCTAATTACGGCCGCCTGATGCGCGAGGGAGATATGACACCTGACGCGGCGTTGAGGACTCTGGATGCCATTGCCGAGCAGCGCACCGCCGAAGCTCGGGGAGCTGAGCCACTGATCACGGGATATATTCCCAATTCCGAAGCTGAGCGCGAGGCAGCCGGTATCGACGATATTGATATCAAAGAGGCCGTAGACTACTACACCACGTCACGTGGTCAGCAGCCGGGCTCCCCAAACAAGCTTCGCGTGACGAGCACGGCCGCCGCTGTGGGTTGGGATGCTTTCCACCTTGCGGAAGTGTTGCTTACCCAACCGCTGCATGTGGTCATCGGCAGTGTACCTGGCGGATTCGGCTCCTACCGGGACGGTTTCGAACTCTACAACCGCGCCCGCTCCGGCCAGAAAACCCTGCAGATCGTGGACGGCGCAAGCCATTACGACCTGTACGACAAGCCTGAAGCCACTGCCAAGGCGCTGGAGCAGGTGGTGCCCTTTTTCAGAAATCACCTGGACGCCTGATGGCCGAGACGGTGGGGTAACCCTGTGGGGGTGTCCTTTCTCTTATCGGAGTCTCCCGCGCCACCTCCACCAAATTAAAAAGGCCCGGTACCTTGCGGTACCGGGCCTTTTTAATTTGGTGGAGGTGGCGGGAGTCGAACCCGCGTCCGTCAGCACTCCGCCAGAGGCTCTACATGCTTAGGTCCGTCTATTGATTTAGCTCGTTACAGCCCAACGGGCAGGACGTAACTCGCGAGCCTGAATAAGTTTTAGGCCATCCACGTCAGGCACGCTTCAGGACGATCCAGTTCTGTATGACAGCCTGCAGCGCGGTACTGGCACCTTGCTGAAGGCCGCTAAGGGCGAACCCTTAGTTAGTGCTTCACAGGCTGCTTACGCAGCGAGTTGGGCACCGTAGTTGTCGTCGTTGGCAACTAATAAAATGCAGCTTTGGATTTACGTGATTCGCTACCATCACGGCATGCACCCATGGTTTCGTCACCGGCGTCGAATCCAAGTCACCCCCGGAATCTGGCCGTGCAAAAGCACGTTTGCTTAACCTTCATTATACCTGAAGCAGGTGTGTCACAATACCCGTAAGTTGGAAAATAATGACTGTACGTTCAAGTCTTCTCAAACAGGGCGATGGACTCCACATGGGTGGTGTGGGGGAACATATCCATCACGCCTGCTTTGCTTAGACGGTAGCCGCGCTGGATTAGTTCCGCGGTGTCCCGCGCCAGGGTGGCGGGGTTGCAGGAGACGTAGACGATGCGACGGGCGCCGAAGGTGGCGATATTGCGCACCACTTCCAGTGCGCCGGTGCGCGGCGGGTCGAGCAGGATTTTATCGAACCCACCCCGTGCCCAGGGGCTGCGGGTGAAGTCGGCAGTGAGGTCGGCGGCCTGGAAGTGGATATTGTCCAGGTTGTTGTGCGCGGCGTTCTCCCGCCCGCGTTCGGTCAGCACTTTTGCGCCTTCTACTCCCACCACCTCTGCGGCGCGGGTGGCCAGTGGCAGGGTGAAATTGCCGAGGCCGCAGAACAGATCCAGTACGCGTTCATCCGCCTGTGGGTCCAGCAGCTCGATTGCGCGGCTGACCATCTGCCGGTTGATGTCGAAGTTGACCTGGATAAAGTCCTGAGGATGAAACTGTAGGGTCAGACCGAAATCCGCCAGCCCGTAGGCGAGGCGCTCTGCACCCTGTTCGGGCCAGACTGTGCTGGCACCGCTGTCGTCCTGCAGGTACAGGTGGTAGTCGCGCGTTTTTACATAGTCGAGCAGGCGCTGTCGGTCTTCCTCGCTCAGCGGCTGCAGATGGCGGACCACCAGTGCGGTGGCGTCGTCGCCAATGGCGACTTCGATATGGGAGATCTGTTTGCGCCCGGTGCAGCTGTCGACCAGCTGATGCAACGCGGGGATTTGCGCGGAAAAGTCCGCGGGTAATACCCCGCATTCAGTGATATCCACCAGGTTGTTGGAGCGCTTTTCCCGAAACCCCAACACCAGTTGCGGTTTGCGGCTGCCGGCCTGTTTCACAAAACGCACACCGAGACGGGCGCGGCGACGGTAGCCGAAGTTGTCTCCCGTCAGCGGCGGGAGTACCTGCTCCGGTGTGGCATGGGCAAAGCGCTGCAGTTGATCGAGCAGGATCTGTTGCTTGGCGGCGATCTGTGCCGCCGGGTCCATATACTGGATGGCGCAGCCGCCGCAGTGTTCGAAGTGGGGGCAGGGCGGTGTGCGGCGGTCCGCGGAGGGCTGGATAATCTCGCTGGCAATGCCCTCGTCGAACCTGGCGCGGCTCGCGGTGATCTTTACTTTCACCTCTTCGCCGGGCAGCGCGTTATCCACAAACAGGGTTTTGTTTTTGCCGTCCACCGGATAGCGCGCGATGCCGCGCACTTCGTGGCTGAGCTTGTCGATCTGCACCACCGGAGACTGGGTGGTTCGCTGTGTGGACTGGCTGCGAGCCAATCCCGGCCTGCGTGGTGGTCCGGGCCGACGGCCGGGCTTTCTGATCATTGCGATTTCTGGCTCTTTTTAACGGCTGGTTAGAGCACCGATTGGATAAAGGCGGCCAGGATCAGCAGTGGGCAGACGAGGCGCACATACCAGGGCCAGATTTTCCAGAACAGGGTCTTCTCGATGTCCGGGTGGCCTTCCTGAAGCTCCTTCAATAACTGGTCTCGGCGCCAGATCCAGCCGGCAAAGATACATAGGGCGATACCCAGGATGGGCTGGCCGTATTCCGTACTGACAGAGACCACCAGTCCGAACAGGGCGCCGAAATTGAAAATGATCACGGAGCTGATGCAGAAAATGACCAGGCCCACCAGCAGGGTCGCCGGACGGCGTTTGAGACCGAGGTTCTCGATGCAGAATGCCACCGGTACTTCCAGCATGGAAATAGAGGAGGTCAGCGAGGCAATGGTCATCAGCGCGAAGAAAGCGATGGCGACGAACAGGCCGCTGGTGCCCATGGTGTCGAACAGGGCTGGCAGTACCTGCAGGATCAGATCCGGGCCTGCCATCAACTGACCGCCATCTGAGAAGATCTGGGTGCCCGCTTCCTGAGCCACGTACATGGCGGGAACAATCAGCAGGCCGGCAGTAAAGGCGATGCCCACGTCAATCAGCGTCACCAGGGCGCCGAGGCGCGGCAGGCTTTCCTGCTTGCTGAGGTAGGAGCCGTAGATCAGCATGGTGCCGACGCCGAGCGACAGGGAGAAGAAGGCCTGTCCCATAGCAGACAACATCAGTTCCGGGGAAAGCTCGCTGAAATCCGGCATCAGGTAGGCTTCGAGCCCGGCAATGGCACCGGGCTGGCTCAGTACATAGGCAATCAGCAACAGCAGCAGGATGATCAGTGACGGCATCAACAGGGTGGACCAGCGCTCGATACCTTTTTCTACCCCGGCGGCAATGATCGCCATGGTGAGACCGCTGAAAATGGCGGTAAAAGTGAAGTTGCGCGCGGCGCTGTTAGCGGTCAGCCATTCCGCCGAGCGCTCAGCGCCAACCAGGGTGACAAAGGGGTCTGCCAGATGTGCCAACATCCAGCCGGCGACAATGGCATAGAAGCTGAGGATCAGTGAGGCCACCACAATGCCGCCAAAACCGGCCAGGGTACCCGCGCCGCGGCTTACCGGGCCGGTGGAGATACCGCGTAGCGCCTGTACCATGTTGCGGCGGGCGTGGCGGCCGATGGCGAGCTCTGCCATCAGTACCGGATAGGCCAGTATGAATGCCAGAATCAGGTAGACCACCACAAAGGCGGCACCGCCGTTGGCGGCGACATTGGTGGGGAAACCCCAGATATTGCCCAGGCCGACGGCGGAGCCGGCGGCTGCCATCAGAAAGCCGAAGTTGGAACTGAACTGTCCTCGCGGTGCACTCATGGTAAATCCCGTCGTTATTGTTCTGTTTTGCTTGCCCGTGGGAGCCTTTTATCAATTGTCGCGTTAGCGGTTGTCGGTGCGCAGGACACGCTGCTTCTGCCGGTTCCAGTCACGCTCTTTCAGGGTTTCGCGCTTGTCGTGCATGGCCTTACCTTTGGCCAGGGCCACTTCGCACTTGATCAGGTGCTTTTTCCAGTACATGGCGGTGCACACGCAGGCATAGCCTTTCTGGTTCACGGAGGCCATCAGTTTGGCGATCTCGCGACGCTTCAAGAGCAGGCGGCGGGTGCGGTCCGGTTCGGTCACGAAGTGAGTGGAAGCGCTGGCCAGCGGCTGGATGCGGGCACCCAGCAGCCATGCCTGGCCGTCTTTGAACAGTACGTAGCTGTCGGTGAGCTGGGCCTTGCCTTCGCGGCAGGCCTTTACTTCCCAGCCCTGTAATTCCAGGCCCGCTTCAAACTTTTCCTCGATAAAGTAATCGTGCTTCGCCTTCTTGTTGAGGGCGATAGTGTTTGAAGATGGAGCCTTTTTCTTTTTTGCCATGGATACAACTTGCGCCTTGTCGGCGACGTCTCGAATAAATTCTTAAATGAAACTGCTGCCGAAGAACTTCAGGGCAACGGTGTTGATGAAGATGATCAGCAGAATAAACGGGATGAACGTACCCAGGGAGAAGTTGACGTACTTCTGCGACAGGGTGCCGGCGAAGCCGCTGTCTCCCTCCTGTAGTTCCCGGTCGAAATTGGCCCGCTTCCACTTGTAAATCACAAACAGACAAACCAGCAGGCCATTGAGGGGCAATATGGTGTCGTAAAACAGGATTTCTACCAAGTCGAAAAAGGATTTGTCGCTGCCGGCCAGTTTCACGAACTGGGTCAGCCAGTCTGCCATACCGAAGGACATGGCGCACAGTACCGCGAGGATAAACTGGCTGGCAGCTACCGTATAGATGGCTTTCTTGCGCGACATGCCGCGCTCGTCCCGCAGGGAGGCGATGGGCACCTCGATAATCGAGACCAGGGAGGTGAGCGCGGCGACGAATACCAGGAAGAAGAAGATCGCAGCCACCGCACTGGCACCAAAGTAGCCGATCCCGTCCTGCAGGGACAGGAAGATCTTGGGCAGGAACAGGAAGATCATACCCGCGGAGGAGTCGCTCAGGGTGCTGGGATCAATGTTGGGGTTAAAGTGGAACACGCTCGGCAGGATCAGCAGGCCGGCGGTGAAGGCCACCATGGTATCGGTGAGTGCCACGGCCTTGGCGGAGCCGGGAATGGAGTCCCGCTTCTTCATATATGAGCCGTAGGTAATCATGATGCCCATACCCAGAGACAGCGAGAAGAACGCCTGGGACATGGCCTTGCTGACCACCTCCGCATCCAGCTTACTGAAGTCGGGGATCAGGTAGTAACTGAGACCGGTGCCGGCGCCCTCGCGGGTGAGCACGAATACCACCAGCCCCAGTAGCAACACGAACAGCATCGGCATCAGCGTCTTGGCGGCCCGTTCGATACCGTCTTTGACCCCCAGGGACAGCACCCCATTGATAAGTAGCATCAGGACGATGAGGTAGAGAAACACCACCTTGGAATTGATAAAGGTGCCGAAATACGATTCTGTGGCCAGCACATCCAGGTTGCCCTTGAGGGTTTCCACCAGATAGCCCAGCACCCACACCGTCACCACCATGTAGAACACGGCGATCATATAGGGGGTGATCAGGGCGAACCAGCCGGGGATACGCCACAGCGTCGAACCACCAGAGAGCTGGCGATAAGCGCCCACCGGGTCTTTGTCACTTTTGCGGCCAAGCGCCAGCTCGGCCATCATCACCGGCAGGCAGATCAGGAAAACGAACAGCGCGTACACCAACAGGAAGGCACCGCCGCCACTCTTGGTGGCTGCAACCGGGAAGGACACCAGGTTGCCGATCCCCACCGCGGAACCCGCGGCAGCCAGGATAAAACCGAGACGGGACCCAAAATGTTCTCTCGCTGCGGACATAGATTTCTCACTTGCCTGTTATTCTTGTCGAGTGAATGGTTATATAGCGCGCCGTGCCCATGTGCCCGAGCGCTTTTCCGGGGGAATGACCGGGGAAAGAGAAGGCGCTAAAAGACCGATTGTTGCAGGATTTATCCGCCTTGAGTAGCGTCGCGGGCACAAAATCCCCCTACGTGACACAGGATAGGCAAGAATGTCGTACTTTTCGTGCAAGAACTGGGTGAGCCTTCGGTTAGTGAGCAAGTGTTGACATGACAGAGATTGAGCGCAGTGCGCTGGTAATGTTCAGTGCGGAGCAGATGTTCGACCTGGTGAATGATGTCGCCAGCTACCCGCAGTTTTTACCCGGTTGCCGCGGTGCGGAAGTGCTGCACGAGGATGCAGGCACGCTGGAAGCGCGGCTGGAGCTCTCCCGCGCAGGCATCTCCCAGAGTTTTGTCACCCGCAATCGGTTGCTGCGGCCACACTCCATGACCCTGGAGCTGGTGGATGGCCCCTTCAGCGAGTTCAATGGCCACTGGCAATTTACCCCACTGAATGACAATGCCTGCAAAGTGGTGTTTACCCTGCGTTTCCGTGCCCAGAACCGATTGCTGGGTGCGGCCGCGGGCAAGCTGTTCAGCGGTATTGCCAACCAGATGGTGGATGCCATGTGCGAGCGCGCGGGGCAGATTTACGGAGAACGTTGAAATGAGCGATCAGAAAACCATCGCCGTCGAGGTGGTCTATGCCCTGCCACACGAGCAGCGCCTGATGAGTCTACTGGTAGAGCCGGGTACCACTGCGCTACAGGCGCTGACGTTGTCTGGAATCCCGCGGGAGTACCCCGAAGTGGATCCCGAGACTGCCAAACTGGGGATATTTGGTCAGGCGCTCGGCACCAAGGGATTGGCGGTGGCGGCGGAGTATGTGCTGCAGCCGGGAGACCGGGTAGAGGTATACCGGCCCCTGATTGCGGACCCCAAAGAGGCCCGCAAACAGCGTGCGGCCAAAGCCCGGCGGCAAGCGGAAAAATAGACCTGGCGGCAGCGGAAAAGTAGATCCAGCGGCAAGCGGATGTCGAGGCCGGGAGTCGGAGGGTAAGTAGGCCTAGCAGAGTACGGAACAGCAGGGGGCGAGCAACGCACAGGCGCTACTCGCGGGTTCGGTCACCGATTCAGCCGGGCCAGCTGGCCGGTTGCCAGTCGCCACTGGTGGCGATCAGTTGGTCACCATTGAAGTAGACGGTGAAACGTTTCTGGGTTTCTTCCCCGTCCCGGTCGCGCACGCGATTGACGTAATCCCAACGGTTGGGGTTGAAGGTATCTTCCAGCAGCGGTGTGCCCAGCACAAAGCGTACCTGACGGCGGGTCATGCCCGGCTTCAATTGGTCCACCATCTCCTGGTTCACGATGTTGCCTTGCTGCACTTCAATCCGGTGCACACCAGGGAATTTGAACAGACTGCAGGCGGTGGCGAGGCTGCAGAGGACGGCAAGAGCCAGGACTTTTACAACTGCGGGCATTGAATGCTCCATCTGGAATTTTTATTGATTCATTACATTGGCGATCGCCGGTGCGCGAGCGCTACCGGACAGCATAGCCGGCCAATTGGCAGCGAGTACAGGTGGCGAACTGGGCGCCTGTACTTGCTGCGCAGAGTGACCGGGCACCAGAAAGGCCTGATAATAGGCGCTGATTCCGGGATTTAGTTCCCCAGGCGGCCAATGTCCGGCGGAAATCGCTTCAGCAAGGCCAAAACTTCGCGGTTTGAACAAAAAGTATACTGGGGTTCCGCTGCCTGCTTTGTGCGTGGATAATACCCGATCTATCTGCCTGCCGACAGGCGGGGCACAATGATTACGAGCACATACACACACATCCGGAAAGTTACTACTCATGTCGAACGAAAATCAGGAACTGCGCAAAGCGGGCCTCAAAGTCACCTTGCCGCGAGTCAAAATCCTGCAGCTGCTGGAAAATGCCAGTGAGCAGCATCTGAGCGCCGAGGATGTGTACAAGCTGCTGCTGGAAGCCGGGGAAGACGTGGGCCTTGCCACCGTATACCGGGTGTTGACCCAGTTCGAAAGCGCCGGCCTGGTGATTCGCCACAACTTTGACGGCGGCCATTCCGTCTTCGAGCTGGATCGAGGCGATCACCACGACCACATGGTGTGCACCGATACCGGCAAGGTAATCGAATTCCACAACGAACAGATCGAGGAGCTGCAGCACCAGATTGCGGAAGAACACGGTTACGAGCTGACCGGGCACAGCCTGGTACTGTATGTAAAGAAGAAAGACTGAGCGATCGGCTCGTCGACAGATAAAGCACAAAAAAGGGAGCTTGCAAGCTCCCTTTTTGTTTGTAGCTGGTTTGTGCCTGAATTTACACCGGTGCGGTGTAGTCCTCCGGGTACTTGCCGACCTTATCCGCATAAAACGCACCGAACCTCGCCAGCTCTTTGGCCAGGCTTTCGCCCATTTCCATCACCGGTCCCATGCCCACTTCTTTCCTGGCGAAGTCGATAAAGCCGCACACCACTGGCACCGCAGCCCCGCGGGCGATGTGATAGAAGCCGGTTTTCCAGCGCTCGGTGCGACCGCGGGTACCTTCCGGGGGCACGGCAATCACCAGCTGTTCGCGGGCGTTGTACTGGTTGACCGTGGCTTCCACCAGATTGTTAGCCTTGCTGCGGTTGACCGCGATACCGCCAAACCAGCGCATGGTACCGCCGAGAGGGAATTGAAACAGCTTGTCTTTCCCCATCCACTGCGGGTTTACCTTCAGTTTCAGAGCCGCGAGAATAAAGAAATAGCCGTCCCAATTGGAGGTGTGTGGCGCCGCCAGCAGGACATATTTTTTCAACTTGAGCGCGCGCTCATCGGCAACGACTTTCCAACCGTGTAACTTCAGCAGTAGCCGGGCAAGCAGGCGCAGGCAGGGCGTAAGGATGGGGGTGTTGAAAATGGTTGTCTGCATGGTGTGACCGCAATTCTATGTCCGCTAATCCGGGGTAGCCGAGTCCACTCATCATTTTTGAGAGTGTAGGACGGGCATATCCGCGCGCGGAGGTTTATCTGATTCAGAGAGCGCGACAGTATAAAATGAATTGGCTGCCACTTTCGGTCAATTGCGGTCCCGGCGCCGCTCTATCTGTGACTGCTCAGGCGCGCGACAGCATCTCTTCGGCGTGCGCCAGGGATTGTGCGGTCGCTTCACCACCCAGCATACGCGCGATTTCCGCACTGCGTTCGGCGTCTTTCAGTTCCCGCAGGGCCACAAACGCAGAGGCGCCATCGCTGTGCTTTTCCACCAGGTATTGGCGGTGGGCGCGGGCTGCCACCTGCGCCAGGTGGGTCACACAGATGACCTGGCCGCGCTCGCCGAGCTGACGCAGCAGCTTCCCCACCACATCACCGGTGACGCCGCCGATCCCCACATCCACCTCGTCAAATACCAGGGTGGGGGTGCGGGACGTCTGCGCCGTGACCACCTGAATCGCCAGGCTTACACGCGACAATTCACCGCCGGAGGCGACCTTGCTCAGGGCGCGGGCCGGTTGCCCGGGGTTGGTGGCGATCAGTACTTCCACTTCTTCAAGGCCGGTGGCGGCAGGCTTTTCCAGCACAGTGAGTGCCAACTCCACTCGCGCATGGGGCATCGCGAGGTCCGCCAGTTGGGCGTTGACCGCCTCCGCCAGTCGGGTAGCGGCCGCAGCGCGCAGTTGACTGAGCCTGGCCGCGCTGTCGCGGTAGTTTTGCTCCAGCTGTTCGCACTCTCCCGCCAGCTTGTCGAGGGTATCCGGTGCACCGATCTCGTCCAGTTCCTGCCGCCATTGCTGCTGCAGGTCTGCCAGTTGGTGCGGCTGTACCCGGTGTTTGCGGGCGGTGGAGTAGATGGCGGACAGGCGCTCTTCCACTTCCGCCAACCGCTCCGGGTTCATTTCAAAACTGTCCACATGGCGCGACAGTGTACTCGCGGCTTCATCCACCTGAATCCGCGCACTGTCGAGCATCTGTGCCACCTCCACCAGCGCCGGGCTCTGCTCCGGCATGGCACCCACCAGCTGCAGCGCGCGGTGCAGTTGCTCGGCGATATCACCCTCGCCGCCGTTCAGCATTGCTGCCAGCTGGTAACTGCCGTTCAGAATATCGCCGGCATTGGCCAGCTGGCGCTGTTCGCTTTCCAGTTCTTCGATTTCGCCGGGTTTGATGTCGAGCTGTTCCAGCTCTTCCAGTTGGTATTCCAGTAGATTGCGGCGGGCCTGGGTCTCCTCGGCACTGTCGGCGAGTTTGCGATAGCGGCGGTACTGATCCTGCCAGTGCTTGAAGTGAATACGCACTTCGGCGCACTGGCCCTCGGCATGGGCGTATTCATCCAGCAGGCGGCGGTGGGTGTCTTTTTTCAGCAGCGACTGGTGTTCGTGCTGGCTGTGGATGTCGATCAGCTGTTCGCCCAGAGCCCGCAGCTGCAGCAGGGTCACCGGCTGACCATTGATATAGGCGCGGGAACGGCCGTCGGCGCCAATGGCGCGGCGCAGGATGACTTCGCGGCCCGCGTCCATTTCGTGTTCCTCGAGCCAGGTGCGGGCCTCCTGGTGCTCGCTGATATCAAAGGTGGCGTGGATATCGGCACGCTTGGCACCGGGGCGCACCAGCTCGGCATTGCCGCGATCCCCCAGTGCGAGGCCCAGGGCATCAAGGGTGATGGATTTGCCCGCACCGGTCTCGCCGGTGAGGGTACTGGTTCCGCGGCCGAACTCCAGCTCCAGCTGGTCGACCAGGGTGAACTGACTGATAGACAGGTGCAGCAACATAAGATTGTTTTTATACCGGTTAAAGTAGTGGTTGTTTATACAGTATATGGCGGCGGGCTTTCAATCGCTGCGGGGCCCAAATGCGGGGTAATCGCGGTTCGCCGGAGGGCAGACTTCACTATACCCTGCTAGGGGATTCAATCCGGGTGCTGCCCGCGAGCGTGTGGGTCGAATAGGCAGATTGCATGTGCCTGAAGCCGGCACCTTGAAGTGCCGGAGGGTGACCCCATATAGCCCTGCATTGCCGGGTATCCCCGGTTTTTGACCTAACCGGCAGATTGCCGACGGACACAGACGGAGACAGCAGTGGCCAAAGAGCGCAGCGAAGAAGAGCAGATCGAAACCGGCGACCAGGCAGCAGACCCGGCCGCAGAAGTGGAATCGCCCTCGCCAGAGGAGCAGCACGCCGCGGAAGAGGCGTTGAATGAAGAGCTCGCCGATGAAAGTGCACAGGACGCCGAGATCGCGTCTCTGCACGAGCAGCTGGCACAGCACAAAGACATGGTGCTGCGCGCCCAGGCGGAAGTGCAGAATGCCCGTCGCCGCGCTCAGCAGGATGTGGAGAAGGCACACAAGTTCGGCGTGGAAAAGCTGCTGAAAGACCTGTTGCCGGTTGTGGACAACCTGGAGCGCGCGCTTTCCACCATCGATACCGAGCACGAGGCGCATAAAGCCGTGGTCGAGGGTATCGAGCTGACCCACAAGTCCTTTATCGACACCCTGGTCAAGTACAGCGTGGAAGTGATCAATCCGGCGGGCGAGCCCTTCGATCCGGAGCTGCACCAGGCCATGACCCAGGTGCCGAATGGCGATGTGGAGCCGAACACCGTGCTGGACGTATTCCAGAAGGGCTACCGCCTCAACGGCCGCCTGATCCGTCCGGCAATGGTGGTGGTCAGCAAGGCGCCGTAACAGCGCTTTGCTGACTGCGAGACGGAGATTTGTCATCGGCCCTTGAAAACGGGGCGACGGCACCAATATAAGCAAGCAACCGAATTCAATCGCGCAGCGCTGAGGCCAGGCAGAATAGTCCAGAGCCGGCGTGCGCCGCAAAGTGAGGATACAGATCAATGGGAAAAATCATCGGCATCGACCTGGGTACGACCAACAGCTGTGTGTCAGTACTCGACGGCGACAAGGCGCGTGTTATCGAAAACGCAGAGGGCGATCGTACAACCCCCTCCATCGTTGCGTTTACCGATGACAACGAAGTACTGGTCGGCCAGTCCGCCAAGCGCCAGGCGGTTACCAACCCGCAGAATACCCTGTACGCCGTCAAGCGCCTGATCGGCCGCAAGTTCAAAGACGATGTGGTACAGAAAGACATCAAGATGGTGCCTTACTCCATCGTTGAAGCCGAAAACGGCGATGCCTGGGTAGAAGTGAAGGGCGACAAGAAGGCACCGCCACAGGTTTCTGCCGAAGTACTGAAGAAAATGAAGAAAACCGCGGAAGACTTCCTCGGTGAGAAAGTAGACGCCGCGGTGATCACCGTGCCGGCCTACTTCAATGATTCCCAGCGTCAGGCAACCAAAGACGCCGGCCGCATTGCCGGTCTGGATGTGAAGCGCATCATCAACGAGCCTACTGCAGCTGCACTGGCCTACGGCATGGACAAAGCCGGCGGCGACCGCACCATCGCGGTGTACGACCTGGGTGGTGGTACCTTCGATATCTCCATCATCGAGATCGCCGACGTCGATGGCGAGAAGCAGTTTGAAGTACTGTCCACCAATGGTGATACCTTCCTCGGTGGTGAAGACTTCGACCTGCGTCTGATCGACTACCTGGCCGAACAGTTCAAGAAAGAGCAGAGCATCGACCTGAAGGGCGATCCCCTGGCCATGCAGCGCCTGAAGGAAGCCGCGGAAAAAGCCAAGATTGAGCTGTCCTCCAGCCAGCAGACCGAAGTGAACCTGCCGTACATCACCGCAGACGCCACCGGTCCCAAGCACTTGGTGGTCAAGCTGACCCGTGCCAAGCTGGAAAGTCTGGTAGAAGACCTGGTTACCCGCTCCCTGGAGCCGGTAAAAACCGCACTGGCGGATGCCGATATGGCAGCATCCGGTGTAGACGAAGTGATTCTGGTGGGCGGCCAGACCCGCATGCCGCTGGTACAGTCCAAAGTGACCGAGTTCTTCGGCAAAGAGCCGCGCAAAGACGTGAACCCGGACGAAGCGGTTGCCATGGGTGCCGCCATTCAGGGGGCGGTACTGGCCGGCGACGTAAAAGACGTGCTGCTGCTGGACGTCACCCCGCTGACCCTGGGTATCGAAACCATGGGTGGCGTTGCCACACCGCTGATCGACAAGAACACCACCATCCCGACTAAAAAGTCTCAGGTGTTCTCCACCGCGGACGACAACCAGACCGCTGTAACCATCCACGTGGTTCAGGGCGAGCGCAAACAGGCGGCGCAGAACAAGTCGCTGGGCAAATTCGACCTGGCCGATATTCCGCCCGCGCCGCGCGGCATGCCGCAGATCGAAGTGACCTTCGATATCGATGCCAACGGTATCCTGCACGTGCACGCTAAAGACAAAGCCACCGGCAAAGAGCAGTCCATCGTGATCAAGGCCTCTTCCGGCCTGTCCGAGGAAGAGATCGACCAGATGGTGCAGGACGCCGAGGCCAATGCCGAAGCGGACAAACAGTTCGAGGAGCTGGTGACTACCCGCAACACTCTCGACGGTCTGATCTCGGCCACCAAAAAGACCCTGGAAGAAGCAGGCGACAAGGCGACTGAGGAAGAGAAGGCTGCGATCGACGCCGCGCTTGCCGAAGCCGAAGAAGCGGTGAAAGGCAACGACAAGGCTGCCATGGAAGCCGCGACCACCAAGCTGACCGAAGCCTCTGGCCCGGTAGCCCAGAAGATGTACGCGGAGCAGGCCCAGGCCAGCGAAGCGGCCGGAGAGCAGGCCGAACAGGCCCAGCAGTCCGGTGGTGACGATGCAGTGGACGCTGAGTTCGAAGAAGTCAAAGACGACAAGAAAGAAGATAAGTAAGCACTGACGGCCACCGGGTTCACCGGTGGCTGCTTGCAGCTTACTCGCTCAGGGGCGCGGCTGTCTGATCACTCGATTGGGCCGTCGCGCCTTGCGCTGTTATACGGCGCCCCTGAAAAAGAGAGCAGTTTAAAAAGAACACACAGAGCTATGTCCAAACGCGATTACTACGAAATCCTCGGTGTTTCCAAGGGGGCGGACGAAAAGGAGCTGAAAAAAGCTTACCGCCGGGTGGCAATGAAATTTCACCCGGACCGCAATCCCGGCGACGCAGAGGCGGAGAACAAATTCAAGGAGGCCAACGAGGCCTACGAAGTCCTGTCCGATCCACAGAAAAAAGCGGCCTATGACCAGTTCGGCCACGCCGGTGTAGACGGTCAGGCGGGCGGTGCCGGTGCTGGCGGCTTCGGCGGATTCTCCGATATTTTCGGTGACGTGTTTGGCGATATCTTTGGTGGCGGCGCTGGTGGTGGTCGTCGCGGCCCGCAGCGTGGGTCTGACCTGCGCTACGACCTGGATCTGGATCTCGAAGATGCGGTGCGCGGCACCACGGTCAAGATCAAGATACCTACCCTGGCCAACTGTGGCACCTGCCATGGCTCCGGTGCCAAGGCCGGTTCCCAGCCCCAGACCTGCGGCACCTGTGGCGGTGTCGGCCAGGTGCGCATGCAGCAGGGCTTTTTCTCGGTACAGCAGACCTGCCCCAACTGTCGTGGAAAGGGCACTGTAGTCACCGATCCCTGTACCAGTTGTCACGGTCGCGGACGCGTGGAAGAGACCAAAACCCTGTCGGTCAAGGTGCCGCCGGGGGTAGACACCGGCGATCGTATCCGTCTCGCTGGTGAAGGCGAGGCCGGGCCGGATGGTGGTCCCGCCGGCGATCTGTACGTTCAGGTGATGGTGCGCGAGCACGAACTGTTCCAGCGGGACGGTCGCAATCTGTATTGCGAAGTGCCGATCAGCTTCGTTACCGCGGCGCTTGGTGGTGAGATGGAAGTGCCCACACTCGACGGCAAAGTGAAATTGAAGATCCCGGCCGAGAGCCAGACCGGCAAGCTGTTCCGCCTGCGCGGGAAAGGCGTCACCCCGGTACGTGGTGGCCCCGCCGGCGACCTGCTGTGCCGTGTGGTGGTGGAAACCCCGGTAAACCTGACAGCCAAGCAGAGAGAGCTGCTGGAAGCATTTTCCGACACTCTGAGCGAGAAGAAGAACTCTCCGCGCCAGACCGGTTGGTTTGAGGGTGTGAAGAGCTTCTTTGGGGATATGAAGCTGTAACGCGACGCAGAGTGCAGCACCAAAAAAACCGGCACCTTTGCCGGTTTTTTTGTGCGTGGATGATAAACCCTGCATTGATCACTGGTGTGCTTACCGGGCAGTATGAAAGGTCTCATATCTGCTTCTTCACCAGCTTACATAATAAAAGGGATATCAGATGAAAAAGCTGCTTTTGACTATTTTCCTCAGCGCTGCCGCGCCTTTAATGGCGTCTGCTGTTGCAGATGAAGTAAATGGCACTGCGACCAGCTTTCACCAAAAGTTGGATGAATTCACCTCTCAGGTTATCAATGCAGACCCGGAACTGCGCAGTATATTAGGGCTCAAGGATGATGGGATAGACGATCTGTCTCACCTGATGAGTGATGTATCACTACCACGGCGTGCCCAGTTGCGCACTGAGTTTGAGCAGGCGCTGGAGGCCTTGGGTGAGTTTGATCGTAAAACGCTGGCAGGGCAGGAGCGCTGGAGCCACGATATGGCGGCCTGGTTATACCGGACTCAGCTCGATCTGCTGGCGTTTGAATGGGCGCCTGCCTGGATGCCAGGTGGAGGCTCGGTATACGCTGTCGACCAGCTATTCAGCATTCCGGTGATGATTCCTCAGTTCATGCAAAATCATCACGCCATCGCGGATGAGGACGACGCCCTGAACTACATCGCCCGACTGAGAGCCATTGGTCAAAAGCTCGACCAGGTTCTCGCTAACTTCGATATGCAGGCGGAGCATGGGGTCGTACCACCGAAGGTGGCGTTGGAGGGCGCGGCTACGCAGATTCGGACGTTACTGGCAGCGGAAATTGGCGCAAATGTTTTTGTTGAATCACTGCGGGATAAACTGGAAGGGGTTTCCGAAATCGACGCCGGGCGACGCCAGTCTCTGTTGGGGTTGGCAGAAAAAGCTGTTCAACAACACACCAACCCGGCTTACCAACGGCTGTTAGCGCGCTTGGAGGAGACTCTCGCTGAAAATCCGCCGAACAGGGGCGTGTGGGCGTTGCCTGGCGGTAAGGCATTTTATGATGCGGCACTACGCTGGAATACCAGCACTGATCTTGACGCTGAAGCTATTCATCAAATTGGACTTGAAGAAGTCGCGCGTGTTGAGCAGGAGATGGATGAGTTGCTGCGCAGTCGAGAGTTGACTGAAGGTAGCGTGGGGGAACGGCTGACGATACTCGCGAAAGACCCGCGATATGGCTATGAGGATTCTGAGGCAGGCAGGGCTGACGTGGTTGCCGATATTGAGGCGGCCATTGCACGCCTTGAACCTTTGATCCCCAAATACTTTAACCGAGTGCCGGAGCAGTCATTGCAGGTACTGCCGGTCCCGGAGCATGCAGAGGCAACCTCTCCCGGAGGCTACTATTTTCCGCCGGCGATGGATGGTTCGCGGCCGGGAACCTTCTTTATTAATCTCGGTGATATCGAGTCGAAAAATCGCTGGAGCCTGCCGACACTCGCATATCACGAGGGGGCGCCTGGGCATCATTTCCAAATATCGTTAAATCAAACCCTCGAAGACCTACCGCTACTGCGACGCATCCTTAATCCAAGTCCTTTCACTGAAGGTTGGGCGCTTTACGCCGAGCAGCTTGTTGCTGAGATGGGAGTCTATGAAGGCGATCCGCTCGGTGATCTCGGGCGGCTGCAGGCGGAGATGTTCCGCTCGGTACGCCTTGTGGTTGATACCGGTCTGCATCGCAAGCGCTGGACACCCGAGCAGGCTGAAGCCTACATGATTGAAAAGACGGGGATGAGCCCGCGCGACGTACGCACTGAGATTAACCGCTATCTGGTACAACCGGGGCAGGCGAGCTCCTATAAGATTGGCCACCTGCAGATGTTACGTCTGCGCGAGTACGCAAAGGAGCGACTGGGCGAGGACTTTGATATTCGAGCATTCCATGACCTGGTGCTGGGGAATGGCGCGTTGCCACTATCGGTACTGAAGCAGGCAGTCGATGAGTGGGTGGTCTCACTGGAAGCTGAGGTCTGACCCAGACCGCTAGGGGCATTAGCGTACTGCTCGCCTGCAGTACGCCAATTTTGATTCAGACTTGGCTCAGAGTTTTGTTCACTTTGTCCCGCTGTTCCGCAATGAGGTCGAGTGTGAGGTAGGGGGCGCCCGGTCAGTGATACCGTCATATTCTTTCCAGGAGCCTTCCCCCGGCCCCTCCTGGCCATGCACCTGATTACTGGAAAGCAGAAAAAACATCAGCAGGACACCGACGGTAGCGGAAAAGTTGGACCAGAATGGTTCGCGGACTTCAGCAGACATGCTTGGCGCTCCAATCAACGTGTATTGAAAGCATAGACAAGGAAAACTGCGCGGCAAGTAATACTCTGTGGTCAATATGGCGTATTTCACCGAGTCTGACGCTGCGGATACCGCAGCCGTCGCAGTATTGCCGGTTGCGAAATTCAGGTTAGAATCCGCGCCTTTTACTGACCGGACAGATGGTCAGTGCGGGCACACAGACAGGAGGCAGGGTTATGACAGTGAAAGTGGCGGTAACGGGGTTTGGCGGGCGGATGGGGCGCTCGCTGGCGGAAGCGCTCACCCAGGCGGAAGCGGCGGGCACTGCGAAGCTCTCTGCGGCGATCGTTCGCCCCGGATCCAGCCTGACAGGCGCAGACGCGGGCGAAGTGGCCGGGCTTGGTCGCAACGGCGTGGCCATTGTGGATAGCCTCGAGAAAGCCGATTTCGATGTCCTGATCGATTTCACTGCGCCGGCGGCGACGTTGAGCAATGCAGCCTACTGTGCCGCCAATCAGAAGGCTATCGTGATCGGGACCACCGGCTTTGCGGCAGATGAAAAAACGCAGATGCTGCAGGCGGCGGATCGGGTTCCCCTGTGTTTCGCCTCCAACTTTTCCACCGGGGTGAACCTGTGCTTTAACCTGCTGGAGACTGCGGCACGGGTGCTGGGAGATGATGCGGATATCGAGATTGTCGAAGCCCATCACCGTCACAAGGTGGACGCGCCTTCCGGCACCGCGCTGAGTATGGGCGAGGTGATCGCCGATACCCTGGAGCGGGATTTGGCGAAAGTGGCCGTGTACGGCCGCGAAGGCCAGACTGGTGCCCGCGAGCGCGAAACCATCGGTTTTGCCACCGTGCGTGGTGGCGATGTGGTCGGTGAGCATACGGTGTCATTCCTCGCCGATGGCGAGCGCGTTGAAATCACTCACAAGGCCAGCAGCAGGCTGGCATTTTCCCGCGGTGCCGTGCGCGCCGCGGTCTGGCTGATCGGCCGCAATGCCGGTCATTACGATATGCGCGATGTACTGGGACTGAAATAGCAGTTCGGTTGCGCTCGATACGCTTTTTAAGGAGCGAGTCTTGGATAAAAAAATCATCGTCGGCAGCGAAGAGTGGTGCTCTTTCCCCGGGCTGGGTATTCCGGCGATCAAGGCGCGTGTGGACTCCGGGGCCAAAACGTCCTCCCTGCACGCCTACAATATTCAGACGTTCAACCGCGGCGGGGAGGCCTGGGTCAGTTTTGAGGCGCACCCCGTGCAGAACCTGCGCCGCCCCCGGGTGCGTTGTGAGGCGCGCCTGCTGGATCGGCGCACGGTGCGCAGCTCCTCCGGGGATTCCGAAAAGCGTTTTGTGATCCGCACCAGCCTCAGTATCGGCGGCAGTGTTTGGGATATCGAACTTACCCTGACCAACCGCGATACTATGGGTTACCGCATGCTGCTCGGGCGCGAGGCCATGATGGGGCGCATGATGGTAGACCCCTCCGAAAGCTTCTGTCTCGGGGAGATTACGCCCAGCGAGCTGGAAGAGTACTACCGGGATGAACACCATATCTCCGGCAGTGGATTGCGCATCGGCGTGCTTGCCTCCAACCCGGACCTGTACAGCAACCAGCGGATCATGGAGGCTGGAACCGAGCGCGGCCACCGCATGACCTTCCTGAACATCCGCCAGTGTTACATGAAGCTGGATTCAGCGGAGCCCGCAGTACATTATCGCGATGGTCGCATTCTGAATAACCTGGATGCAATCATTCCGCGTATCCGTCCCAGCCTGACGTTTTACGGTTGCGCACTGACGCGACACTTCGAAAGCATGGGTGTTTTTGCCCTGAATAGCTCGGCGGCAGTCAGCCAGTCCCGGGACAAACTGTACTCTCTGCAATTGCTGCAGGAGGGGGGGCTGAATATTCCCATCTCGGGTTTTGCCAACTCGCCCATGGATACCAGTGAGCTGATCGAAATGGTGGGCGGCGCGCCGCTGATCGTTAAATTGCTTGAGGGCACCCAGGGGCGCGGCGTGGTACTGGCGGAAACCCGCAAGGCAGCGGAGTCGGTGGTCAATGCGTTCAAGTCGCTGAAGGTGAACCTGCTGGTGCAGGAGTTTATCCGCGAGGCGCAGGGCAAGGACCTGCGCCTGTTCGTGATCGATGGCAAAGTGGTGGCCGCGATCCAGCGCGAAGCCGCGCCCGGAGAGTTCCGCGCCAATATTCACCAGGGCGGGACCGCCTCCGTGGTCAAGATCCTGCCCGAGGAGCGCAAGCTGGCGATCAAGGCCGCCAAAGTACTCGGGCTCAAAGTGGCCGGCGTGGATATCATCCGCTCGAAGAAGGGCCCGCTGCTGTTGGAGGTGAACTCCTCGCCGGGGCTCGAGGGGATTGAAAGTGCCACCCGCAAGGACGTGGCGGGGTCCATGATCATGGGGATTGAAAAGGCCCTGAAGTGGCGTCCGTCCGTCACTGAGAGCAGTGCCGGGCGTGGTGGTGAGAGTCGTAGCGAGAGTGGCAGCGAGAGTTGAGCGCTACCGACTTCTTGCGTCGCTCTGGTCATTAAGGCGCCCGCTGTTACCCGCACCTGTTTTCCCCGGTCATATCTGGCGCGCCGCTGATGCACTTCCTTTGGTTCTGGATCGAGGGTGGTACTAGTCTTTATAGGCCCGGTTTGAATCGGCGGGTGCACTGTTTGAAGCTGTGTATTGCGCTGTTATGCGGGCGGGACGGGGCGAGTATTGCTGTTTTTCACAGTTGTATCTGTGCCGTGTTGGCCGGCAGGTGATGCCGGGACTAATCCAAACCAGTGACGGCCGCTATGTGGAATTTTGTTCGGTGTTTCAGTCAGGGTGGCCTCCGCTGGTCGGGGCTATTTTCCGTTGGTGTATTGTGCGCCTTGCTGGTGGCGATGTCTCCCGCACGCGCGGCGGGCCAACTGTCTGATACCGAGCTTGGACGCAGAGTCATGGTGGATTACATCGTGCACTTTGCGCACCATCTGCAGTGGCCTGTCGAGGTATTCACCGGCACCGGCGCGCGATTTCGCATCTGTGTCATGGGGGATGATGAACTGGTCGCGCCTCTGCGGAAGCGCTTCCATCGCCACCGGGTCCAGGGGCGTATGGCGGAGCTGGAAAAGGTGAAAGACGGTGAGCTGATTTATGCCCGCAGCTGCCAGATCGTGATAATGGACAACCTGGACAGTACCAGCCTGTTGCAGACCGTGGGTGCGCTGGAGTTTTTTCCGGTGCTGACGGTCAGCGATGCAGAGCGATTCGCCGTGATCGGGGGAATGGTCCAGTTCGCGGGGCAGGGGGCCAATATGGCGCTGCAGTTGAACAAGACCCGTCTGGACCGCGCCGAGCTGAAAATGGGCAACAGCCTTTTCCGGGTAAGCCGCCCTGTGGAATGATTGGCCGGTCACGGGGCTGGCACTCCCCTTAGCGTTCGGGCGCATTTTTATACTGGCGATCTTCGCGGTTTTCCCGTAGAATCTGCGCCCGGCTTGGAAAGGTCCCACAGTAGTCGTCCATGCCCGTTGAAGCCCCTCATTGGCGGTTTCCGGTGCACAGGAACCGTGGCTTTCCCGCCCGATTAGTGCCGGCGGCAAGCGCCGGACACACAGTGAGAGCAGCGCGTGAACAAATTTATAAAAAGCGAGATGAAGCAGACGTTTCATCTCGCTTTTTTATAAAGGGCGTCTGGTAAAAGTTGCAGTTGCAACTGCTCCGCCGCGATCGCGCGCTCACACCCCGCCTGGAAGCTGTTCTGACGACTGGAGATTGAATTGAACAACGCCGTTCTCACGCCGGAATCCCTGATGCCCAGCACTACCCCGGCCCTGCTGGTGCTCGCCGATGGCAGTGTCTTCCGTGGCCGCGCCATTGGTGCCGAAGGCTCAACTGTTGGTGAGGTGGTTTTCAACACCTCCATGACCGGTTATCAGGAAATCCTGACCGACCCATCCTACGCTCGCCAGATCGTGACTCTGACATACCCGCACATCGGCAATACCGGCACCAACGCCGAAGATGAAGAGTGTTCAGAAGTCTGGTCTGCAGGCCTGGTAATTCGCGACCTGCCACTGCTGGCCAGCAGTTTTCGCAGCGAGCAATCCCTCGAGGACTATCTGAAGGCGCGCAACATCGTCGGCATTGCCGATATCGATACCCGTCGCCTCACCCGTATCCTGCGCGACAAAGGCGCGCAGAGCGGCTGCATCATTGCGGGCGGCTCTGTTAACGAAGAGATTGATGAAGCGGCCGCGCTGGCCAAGGCGAAGGCGTTTGCCGGCCTCAAGGGTATGGACCTGGCCAAGGTGGTTTCCACCAAAGAGAAGTACGAATTCAACGAAGGGAGCTGGGAACTGGGTGACGGCCACAAGCCGGCACCGGCGGCTCAGCCCTACAACGTGGTGGCTTACGACTTCGGCGTCAAGCGCAATATCCTGCGCATGCTGGTGGACCGCGGCTGCCGCGTGACCGTGGTACCGGCAGAGACGCCGGCTTCCGAGGTGCTGGCCATGAACCCTGACGGTGTGTTCCTGTCCAATGGCCCCGGCGACCCCGAGCCCTGTGATTACGCCATTGCCGCGATCAAGGAAATCATTGACGCCGACCTGCCCACTTACGGCATCTGCCTCGGACACCAGCTGCTCGGCCTCGCGGTGGGCGGCAAGTCTGCGAAGATGAAGTTTGGCCACCACGGCGGCAACCATCCGGTACAGGACCTGAAAACCGCCAAGGTGATGATCACTGCGCAAAACCACGGTTTTGCGGTGGATGAGGATTCCCTGCCAGAGCATGTGGAAGTTACCCACAAGTCCCTGTTCGACGGTACCCTGCAGGGGATCCGCCTGACCGATAAACCGGTCTTCAGTTTCCAGGGGCACCCGGAGGCGAGTCCCGGCCCGCACGATCTGGCGCCGCTGTTTGACCAGTTTATCGAGATGATGGAGGCGCGCCGCTGATCGCGCTTCAGTCATTGTCACCTTCGCCCAAGATTTTTATCCGCCGGTTAACGGCCGGTTAGATACGGAAGAAAGATGCCAAAACGCACAGACATTAAAAGCATTCTGATCATCGGTGCAGGCCCCATCGTCATCGGTCAGGCCTGTGAATTCGACTACTCCGGCGCCCAGGCGTGTAAAGCGCTGCGGGAAGAGGGGTTCCGGGTGATCCTGGTGAACTCCAACCCGGCCACCATCATGACCGACCCGTCTATGGCAGACGCCACCTACATCGAGCCGGTAGAGTGGAAGACCGTTGCCAAGATCATCGAGAAAGAGCGCCCCGACGCTATTCTGCCCACTATGGGCGGGCAGACCGCGCTGAACTGCGCCCTGGACCTGGACAAGCACGGCGTACTCAAGGAATTCGGCTGTGAGCTGATCGGTGCGGACAAAGACGCGATCGAGAAAGCGGAAGACCGCGACCTGTTCGACAAGGCGATGAAAGCCATCGGCCTGGAAACGCCGCGCGCGAAGATCGTCCATTCCATGGATGAGGCAAAGAAAGTACCGGAGGAATTCGGCTTCCCGGTGATCATCCGCCCGTCCTTCACCATGGGTGGCTCCGGTGGCGGTGTGGCCTACAACTGGCCGGAGTTCGAGGAAATCTGTAAACGCGGTCTCGACCTCTCCCCCACCAACGAGCTGCTGATCGACGAATCCCTGCTCGGCTGGAAAGAGTACGAGATGGAGGTGGTTCGCGATAAGAACGACAACTGCATCATCGTGTGTGCGATCGAGAACTTCGACCCCATGGGGGTGCACACCGGTGACTCCATCACCGTGGCGCCTTCGCAGACGCTGACCGACAAGGAATACCAGTTGATGCGCAACGCCTCCATCGCGGTATTGCGCGAGATCGGCGTGGAAACCGGCGGCTCCAACGTGCAGTTTGGTATGGATCCGAAAACCGGTCGCATGGTGGTGATCGAGATGAACCCGCGGGTATCCCGCTCCTCGGCACTGGCCTCCAAAGCGACCGGCTTCCCGATCGCCAAGGTCGCCGCCAAGCTGGCGGTGGGTTACACCCTGGACGAACTGCAGAACGATATTACCGGCGGTGCCACCCCGGCCTCTTTCGAGCCGAGCATCGACTATGTCGTGACCAAGATTCCGCGCTTCACCTTCGAGAAGTTCGGTGAAGCGGACGCGCGCCTGACCACGCAGATGAAATCTGTGGGTGAGGTGATGGCCATCGGTCGCAACTTCCAAGAGTCCCTGCAGAAAGCCCTGCGCGGTCTGGAAGTGGGCTCCTTCGGGTTTGAACCCAAGATTGATCCTTCCGAAGCGGGCTCCATCGAGCGTCTGCGTCGCGAGCTGTCCGTACCCGGCGCCGAGCGTATCTGGTATGTGGGCGATGCCTTCCGCGTCGGCATGACCATTGAGGAAGTCTACGAACTGTCTGGCATTGATCCCTGGTTCCTGGTGCAGATCAAGGAGCTGATGGAGATCGAAGAGCCGCTGAAGTCCATGCCGACTTCTGCTCTGGATACAGACACCATGCGCTTCCTGAAGCGCAAAGGCTTCTCCGACAAGCGCCTGGCGGACCTCCTCGGTGTGAGCCAGAAGACTGTGCGTGAATTCCGCCACAAGCTTGGCGTATTCCCATCCTACAAGCGTGTGGACACCTGCGCTGCGGAATTTGCCACCAGCACTGCCTACATGTATTCCACCTACGATGAAGAGTGCGAAGCCGAGCCGTCGGACAAGAAAAAGATCATGGTGCTTGGTGGTGGTCCCAACCGGATCGGCCAGGGTATCGAATTCGATTACTGCTGTGTGCACGCGGCGCTGGCCATGCGGGAAGACGGTTACGAGACCATCATGGTCAACTGTAACCCGGAGACGGTTTCCACCGATTACGACACCTCCGACCGCCTGTACTTTGAACCGGTCACCCTGGAAGACGTACTGGAAATCGTGCGCAAGGAAAAGCCCGCCGGCGTGATCGTTCAGTTCGGCGGCCAGACGCCGTTGAACCTGGCACGCTTCCTCGCCAACGAAGGCGTGCCCATCATCGGGACTACGCCGGAGCAGATCGACCGCGCGGAAGACCGCGAACGCTTCCAGCAGATGATCATGCGCCTGGGGCTCAAGCAGCCCCAGAACGCCATCGTGCGCTCCGAGTTTGAGGCGATTCAGCGCGCAAAAGAAGTGGGCTACCCGCTGGTGGTACGTCCTTCCTACGTGCTGGGCGGCCGCGCAATGGAGATCGTCTACAAGGAAGACGAACTCAAGAACTACATGAAGGAAGCGGTAGAGGTGTCCGACGAGGCGCCGGTACTGCTCGACCACTTCCTGGAGTCTGCCATTGAAGTGGATATCGACGCGGTATCCGATGGCAAAGACGTGGTGATTGGCGCAATCATGCAGCACATCGAACAGTGTGGCGTACACTCAGGTGACTCCGCCTGTTCCCTGCCGCCCTACAGCCTGCCCATGGACGTGCAGGACCGTATGCGCGAGGAAGTGAAGGCGATGGCCCGTGAACTGGGCGTTGTCGGCCTGATGAATACCCAGCTAGCGTATCAGGACGGAGAAATCTTTGTGATTGAGGTCAACCCGCGTGCCTCCCGTACCGTACCGTTTGTATCCAAGTGCATCGGTACCTCCCTGGCCAAGGTTGCCGCCCGGGTACAGGCCGGAATGAGCTTGGCGGAACAGGGCTTTAATGAGGAAATTGTGCCGGATTACTTCTCCGTGAAGGAATCGGTATTCCCGTTCAACAAGTTCCCGAAAGTGGACCCTATTCTCGGCCCGGAAATGAAATCCACCGGTGAAGTGATGGGGGTCGGTGAAACTTTTGCGGAGGCATTCGACAAAGGCCTGCTGGGTGCTGGCGACAAGTTGCCGGTTTCCGGCAAGGTATTCATCTCTGTGAAGGAAGTGGACAAGCCCGGTGCTGTGGATGTTGCCCGGGAGCTGGTCGGCCTCGGTTTTGAGCTGGTGGCCACCCGCGGAACCGCGAAGGTCTTGCAAGACGCGGATATTGCGGTTAAAACAGTGAACAAGATGAGCGAAGGCCGCCCGCATATCGTCGATATGATCAAAAACGACGAAATCGCGCTGGTCGTCAATACCACCGAAGGCCGTCAGGCCATTCGCGACTCTGCTGATATTCGCCGCAGTGCGGAGAATCACCAGGTCTGCTACACCACGACACTTGCCGCGGCCCAGGCGATGGCGATGGCGATGCAGATCAAGGAGCCGCAGAAGGTGCGTAGCCTGCAGGAATTACACCAGCGTGTGGTGCGACTGAAAGGCTGATTTTTGCTTCCTGGCCGGCCGTAAACTCTACGGCCATTGAAAAAGCTCTGCCGTTTGGCGGAGCTTTTTCGTTATTGAAACTTTTCGTTATTCGTTAAAAAAACGCTAACAAGAACACTGATATTCTGGAGGTTCCCGTGAACCGTGTACCGATGACTGTTGAAGGCGCAGAAGCTTTGCGCGCAGAACTGGAAGACCTGAAAAAAGTACAGCGCCCGGCTGTTGTGCAGGCGATTGCCGAAGCCCGCGAGCACGGTGACCTGAAGGAAAATGCCGAGTACCACGCGGCCCGCGAGAAGCAGGGTTTTATCGAAGGGCGTATTCAGGAAATCGAAGGCAAACTGTCCCTGGCGCAGGTTATCGATGTGAAAACCATCGAGCCTTCCGGCAAGGTGATTTTCGGTACTACCGTCACCATTATTCATATGGAGAACGATAACGAAGTGACTTATCGCATTGTCGGCGACGATGAGTCCGACGTGAAGCAGCACAAGATCTCCGTGAACTCTCCCATTGCCCGCGCATTGATCGGCAAGGAGATCGGCGATGTTGTGGTGGTGAATACGCCCAGCGGTGCAGTGGAGTATGAGATTGATGCAGTCGAGCACCTCTGAACAAGGGTGACTCCGTATGGAAAAGGGCGGCCATTTGGCCGCCCTTTTTGGTTTACGAGTACTCGAAGACTTTGCTTATTGCAGAACCACGGCACTATTGCCCGCGCCCACCTGTGTGACGATGGCGGTATCCCCGATACCTGTCTGGTTGACGTAGGCATTGTTGAGGATGCCGGTCTGGCTCACAATGGCTGAATGCCCGAGGCCCAGCTGGTTGATCACAGTACTGTTGAGCGCGCCAACCTGGCTGACGGCCGCGGAGTTAAACCATCCGGTTTGTGATACCCATGCCAGGTTCCCGTAACCGTCCTGCGAAATATCCGCGTGGTTGTAGTAACCCACCTGATTACCGGATGCATAGTTCATCAGCCCGCTTTGATTGAGGGTGATAGAGTGTCCGGTACCGAATTGTGATAGTTCTGCTTCGTGATCACTACCATTCTGGATCAGGTATACGTCGGAGTCTACAGTTCCGAAGCGAGTGACAAAGGCGTTGTGATAAGAACCGGATTGCTGGATCGAAGCTGTGTTACCGCTTCCGCCTACCTGCAGAACTGTTGCATTGTTGGCAGTACCCTGCTGCTGAATGATGGCGGTGTTGTTATTGCCTCCATACTGATATGTGTTGGCAATATTGCCAATCCCGTTCTGCTGGATGATCGCCGTGTTGTCGACGCCACCCTGCTGGAGAGAGTAGGCATTATTCAGCGCGCCCTGTTGCACCTGGATAATAGTGCTGTTGGACACGGATACCTGTTCGGCAAAGGCTTCATTTCCCAAGCCAGACTGGCTCTGCACAATGGTATTGGCCACTGCGCCGGAATCGCTCTGGTCTGCAACCGCAGTGTTGGTAATCCCGATCTGGCTGACCGTCGCCGTATTTTCCACTGCGAATGCTGCCCCGCTTAATGCGAGTAACATCGAGGTGGCGAGAGGAGCTAAGGGTTTCACAAGTATCTCCTTTACTTCTGGCCTCAAAGGAAGCTTGTGGAGTTACCTCTGTTTCATTGCCCTGAAAAAGTGGGCGGCCTTGCGGCCGCCCCAGGAGCTTGAAAGACAGGCTTCCAGATTACTGGGTGATAAGGCCGAAGTTGGCTACACCTACTTGTACCGCATTGGCGTTTTCGAACAAACCAACTTGAGTGGTCAGGTGGTTATTGAATACACCAACCTGGGTCGTCATGGAGTCATGACCGAGACCCAGTTGGAAGGTAGCTGCATTGTTCACGAAGCCCACCTGGAAAGTGGACTGATCGTTGAACGCACCCAGCTGCCCCACCAGAGCCAGGTTGCCCGCGCCAACTTGAGTGACAGAGGATGAGTTGCCCAGGCCAGCCTGGCCAACACCCGCGGTATTGGCAACGCCCACCTGCAGGATATCGGAATCCTGTGCAATGCCAGTTTGTACAGTGGTGGCATCGTTGGCGATACCGATCTGGGTGGTATTGGCAGTAGAGCCGAAGCTGGCTACTTGCAGGGTCAGTTGCGTGTTGTCGATACCGATTTGGGTCGCGTTGGCAGAGTTGCCGACACCCAGTGTCTGGATGGTGAAAGAATCGTTCAGTGCGCCGATCTGAGTGGTAGAAGCGCTGCTCAACAGCTGTGCTTGCTGCAGGGTGAAGGAATCGTTCAGAACACCAATTTGCAGGCTGGAGCTGCTGTTGAATGCACCGAATTCCTGCAGAGCGGTAGCGTCGTTCAGCACACCAACCTGAGTTTGATCAATGGTGCTGAGCAGTTGAACGTCTTGCTCTGCGTACGCTTGGTTGGCAATACCCACCTGCAGCTGATCGATCTGGTTGAACCAGGTAGCGGGACCGGTTTGATCAGCAATGGCACCGTTTGCGAGACCTATCTGAGTTTGATTAGCGGTGTTACCACCGGCGAAAGCGGCTCCACTAACAGCGAACAGTACTGCGGCGGCGATGGGGGAAAACGTCTTCATGAGTTGCTCCTTTACTTCGGACGTTAAAACAACCGGCCCCTGGGGGCTGATTGGCAATGGCGTAAAACTAGGCGCCATGTTGGTCTGGCCCTGAGCCTCTGGAACTCCGAAAGATCCGGCTCCTGACCGGTATTTCATCGATCGACTGCTACGATTGGGCGACACCAGACTCGATAGCATTTTCGCTATCAACCTGAGTAAGCACTCAGACCGCTCTGATCGATTGTATGATGGGTGGTCAATCTGAATTGATAGTGATCAATTTGATCGATAAATAACCATCATGTTTTTGAGTCTTGTTGCTCAAAGGGACGGGCGCTATGGGAGGGAAGTCACTAAACCCTAGGAAAAAAGTTCAGTTTTTAATCAGTTTTTGCTTGGATTGCGCCTAATTCATAACCAGAGGCTTGGTTGCAGGTGCCAATTTCTTGTCTGAAGGACCTTACTGAAGCAGCGGAAGGCAGCAACCGGATTAGGAAAGGAGATGGCTAGGAAAAAAGGAGATGAACCAGGAGAGGAGAACATTTCCTTGCGTAATTTGCGGATGAAAGAGGGGGTAGGGGTTACCGTTGCGGTAGAGCAGAACTCAATGGGAGAGTGATACGGAGTTGCCATTGCCGTACTGAGTGACAATGGCGGTGGAAGTGACGCCGGACTGGGAAATGGCGGTACTGTTCAGACTTCCGGACTGGCTGATGATGGCCTGGTGCCCGCCACCAAGACCGAAAGAGCCCTGTTGCACGACGGCCGAGCGATTGAATGATCCACTCTGGCTGGCGCTCAGTGTGTTGTAATTGTCTGCCTGCACCAAATCTACCTGATTCGCTAGACCACTCTGTAACAGCTCTGCCTCCTGCAGAGTGCCACTTTGTGTGGCGCGGGCGCGATTGAACCCACCTTCCTGCGCGGAGCTGAGAAAATGCGCGAATCCAGTTTGCGCCGCGCTTGTTGAATTGTCATTCCCTTCCTGGCGCGTAAAAATCTGGCCTCGGTGGCTCAAGTCCTGTTGTATTTCGGCTGTATTTGCCTGCCCCACCTGGGTAATTTGAATGGTACTGAAAGTGGCAATAATCTGCCGAGTATCGGCCTCATTGCCGAACCCACCCTGGCGGGTAATTACGGTGCTTTCATAAGTACTGGACTGCAAATTACGCGACGTATTTTGTGCCCCAACCTGCTGCACGTGAATCCTGTTAGCCCAGCCCCATTCCTGTTGTGCCCGGATGTCATTGAATGCTCCATCCTGAATCTGGATGATTTCGCTGCTGGATTCTCCCTCCTGAGTTGCCTCTACGGTGTTTTGAGCCCCTTCCTGCTGCTGGCTCTGCGTATTTCCATTCGTGTTGGGTGTGCTCTGACCGGAAATCGCGATATTGATGATACCGTCCTGCATCTGCTGTGCACGATTATCTTCAGCGAGTACCGGCCCTCCGGGTATCAGCAGGGCAATAAAAGTGGGCATGAAAATGGCCGGAAGCGTAAAACTTTTGTCTGTGCGCATAAATCTACACTTTGATGGGGAGGGTTGATTCGAACTTGTGGCTCTGATTTCAATCGTATTGATTGATCGTGGTATTCATCGAAACCCCGGTCTGGGTCACCGACGTGTGCAAACCGTTACCGCGCTGATTGATCGTAATCTGATGGTAAACACCAATTTGTTGGACATTGGCAGAGTTGTTGATGCCGTACTGGCGGATACCGGCCCTGTGACCGTAGCCCACCTGCTCGAGGAGGACCATGTTCTCATACCCGATCTGAACCAGTGCGGCGATATTGGACTCACCCTCCTGCTTGGAAAGGGTGCTGTTGGCCTCACCTGCTTGTGTGGCATACAGCACGTTTCCATGGCCGGATTGCAGTGAAGAGATATAGTTCACGGCGCCGGATTGATCGATAGAGGCGTGGTTGAAATTACCCTCCTGCAGGATCACCGCCAGGTTTGCCGCAGAATATCCTCCATACAGGTCCAGTTCACTGCCGATTGGCAACTCTGTGTCCGCTGATGTCTCCTGGGCCGCCAGCGGTGCGGAGAATATGATAACTGCTAAACAGGTAGCGTTGATGTACGCCCGGAATAGCGCTGATTCCCTAAACATTTTTCGGGTTGACTCGATTATAGAATGACTGTGTTTTCATTCAGGTAGTACTGAAGTACTGGATTATTGATATCTTCCGGATTCTGGAGCGCCCAGGAATTATTCACAATACCCTGGCCAATCAAATGGATAACGGCAGACTCCATCGCCGACAGCATTGCCAGCTGTGCGGGCTCGTTGGTAGTCGTGCCCATTTCAATTTCCAGCAGACGCTTGAATTTTATGTAGCGAAAAACATCCGCTCCGATTGCCTTGGAGTAGACGGTTTTAGATGTCAAAACGGTATGCAGTACCCGTCCGGAGCGAATATCTACAGCGCGTAGATTGACCGTGATCTGATCTACCCGATACTGTTCGTCGGCGCCGATGCCAAAATACCGCGCACCTGCCCCACCAGTGCGAATATTCGTGTCGTAGGCAACGATGCCTCCTTCCAGCAGCACATTGGCGGCCACCAGAGATGGCAGATTGGCATCGGCAGCATCGGGTTTCGCCAACGCGGCGCGAATAATCTTGCGCTCTGTCAGCAGGTTTTGCAGACCTTCGCGCTCAAGTGGAATAAACCAGCCCGATTCATTCAACACGTTCATCAACATTGAGGCCGCCCCCTGGGTGACTGCTGTAGAGAAACTGCTGGCAGGGGAGGGCTTGTACTGACCCGTCTGGTCGCGGAAGTTGTACACTGCTGCAAGTATTTTCCCTTTCGGCTGCGGCAGGTTGACCAGGTCGCGATATGTCGCTTTCCTGGGTGTCAATTGTGCATCGGTGCGCCCAGGGCCAAACAGCGCTTCACCGGTGTTTTTTACTGCGCTACACCCACTCAGGGTAAATGCGAGGGATATTGCGGCGATCGCAAGTTTGGAACCTCTAGTAAACATCTCACTTGTCTCCAGTATTATTTGCGGGCACTTCTATAAATCTACTGTGCGTGCGCCTGGTGGAGTCCGGCGGTGCTGGTACGCCAGCCCGGTCAGAATGCTCAGGTATGACTTATACACTCAGCTTCCTACGTTCCGGTGGCCACCACAGCCACCCGCACACTACGATTTCTAGAGGTGCCCTTACGATTATTAGGATCTATGAGTCAGCCCGGGATGCCTCTTGGGTTTTTCTGACGATGTGATTCCTTTGTCTGTCTATCCGTGTGTAATTTTCAGGGAAACGGTGGTGTTACGATTAGTTGGTGGGGTTCAGGCCACTCACTACAATTTCACTTTTGTCCCCGGTGGCGCGATCAGTGATCAGCACCGTTAATACCCCGTCGGTATCGACGATCTGTACGATAAAGTCATCTGTAATCAGCTCGCCGCTATTGCCATCACCAACATCCGTAAGAAGCTGATTGAGCAACCGGGTTTCCAGTGAATCAGAAAATCGGTCCAGGGCACTGGGTTGTTCATAAAGGTCTGCTGGACTGTTGGGGTCCTCGTGATCGTCCTGAGACTGAGCATTGGAGAGCAGGAAGCTGCCATTGAGGGGGTTGCCACCAAAGTTGGGATTGGTTGGCTCATAAATCAGTTCTGTCGCGAGCACTAGATTACTGCTCAGGGCAATGCAAGGTGCTAACGCGACCCCTGTTATTATTGCGCGCTTCATTAGAATTCATCCTTGGCTAGATCGTGGTGGTCTGTCAGGGCCTGCCGGATTTTTTCCTGCAGTACCATTTCGTGAATTTTCTGCGATGCCTGTTCTGCGAGATCCCGGATATTGTTGGTGCTGGGACTGATAAATTGCCGAAACACCGTTTTGTTGTTGTACGTAATCCAGATCAGGTTGCCCCAGCGGGCTGAAGGTCGCTCGTGAATACTGAGGTTGTAGGTGCTGTCCGGATAGTGCAGGTTGCGGTACTCACTCATGAATCGGGCCAGGTCATGTCCAGTTCGGGTGATGGTCTGGTCGATGTTGAATCCGCTGATCTCATCTTCAATGCGACCGCTGTCTTCTGTGGCTACCGCGGCTTCTTCCAGCGTTTTGTTGCTTTCATCTAGAGCTTGCGCCGCAGTGTCCAGTGACACGAGAAGAAACAGGAGCAGGCAGAGTCTCATATCTGCTCCGGCTGTAGATAGAGCTTGGCCCAGTTACTGGCCTGGACCCGGTTCTTGACACCAATCTTGCGAAAAATGTTGTACATGTGATTTTTTACGGTGTGCTCGCTTAAATGTAACTTGGAGGCAATGCTGCTGTTGGGCTCACCGGTAGTAAGTTGGGCGAGGATCTCTTGTTCCCGCCTGGTCAGCAGCAGGCGGTTTTTCAAGTCCTGACTACTGCCTTCTGCGCTGATTTGAATCGACTGGCGCAGCTGGCTGATTAGTTCCTTCTGGCTGGCGCGGTTGCTGCACAGAAAATGAATATTGTGCTCCGCCAATACTGACTTGGTTTGCAGTGGAATATTGGGGGAAAAATTGATTAGAAGGATCTTCGGGTGGCTCAATTTCTTGAGGGCTGTGTAGCCACCAGTAGTGGACTCATCTGCCAATGAAAAGCAGTCAACAACAACGGCCTCATAAAGATGCAAACAGTGCCTTTGCTTGCCGAATTCCGATTTCTCCCAGTTGAAGGGAAGAGATTCGGAAATAAGTGAATACAACAAGTCCCCATGCAGGCCGGAATTGCTCAAAAAGAGAATCGGCATATATAACCCCAGAATTGATTTTGTCGCCACTCAAGCTGTACTTCTCTGAAAAGAACTCTACGGCGCCATTTTTTATACGAGCTTTGATGTGACAAAAACTCGAAACTTTTCGTCGCTTGCTGCAATCTATCGCGGCGGAAATTGGTGCCGATGAGCCGAAAATCTCATCGCTTGAGAAATTTGTTTGGAGTGTAGTAGTGATTATCTATGGGTAAGAAAGTTTTGGTGACAGGCTCTAAGATTAATCTGGTGTAAAAGGAAATTTTCTAATAATTAAATAGTTGGAATGCTGATTTTTTAGATTGTTTCGTAATATTTTTCATTTTTTGCTAAGGGACGATTAGTTGAAATGGGGGTGCCGGAGGCGTACTGGTAGAATCGGAGACGGTGCAGGTGGAAGTGGAGGCGCAGCGCGCGGTCGCGGACCCTGTAACCGGGAACATTCCGTTCAGGTTAGGGATCAAGCTGCGGGATGTCGGTATCCTCAGGCTTAGTCTGGCACTGCTGGGAGTATCGCGGTAGTGATGAGGCTTTCTACCTTGTACTTCCGCAAACAGTTGGGCTGACGCTGAATTCCACCGAAAGGCGAACTTTCCGGCCATCAAAGCCCTCCAAGTGTGACTTTGCGGCGGATAAGATTGTCGACAGTTGGTACGATATCGATGTGCTTGTCAATGTCGACTTCTGCCATTGGCCCACAACCAACCTATAGCCCATTCAAGAACCCGTGAATAAGAAGTAATCAGACACCATGAGAGACTGAAGTAGGGTCTGTACATATTGACTGCAACCTGCCGAATGGCAGAAAAGGAGCTGTAGCATGACCGAACTTTTTCACAGTCTGCCGCCGTGGTTGTGGTTTATTGTCGCGCTGATTGCACTGTTTCTTGCCCGCAAGCCGGTCCATCAGGGCGTTTTCTCACTGGCCCGCTTTTTTCATCATTCTTTCCGCCTGGCAGCCAATGCGGTAGCTGCCACCGAGTTCCGGTTGCAACAGCGCAACCGGGAGGTATTGCTGGCCGTGGGGCGCGAGGCTACCGAGCGAAATATCGAGCGTGAGTTTGACCGCATCGAAGCGGCAATGAAGAAAGAGCTCAGTCAGTACCCGGATCTGCACCGCAAGCTCTGTGAACAACTGACAGTCATTGATCAAGACTACGTGCGGAGCTCTGAAGTGCCGCCGGAGCCCAGTAACTGGGCTAAGGCCATCCAAGCCGTAGCGGAAATTCCTGCGAAAAAAGACCCGGTAGTGGGGGATGTGCTGGAAACTATTCACGTCTCCATGCGCAAGGCGGAGGCCAAGGCGCTGGAAGCCTACCGTGAAGCCGCGCGGGAAAGGCATCAGCTGCTGAAGCGCATGATGCCCGCCTGGCGTTCGATCCTGAACAGCCTGGGCCGCGTGAATAAAACGTTCCTCAGTGTGCAGCAGCGGTCGAGTGTGGTGGATGGGCATATGGAGCGCTACGAGGAAATTCTGCAATCCAGCGACCGCGCGCAGCGTCTGCTGTCCTCATCTTCCCTCAGCCAGTTTTTCATTTCTGCGTTTGTTCTTGCGATAGGGGTGGGTGGGGTATTGATCAATTTCCACTTGATCGCGCGGCCGATGACCGAAATAGTGGGGGGTACCAGTTATATCGGCAGTTTCAAGGTCGCCGATATATCCGCGTTGGTGATTATTCTGGTTGAGATCACCATGGGTTTGTTTGTGATGGAGTGCCTGCGTATTACACGGCTGTTCCCGGTTATCGGTGCGCTCAGTGACAAGTTGCGTACACGTATGATGTGGTCTGCCTTCTTCCTGTTGTTCTCTCTCGCTACAGTAGAAGCGGGACTCGCGTTTATGCGCGAAATCCTGACGCAGGAAAATCTGGCAGTGAGTGCGCAGTTACATGGAGAAGCTCTGGCGGAACCTGCCGCTGGCGTCTACTGGATTACAACAGTGGCACAGATGGGAATGGGATTTATCCTGCCGTTTGCTCTGGCCTTTGTCGCTATTCCCCTGGAGAATTTCATTGCCACGACACGTACTGTGATCGGTGCGCTGTCTGCCTTTACTCTGCGTCTGATTTGCGTATTCTTGCGACTGCTGGGTGCCGGGCTACTGGGTGCAGGCAATATACTGGTCAGGGTCTACGATATCGTGATCTTCTTCCCGTTATGGCTGGAAAACCGCTATCTGAGCTGGCGTGAGAAAAGTGCACAAAAAGCGGAGCTGAACTCAATGGAAAAGATGGAGCAGCCTTCATGAAATTTCAGTTTATTCAGGGAATACCTGCAACATATCTCGCGACTCAGTTTCCGCTTCTGTGGTTGAGCAGCCGCGGGGAGCTCATTGTCAGAAAGCAGGTGTTTCAGCGGCAGGTCATCAATGATCTGGAACCCCTGGAGACGCTCTTTCACTGATGGCACCTTCTCTGGACATGGGGGGTGGGCGCCCGTTCGCTCCCGAGGCCGATCATCGTCCGCTGGTGATCGCCCATGGTGATGAGTCCGGCCAGGGATTGTTCCCGGGCAATACCCTGTTGTATCTACAGCAGATGGTGGCGCTTGGAGTGGGCGCCCTGGAAATGGACCTCAACCTCACGGCAGATAATCAGCTGGTGCTGATGCACGATCCTACGCTCGAACGCACGACTGATGGCCAGGGCCAAGTGAGGGAGCACAGCCTCGCGGAGTTGCGCCAACTGAATGCCGCCTATCATTGGCGGGCTGTGGATATCTCGGGTGAGCCCGGGCCATACCCCTATCGCGACAACTCCCTGCCCATTGTTACCATCGACGAGGTCTTCGAGGCCGTGCCAGATACCCCGAAGATCATCGAACTGAAAAACGATGATCCGGCGGCAGCCGAGGTGCTGAGCCGTGCAATCGACAACGCCCGCTGTCAGGATCGGGTGATTGTTTCCTCCTTCCACCAGGCCGTTATCAGTAGGTTTCGCGCTTTGTCTCCCACCGTTGCAACCGGCGCGACCATGAGAGAAGCGTTGAAGTTCTTCGTCGCCCAACTTGTCGGCGTCGAGCGATTGCTCAATCCCGCCTACCAGACCATGCAACTTCCCATGCGCTTTCATGGCATCCCGGTATTCACCCGCCGCTTTATCCGTGCCGCCCGCCGCCACCGCCTGCACCTCTCGGTCTGGACCGTGGATGAGGAGCTCGATATGCAGCGCTACATCGAATTGGGGCTGGATGGGATTGTCACCAATCGACCAGACAGGCTGCTGGCTCTGCGCTAGAGTAGGTGACGCAGACGATCCTGGCGCACTGCCAGGTCCGTAAAACGCAATCACAACACCTCTAATAAAATGCTGAAGAAAATCCTGTACTTACTGTTGCTGGCGATGGTGATATTTATCGGCTGGCGTTGGCTCGCCGCCAAACCTGCTCCAGATACCGGCTTACAGTTCCCTATTCCCGCCATCAACGACAGCGGCCAGCCGCGGCCACTGATTATTTCTCACGCCGACGACAGCGGGCAGGGCCTGTATCCGGGGAACACGCGGGAATTCCTGCAGCAGATGGCAGCCCTGAAAGTGGATAGTCTGGAGATGGACATCCACGCCACCGCTGATGGCGAACTGGTATTGATGCACGACGACACCGTGGACAGAACCACTGACGGCAACGGTGCGATCCGCGACCTGACCCTCGCGCAGTTGCGAGAACTCAATGTCGCTCACAACTGGACCCAGGATGGCAAAACATTTCCCTACCGGGAGAACCCCCAAAAAATCCTCACCCTCGATGAAGTATTTGAAACCTTCCCCAGATACCCCATGGTCATTGAACTCAAAACCCCCGATCCCGCAGCCGCAGATAGCCTCTGCCGCACCGTGCGCGCCTTCAACAAAAGCAACCAGGTAATCATCTCCTCCTTCCACCAACCCGCCATCGATGCCTTCCGAGAACACTGCCCCCACGTGGCTACCGGTGCGGGTTCCGATGAAGTGCGCCTGTTCGCGATTGCTTCCCGGTTAAAGGCCATGCGCCTGGTCACCCCGCGCTATCAGGCACTGCATATCCCGGTGGAGTACAACGGTATTAAATTGATTTCACCGGAATCCGTCGAACAGGCCCAGTCTCGCGGCATCCGGGTAGACGTGTGGACGGTCAATGAGGAGGAAGAGATGCGCAGACTGGCGGAAATGGGCGTAGACGGCATTATGACTGACAGGCCGGATCGCCTGCGCAAAGTACTGGATGAGATGGAGGCAGAAAAAAATTGAATGCGGAGATGCAGTAGCTCTTTTAGCCAGCTATCACTCTGTCTGGTGTGGGGACTCGCTTCCAGTTCAGTTTGGGTCTCTGAAGCCCCGCGCGCAGGTGCTGATACGGTGTATCACCTTCCGGGACCGTCTGCGGCCGGGACGGTCGCAGACGAGCCCCCATGGGCCGAAGGCGCCGCGCTGAAGCGGCCGGACTGGGTTTACGGCGTGTCCCGGAAGGCGATACACGGTAGCGGCACCGCCACTGCGCAAGGAAGTAGCTATACCTCTGGATCAGGAAAGAACAGTCCCACTCCATCAGTCTTCGCGCTTAACCCGGAACCACGCCGCATACAAAGCCGGTAAAAACAGCAAGGTCAGCGCCGTGGCTACAATCAGTCCACCCATGATCGCCACCGCCATCGGCCCGAAAAAGTCACTGCGTGAAAGCGGAATCATCGCCAGCACCGCCGTCAACCCGGTCAACACAATCGGCCGGAAACGGCGCACCGTAGACTCCACAATCGCCTCCCATTGAGAAAGTCCCTGGGCAATATCCTGTTCAATCTGATCCACCAGAATCACCGAGTTGCGCATGATCATCCCCGCCAGCGCAATCGTACCCAGCATCGCCACAAACCCGAATGGCTGATTGAATAACAGCAGGAACAAGGTCACCCCGATAATCCCCAGCGGTGCAGTAAGGAACACCATCGTCGCCAGAGAAAAGCGGCGCAGCTGTAACATCAGTAGGGTAAACACCACCAGCAGAAACAGGGGCATGCCCGCATTCACCGATTCCTGACCGCGGGCAGACTCCTCCACACTGCCGCCAATCTCCAGCAGGTAACCCGGTGGTAACTCATCGCGAATCTCCTGCAACTGCGGCCACACCGCATTCACCACCGTCGCCGGCAGCTGCTTGCCATAAATGTCCGCGCGCACTGTAACCGTAGGCAGGCGGTTGCGATGCCAGATCACCCCTTCCTCGAAACCGTACTCCAGCGTTGCGACCTGGTTCAGTGGCACACTGCGGCCGCTGCTGGTCTGTACCGCCAGGTGGCCCACTTGATGTAACGCATTGCGCTCGGTCTCGCCACCGCGCACCTGGACCCCGATCAGTTCATTGTCCTCGCGGAACTGGCCTACCGTCGTGCCGGACAGTGACCCTTCCAGTGCGCGCGACAGTCCGGCACTGCTGACCCCCAGGGCTCGCGCCCGGGCCTGATCTACATGCAGGCGCACGACTTTGCTCGGCTCCTCCCAGTCGAGGTGTACATTGGCCACCGCGGAGTTTTCACGTACCTTGTCTGCCACTGCTCGGGCAATCTTCCGAACCTCGGGTATGTGTTCTCCGGATACACGGAACTGCACCGGATACCCCACCGGCGGTCCATTCTCCAGTCGCGATATCCGCGTGCGCACACTGGGGAACTGCTCGCGTAAAGTGTCGATCAGCCAGCTGCGCACTTCTTCCCGCTCCTCCACCGAGCGGGTCAGCACCACGAGCTGGGCGAAGCTCGCCGCCGGTAGTTGCTGATCCAGCGGCAGATAAAAACGCGGCGAACCGGTACCCACATAGGCTACATAGTTTTCGACTTTCGGGTGCTGGGCCAGCAGGGTTTCAAGCCGCGTCACCTGCTCGCTGGTGGCATTGAGTGAGGCACCCTCGTTCAGTTTCAGGTCCACCATCAGCTCCAGCCGCGCAGAGGAGGGAAAGAACTGTTGCGGTACAAACCGGAACAGGAAAATCGCGCCGGCAAAGATCAGTACCGTTGCGAGCAGAACGGTTTTACGGTACTGCAGGCACCCGTTTACGACTTTGCGGAAGCGACGGTAGAAAGGCTTGTCGTAGGGATCTTGCTCTGCACCTTTACCCGATCCTTGATCACCGGTTTCCGCCGGAGATGGTAGCAGGCGTGCACCCAGGTAGGGGACGAATACCACGGCGGCCACCCAGGAGGCGAGCAGGGCCAGGGTAACGACCTGGAAAATCGAGCGGGTATATTCACCGGTGCCGGACTGCGCGGTGGCAATCGGCAGAAAGCCCGCCGCCGTGATCAGGGTGCCGGTCAGCATGGGGAAGGCGGTACTGGTCCAGGCAAAGCCGGCCGCCTTCAGCCGGCTGAGCCCCTGTTCCATTTTGATCGCCATCATTTCCACGGCGATGATGGCATCGTCCACCATCAATCCCAGTGCCAGCACCAGTGCGCCCAGGGAAATCTTGTGCAGGCCGATACCGAAGTAATGCATCAGCGCAAAGGTCATCGCCAGCACCAGGGGAATCGACAGGGCGACCACCAGCCCGGTGCGCACACCGAGGGAGAAGAAGCTCACCAGCATGACGATGATGAGCGCTTCGGCGAGCACCTTGACGAATTCTCCCACACTCTGCTGCACCGCCGCCGGCTGATCGGACACCTTGCTGAGTGTCAGGCCCAGTGGCAGGTCCTGTTGCAATTCGGCAAAGGTGGCATCGAGGTTTTCTCCCAGGGCGAGAATATCACCGCCTTTTTTCATCGACACGGCGATACCGATGGCGTTGTCGCCCATAAACCGCACTCGGGGCTGGGGCGGATCACTGAAGCCGCGATGGATATCGGCGATATCACCCAGCCGCTGGGTACGTTCACCGGCACGGATGGGAAAATCACGGATCTCTTCCACGGTGCGGAACTGGCCGCTCACGCGAATACGCACGCGGTCACTGCTGGCCTCCACAAAGCCCGCATCGGCGATGCTGTTCTGTCCCTGTAATGCGGACTGCACCGCACTCATGGGAATACCCAGTGACGCCAGCTTGGTATTGGAGATTTCAACCCAGATACGTTCGTCCTGTACGCCGAGCAATTCCACTTTACCCACGTCCTCTACCCGTTGCAGGGCCAGCTGCAGGCGGTCGGCGTAGTCTTTCATCAGGGCGTAGTCGAAACCGTCACCGGTGAGGGCGTAAATATTGCCGTAGGTGGTGCCGAACTCATCGTTAAAGAACGGTCCCTGGATATCTGGTGGGAGGGTGTGGCGGATGTCGCCGACTTTTTTACGCACCTGATACCAGAGATCGGGAATATCCTTGGAGCGCATATCGTCGCGGGCCATAAACATAACCTGGGATTGGCCGGGACGGGAGAAGGAGGTGATCTTGTCATAGTCCCCGGTCTCCATCAGTTTCTTTTCCACACGCTCTGTGATCTGTCGCGAGACTTCTTCGGCGCTGGCGCCGGGCCACAGGGTATTCACGACCATCACCTTGAACGTGAAGGGCGGGTCTTCGCTCTGGCCAAGCTGGGTGTAGGAAATGGCACCCATGATGCTGATGACCAGCATGGCGTAGAGTACCAGCGGGCGGTTTTTCAGCGCCCACTCGGAGAGGTTGAATCGCATGATTTAGTGGTCCGTACTCTTTGATTCGTTCTACGGCTAAAGCTGTTGAGTGGCGGTCTCACAAGACCACACCCGGTATCGACGCCTTCGCATGTGGCTAAGAAAGGCGCGTGACGCTATCCGTTTTTTCTCAGGGTTGTCCGGCAACCTCGAATTCGATGGGGCGGTTGTTGCGGTCTACCGGCCGTACCCGCTGGCCTTCCCGTACCAACTGTGTGCCGGCGGCGACAATCCAGTCGCGCGGGCTGAGCCCGGACTGGATCTGGGCGAACTCGTTGCCGTAGTTCGCGACCACGACGGGAGTTTTGACCAGCGTGAAATTGTGCTGGTCCAGCTTCCACAGGTGCGCGCTATCGCCATCGGCGGTGACGGCGGACATAGGTACGCTGAGCAGTGGTGCGCCAATGGTGTTCTGCACATACACCCGTGCACTCTGTCCCAGTTCTGCATCTGCGGAAGAGTTGTCGAAGGCCACCCGGGCTTCATAGGTACGCAGGGTGGGGTCGGCGGCGGGGGAGAGTTCGCGGATCTGGCCGCTGTAGGGCTCGCCCGGACGCGACCAGAGTTCCAGTGTTACCGGCTGGCCCACTTTGAAGCGGGCGATATTCTGTTCTGGCAGGTCGATGCGTATTTCCCGTTCGCCCTCGGCTGCGAGGGTGAATACGGTCTGGCCCGCATTCACCACCTGGCCGGCTTCCACCATACGTTGGGCAATAACACCGTCGCGGGGGGCTTTCAGTACTGCATAGGCGGCCTGGTTCTCCGCTACTTCCAGTTGGGCGCGGGCCTGTCTGAGCTGCGCGGCGCTGGCGTCCAGGCGGGTTTTGACCGCGTCGAAGCGGGATTCTCCCACCAGCTTGCGTGCCAGTAGTTCCTCATATCGGGTGTGCTCGCTTTTGGCATTGCGGTGTTCGGCCTCGGCGGCGGTGAGCTGAGCGCGGGCGCTATCACGCTGCAGCAAAAGGTCTTCCGCGTCCAGCTGCGCCAGCGGTTGTCCCTTTTTTACCCGGTCCCCCACCTGTACGAGCCGGCGGGTTACCTCACCACCAACCCGGAATGCCAGCGCGGGTTCATGGCGCGCACGCACCTCGCCGGGATAGACCGCAAGCTGGCCTTCGGCAGCGGTGGGTTGGACCACTACGGCGGGGCGGGGCGGCTTCTGCTGATTGGACTCCGGCGGAGAGCACGCGGTGAGCGACACACCCAGCGCAGCGGTCAGCAGCAGGCCGAGGGCAGGTCGACTGGCGGATTGGAAGCGGTTCATGGTTACCTCGTTCCTTGCGGTTGTTGGTGGAGAGCGACTGCCGACCAACCGGAGTTGTCGGCCAGATGGCGAAAAAGTGCCACATCGCCGTATCGCTTCCCGGGAAACTGGTACAGTAGTCTCTATACCCGCTATTCGAAGCGGGCCAAGCTTAATTGCTATACTATTGAGTATAGTAAATATATTGAACTGGAGAGTCCACTAATTCAGTGGCGGTGTGCGCCTGTTTCTACACAGATCTGTGCTCCTTCGCGGGTGCGATAGGGATCGGAGACGCGGCCGGCAAAATGATGACAACCATGAGCGAACAGACTTCCCCTACATCGGCAGAGCCCCCAGCGGGCCGTGGTCGCCCCAAAGACCCCGCCAAGCGACATGCGATTCTGGATGCGGCCAAATCCCTGTTTCTGACCCACGGCTTCACCAGCACCAGCATGGATGCCGTGGCCCGGGAGGCGGGCGTCTCCAAGTTGACGGTGTACAGCCATTTCTCCGGCAAGGAGGCCCTGTATTTCGCCGCGATTGAGGCCAAGTGCGAAAATTTGATGCCGTTGCCGATGTTCACCCTTGAACCCGGTGGTTCGGTGGCGGAAATGCTGCAGAACATCGGCGAAGCGTTTCTGGAGATGGTCTACAGCGAAGACTCGATGCGTCTGATCAACGCCATCGGTGCCGATGACCCGAAAATGGCGCGACTCTTTTGCGAGGCGGGCCCGCAACGAACCCAGAGCGCCATGGTCAGTTTTTTCCAGCGTGCCAACGAGTTGCAGCAGCTACAGGTGCCGTCCCCGGAGCGTGCGGTGGAGTTGTTTTTTGGCATGTTACAGGGGGGCTGCCGGCATCTCCAGATCATGCTTGGGTGCCGTCCTCCTCCTAGCAGGGAAGAGAGCCGGGAGCATGTGGCGGAAGCGGTGCGGATATTCTTGCGCGCGTTCGGTGTTTGAACTGGTGGGATACGCTGTTGGTTCGGGAGAAAAAAGGCCCGCATGGAATATCCATGCGGGCCTTTTTTATTTGATAGGTCCCGGGGAGAATCACGTACGGATCTTGTAACCAGTGCGGAATATCCACCACACGCTGAACATACACAGCAGTAAAAACAGTATCGTCATTCCCAGGCTGATGCCCACGTTCACATCCGCCACGCCGTAAAATGCCCAGCGGAAACCACTGATCAGGTACACCACCGGGTTGAACAGGGTCACCTTCTGCCAGAATTCCGGCAACATATTGATGGAATAGAAGGCGCCGCCGAGAAAAGTCAGCGGCGTGATCACCATCAGCGGAATGATCTGCAGTTTCTGGAAATCGTCCGCCCATACGCCGATGATAAACCCGAACATACTGAAGGTGACTGCAGTGAGGATCAGGAAGCCGAACATCCAGAACGGGTGC